>NZ_CP169638.1:2085000-2393750 GCF_042134605.1 Flagellimonas alginilytica | reverse complement strand
CAGTGCATCTGCTGCCTTCTGGGTATCGTTGATTCCTTTCCAGACCACATATTCGTAGGTAATTCTATTCTTGGTCTTGCTGTACCAATACTCCAACGCCTCCCTGAGTTCTTTAAGTGGAAATGTGGCATTAAAGGGCATAATGGAAGTTCGGACCTCGTCGATAGCGGAGTGCAATGAAACTGCCAGACCAAATTTGACTTCTTCGTCGGCCATTTTCCTGATCATCTTAGGCACTCCGGAGGTAGAGACCACAATACGCTTGGGGGACATGCCCAATCCTTCCGGGGAAGTAATTTTTTCTATGGCCTTGAGCACATTGTTATAGTTCATCAACGGTTCTCCCATACCCATAAAAACTATATTGCTCAACGGACGATCAAAATACAATCTGCTCTCGTTGTCTATGGCCACTACCTGATCATATATCTCATCCGGATTTAAATTCCTCATGCGTTTTAGACGGGCCGTTGCACAGAATTTACAATCCAAACTGCATCCAACCTGACTGGACACACAGGCTGTGGTCCGGGTTTCCGTGGGAATCAAAACGGATTCCACTATTAAGCCATCATGCAAACGAACGGCATTTTTAATGGTTCCGTCGGAACTTCGCTGCATTTGATCTACCCGAATATGATTGATAACAAAGTTATCTTCCAACATTTGTCGGGTTTCCTTGGAAATATTGGTCATCGCATCAAAATCGTGGGCCGACTTTTGCCACAACCATTCGTACACTTGGTTTCCACGAAATGCTTTGTCTCCCTGCTCCACAAAAAAGTTTCGGAGCTGCTCTTTGGTCAATGCGCGTATATCCTTCTTTTTGTTTTCCACTATCTAAAGATAAGGAAGAAAAAAATCCCGTTCACTTTAAGGTCAACGGGATTTTTCTTCTATGATTTTCCGTTTTTATAGAATCAACATCGCATCTCCATAGGAGTAGAAACGATATCCTTCCAAAATTGCCTGCTTGTACGCTTTCTTTATAAGATCGTGACCGGCAAATGCGGAAACCATCATCATTAATGTGGATTTTGGCAAGTGGAAATTGGTGATCATACAATTGGCTATGCTAAAATCGTACGGAGGAAATATGAACTTATTGGTCCATCCTTCAAACGTATTCAATGTATGCTCTGAAGAAACAGCACTTTCCAAGCCGCGCATAACGGTTGTACCTACGGCACATACTCTTCGCTTGTTGGCTTTTGCGTTATTTACTACTTCTGTTGCTTTTTCATCGATCACCAATTCTTCGCTGTCCATTTTGTGTTTGGACAAGTCCTCTACCTCTACTGGGTTAAATGTTCCCAGTCCTACGTGCAAAGTGACCTCTGCAAACTGAATGCCTTTGATCTCCAAACGCTTTAATAAGTGTTTGGAAAAGTGAAGCCCTGCGGTCGGTGCTGCTACAGCTCCCTCGTGCTTGGCGTAAATGGTCTGGTAACGTTCCTCGTCTTCTGGTGTTACCTCTCTTTTAATGTATTTGGGCAACGGAGTTTCTCCAAGTTCCCTAAGCTTTCTTCTAAAATCGGTATAAGAACCATCGTAAAGAAAACGCAATGTTCTTCCTCTCGATGTTGTATTATCGATCACTTCTGCCACCAAACTTTCATCATCGCCAAAATAAAGCTTGTTACCGATCCTAATCTTTCTTGCCGGATCTACCAAAACATCCCAAAGTCGTTGCTCTTGGTTAAGTTCCCTAAGCAAGAACACTTCTATCCTAGCACCGGTTTTTTCCTTGTTTCCAAAAAGTCTCGCAGGAAACACCTTGGTATTGTTCAAGACCATTACATCGTCTTCATCAAAATAATCTACGATGTCTTTGAACATTTTATGCTCAATTTTTCCTGTATCCCTATGAACTACCATTAGTTTGGATTCGTCACGATGTTCCGCGGGATATTCTGCCAACAATTCTTTTGGCAATTCAAAATTGAAGTTCGATAATTTCATGTGGACTTTTTTTCGATTTTTTTTAAGAGGTGCAAATATACAACCTCGTGATAGGGGATGTCAAGTAATTTGATGATTAAATGTGATTTACAATTCTTGGACTGCGAACCCAAGGGTTCTTAGGTCGTTCCAAAAATCGGGATAGGATTTGGAAACCACTTCGGCATCGTTGACCACAAAGTCAACTTTCAGTGCTAGTGGGCCAAAGGCCATCGCCATTCGATGATCATTGTAGGTATCCACGAAAACTCCTTCTGCAAGCTGATTTTGTGCTTGTAAGGTCAGGCTTTCGGAATCGATATCCACCTTGGCACCAAACTTGCCCAACTCTTTTTGCAGAGCAGCCAACCGGTCGGTTTCCTTAATGGGCAAGGTGTGCAAGCCGGTCAAGTGGCAACCAATACCCAATCCCAAGCAGCTAACGGCAATCGTCTGAGCAATATCCGGGGCGTTGGAAAGATCGTAAGTTAAATGGTCGGCAATATCTTTTGATGTTTTCTTGAGTACAATGGTATTGTCCGTAAATATGGTCTCCACACCAAAATCCTTATAGATTTTTGCCAAAATGCTATCGCCCTGTAAAGAGTTTTGTTTGTACGATGACAGTGTTATTGCCGAACCTACATCGCACATGGCCACAATACTGTAAAAATAGCTGGCCGAACTCCAATCGGATTCTACCATCAAAGTAGTATCAACCACCTCTGTTTTTGGGGCGACTTTTATGGTGTTCGCCACAAAGGAAGTTTGGACGCCTATCTGTTCCAACAGGGCCAATGTCATTTTTATATAAGGAACAGATGTAATCTTGCCGATCAGTTCCAGTTCCAAACCATTCTCCAAGCTAGGTGCAATTAAAAGTAATGCGGAAATATATTGGCTGCTAATGTTTGCAGGCAGGGATACACGGTTTTTTCCGAGCTTTTTACCAGAAATCTTCAGCGGGGGATAACCCGTTTCCTTTTCGTATTGAATATCTGCCCCGAGTGCTTGCAATGCTTCCACCAACACTTTAATAGGCCGCTCCTGCATTCGATGCGAACCCGTGAGCACCACTTGTTTGCCTTGTTGCGATGCAAAATAGGCGGTTAAAAAACGCATAGCGGTACCTGCATGGTGAATATCCACCACTCCATTGGACTTGGCCAAACCCTTTTGCATAACTTCCCCATCGTCCGAATTGGAAAGATTGGCTATTTTAATATTCGGAAAAAGCGCCTGCAACAATAACGAACGGTTTGTTTCACTCTTAGAACCAGTGATTGCTATGTCTTTTTCAATTTTTGTATTGTTGGGAGAAGAAAGTTGGAGTTTCAATTCGTTAGGGTTTGTATGAATTGTCAAAACTAGAAAAAACAGCCCTAAAGTCCCTTTATAACCGAAACTTTATTTAAGCTTTTTGTTATTTTGATGACGGTCGTGATCCCTTTTGGTCTTTAGATCCAATTTTTTATCGAATGCCTCTTGTAAATCGATTCCGGTTTGGTTGGCCAAGCAGAGTACCACAAAAACAACATCGGCAAGTTCTTCGCCCAGATCCTTTGCTTTGTCGGATTCTTTTTCGCTCTGTTCACCATATCTTCTGGCAATAATACGGGCCACTTCGCCAACCTCTTCGGTAAGCTGGGCCATGTTGGTCAGTTCGTTAAAGTAACGGACCCCATGATTTTTAATCCACTCATCAACGGCCTTTTGTGCGTTTTCTATGTTCACCTATTTCTATTTTTATTGAATGTATAAAAATAATAGGTTAATAATTAAAATACCTATTATACAGCATTATCAATTTAGATTGATTATCTGATCTTTAAGATTTGGCTAGAATTAATTTACCGGAATATCCATTTGCTATTCGATTATAAAACTCCTTAACTTCAGCATAGTGCTCTGGAAGAATCACGGTTGTATTCCAATCGACTTCAGAAGAGATTTTTATAATATCCTCCTTTACCCACAATTCATATTTGAAACTCCCTATATTTTGGGGCAGCACTATAGCAACAGGCTCAGGCAATGATTCTACAGCATAGCCATCGGGAATTTTAATGGTCACTATTTTTTTAAAGGATTGGGTGAAAATTTTTTCGATGGGCAATTTCCTTTCTTCCTCCTTGAATGGGTTTATATGGTTTAAAGTAAAAAGATTATTTGAATATATTTTACCTTCTATTTCTTCGAAAACAGCTTTTTGGTAAAAGTTATAGGTTTGAATCAAAGGTTTACATGAGTCATCATGATTCAAAACATTAAAATTGGAAATTTCGTGATCCGTTTTTTTCCTTTCAATGTTATCCAGATATGATTCCCCTGGGTTCGCTGCATTCATCTTTCTTAATGAAAGAGCAAAATATCCAGTAGTTTGATGCCTGTATCTACCCGTAATCGAACCATCTTCGTTAAGTGTAGCAGTGACCAACTCGGCATTCAAAGATTTATGTTTTGGAACAAGATCCACTTGAGCCGTAGTACCGTCTTCGCGAATAAGCCTCCCGACCCAATGGATAGCATGCATGGCAATAATGTCCGGGCAACCATATTTTTCGGTAGCATCAAAAAGTAATAGATCGTCTTGTAATTGAAGTCCTACTATAACGTAATTAAATGCATCAGATTTAGGAAATAATGGGATTCCGTTTCCGGTTGAACTGATTAAAATGGGGTCAGCTCGTAATCCTATATTTCTAAACATTGCCGTAAGCATGAGATTAATATCGGCAACATTTCCTATTCCAGTACTATACGCCTCTTTAATCCCTTTGCTGTTGCACCGTATGCCGAAACTATAGTCCCAATTCATCTTCGACTTTACGAAATTAAATATGGCCAGGGCCTTTTCCTTTTCGGTTGATGCACCGCGAACCACTTGCTTTAGGTCTTCTTCAAAATAATCATGTCGATTTAACTCTTCACCAAAACTCTCTCTTTTATAAATGGATTTAGCCACATCTTCCCAAGAAGCACTATAATCTTTTTCTGGCTCATCGGGAAATCTGGTTGACATTAGTTTGAATTGAATGGAAGACCTATAATCGCTTAAATTGAATACTTGAGATTCTTTAACCAATCCTGGCAAGTTCGAAGATGAGAAAGTAAACACATTTTCCACAAATTTTAAGGTTTCCTTTCCTATTGAAACATTTGACGACTTTTTAATAGTATAGGTTGTTTGGGATGTAGCATTGATCGATCTATTCTCCTGTGATCGTTCAAACTCTATAGGAAAAAAACCTCTATTGTATTGTTTATAAACAAAGTACTCTGGAATTTTCAATTGTACCATTGCGTAATCGACCGGAATTTCAAATTGAAACCAAAACTCATCTATATTCCTGTTTACAGGTGATTCAATTACATATTTAAATTCTAAAACACTTCCCTCTTTTACATCTGGCAAAGTAATAGAAACACGCTTTAGGTTCTCATCAACTTTCTCTATAATTATCCCCTCATTTTCCAGTTGAGACTTAATTATTTTTCCATCAATAATATTAAAAGTAAATCCACTGATTTTTGAAATATCCTGACGATTACCACCATCCGTTAAAAGGAGAGTTTGCAAGCTTGCCCAATTGAATCCTTGTTTATTATAGATCTTTACCCTGTAGTGAACTTCTATTATTTGACGCCAACCTCTCTTGTCGTCAAAATCAAAGCTAACCAATTCACCTTTATAAAGAATTGCGGCGTGTGCATTTGGGTACCGTGCATGGTGAGTGGCCGACACTTCATCTTTAGTGACTTTTCCAAACTTTATCTCCTGAGCAACCAACCCATGCAGGGAGAGCAAGAAAAGAATACAATATTTTAATTTCAAAAAATCCATTTTGGCAATTTTACCGATTTCCTCCCTAAATAACCAACTTTAGTTAAAGTTAGCAGGCATGGATTAAATTAAAAAAATCCTATCACCAAACCCATTAACACACAAACAATGTATGGTTAATTTCTTACAAAAAAGAGATTTTTTTCAACATAAAATATTATTCTCTATTTTTTGTGTCCACAATAATGGTAACCGGACCATCATTGAGCAACTCCACTTTCATATCGGCGCCAAAAATTCCGGTTCCAACCTTCTTTCCGAATTTTTGCTCCAATACCTGAACAAAACTCTCGTACACAGGAATGGCAACATCGGGTTTTGCGGCTTTTATATACGATGGTCGATTTCCTTTTTTGGTAGATGCATGCAATGTAAACTGACTAACTACTATAATATCGCCGTCAGTATCCAATACGGAGCGGTTCATCACCCCGTTCTCGTCGTTAAAAATGCGAAGGTTTAAAACTTTATTGGTCAACCAGTCTATATCTTCTTTTGTATCGGCATCCTCGATGCCCAATAAGATCAAAAGCCCGCTTCCGATGGATGATATCATTTTGCCATCGACGGCAACACTTGCCTTTGATACTCTCTGCAGTACTGTTCTCATTTATCTTTCCCTGTATGGATTCTCCTCTTCCCCAGTGAGCATTTGCACATAGCTCCGATAGCGACTTGCTGCAATTTCATTGTTCTCCAGAGCTTTTTTTACGGCACATTTGGGTTCGTCCAGATGTAAACAGTTATTAAATTTACACTCCGATTTTAACGCAAAAAACTCGGGAAAATAGTCTCCGATCTCGTGCTTGTCCATATCCACGATACCAAAACCTTTAATCCCGGGGGTGTCGATTATCCGTGCATCGAAAGACAAGTCGTACATTTCGGCAAAAGTGGTGGTATGTTGGCCTTGCATGTGCTGCTCAGAAATTTCGGCAGTTTTAAGTTGCATTCCAGGTTCCAAGGCATTTACCAATGTAGACTTTCCTACCCCGGAATGACCGGCGAACATACTGGTTTTCCCTTTCATTATTTCTTTTACCAAATCAACGTTCTTACCTTGTTTTGCTTCAATTTTAATGCACTTATACCCAATTTTCGTATATAGATCCATTAAATAATCCACCTCAAACCTTTCTTCTTCTTGGTAAACATCCATTTTATTAAAAAGTAGCACTACCGGAATTTCATAAGCTTCTGCAGTCACCAAAAATCGATCTATAAAACTGGTAAAGGTGGGAGGGTTGTTCAAAGTGACCAATAGGAATACCTGATCTAAATTGGATGCAATAATATGTGTTTGTTTGGAAAGCTTAACGGACTTTCGGACTATGTAGTTTTTACGATCGCCAATTTTGGAAATTATACCGATCGTCTCGTCACCAATAGTTTCCAGTTCAAAACTGACATGGTCGCCAACGGCCACTGGATTAGTGCTCTTAATCCCATGTGTACGGAACTTGCCCTTTATACGGCATTCGTAAAAGTTGCCTTCATTGGACTTTACGGTGTACCAACTTCCGGTCGATTTATAAACTGTTCCGTTCAAAATTTGTTAGTTTTTTAAAATACAAAGAAACAATATTCCTTTCGTTTCGTCGTATATCTTTATTTATAGCATATTAATCATCAAAATTTAAACATGAAAAAAATCTTATTTGCCGCAGTAATCGCTTTGACCACTGCATTTAGCGTAAACGCACAACAGTACAAAGTAATTACCAGCGTTGAATCCATAGTGCCCAACGGGCTTGGTAGATCAAGAATAATCAACGCTCTTGAGGACAAGGATTATAAAGAATTTACCAGTGTACAAACAGAGGACGATAACACGAGAAACAAGTCCAAAAGAAACGAAATCCGTGTTAAAAATTTCGAAGAGACCAAATTGTTGAACTTTTACAATGTTGGCGGTATCCGTTTTCAGAATATTGCGGCCAACGACGCTATGATCACTTCCATGATCAACGATATGATCGCCAACGGATGGGAATTGGCCTTTGTTGTTAGCGGTGTTGAAAGTGAAGGAGGAAAAGGTGATGGACAAGGTATTTTTATTACCCGATATATCTTTAAAAAATAACCTTTCCGATCGATATAAAACTAAAAGAGGCTGTTTAAAAAGTAGTGAAATACATCAGTCTGAACTTGTTTCAGGTTGACAAAGATCGACTTTTTAAACAGCCTCTTTTAGTTAAGCCAACAAGTTTCATTAATCTTTAATGTAGACCCTGCCCCCTACAAATGTTCTCTTATTCACCGTTGTCGGATTTCCATACACGTAGACATCTCCTCCGGCCTTTACATTGATTTCCACCAATTCCGAAGCAAAAACATCGGCTTCGCCCCCGGCTGAAATTTTTACATCCGTTGTTGCGGTGCGCAGTTCCCTACCTTCAAAAATACCTCCGGTATTGAGCACAACGCTTTGGTTTTTGGCAAGTCCAGAGGCTTTAACAATACCGCCTGTCACCGCTCGGATCTCTGCATAATCTACATCCATCCCAATATGGATCATGGCGCCTTCCTGGGCCCTTAGCTCTATTTTACTTTTGTTCACCAACTCGTTACAGGTAATTCTGGCACCCTCGTTCCCATCTATAACATCCAAGTTGGTGTAGTAGACTTCGATCATTGTATCTTCTCCCTGGAATTTTTTATCCAATTGCATACGCAGTTTAAGAACCCCATTTTTGTTGGTCCATTTAATATCGTCCACGTTCCAGCCTTTGATCATAATTTTGTTCTCGTCGGATTGGATCAAATTGACCTCGATCAAATCAAAAACTTTGATTTTGTTGAATTCCCCAACCTCCGTGTCTATAATTCTTTGCGATAACATGATCAATGGAAGCAATAAAAATCCTAATGTGTATATTTTTTTCATGATAGAGTGTTTTTACTTTGGAAAGATGATCACTTAGGAGGTTTGTTACAGTTTGAAACAAAAAAAAACTATTTACGGCACTGGATATTATGGCCGTAAATAGTTCTTAAATGAATCTGACTGTTAAAAATCAGCTTATGACTTGATTATTTTTTCTTGGTGGTTAATGGATTCTTGGTGGATTGCCTTGAACATTCTTAATACGAATTCCTCGCTCAATCCCCTTTGCTCGCCCTCCAAGATCATATTGCCCAGGATTGCGTTCCAACGATTGCTTTGGAGTACGGCAACGTTCTTCTGCTTTTTGAGCTCACCGATTCCGTCCGACACTTTCATCCTTTTGCCCAAAAGATCGATCAACTGATTGTCCAGGACATCTATTTGCGCTCTTAGGTTGGTCAAATTGCTCATGTACTCTGCTTCTTCATCGGTTTCTTTTCTAATTCGCAGATCCTTCATGATCTGGACCAAGGTTTTTGGGGTTACCTGTTGTGCGGCATCACTCCATGCGTTGTCCGGGTCATAATGTGTTTCTATCATCAACCCATCAAAATTCAAATCCAATGCAGTCTGCGACACATCAAAAACCATATCCCTTTTTCCTGTAATGTGGCTTGGGTCGTTTACGATGGGTAAATCCGGGAACCTTGTTTGTAGTTCAATGGCCAGCTGCCACTCCGGTATGTTACGGTATTTGGTTTTTTCGTAAGTGGAAAAACCTCTATGGATCACACCTAATTTTTTAATGTTGGCAGAATATAAACGCTCCACGGCACCTAACCAAAGTGAAAGATCTGGATTTACCGGGTTTTTTACCAACACAACTTTATCGGTACCTTCGAGCGCATCTGCAATCTCTTGGACAATAAATGGACTTACGGTAGAACGTGCCCCTATCCACAACATATCGATATCGTGCTCCAAGGCTAGATCAACATGTGCTCTGTTGGCAACTTCGGTGGCGGTTTTAAGTCCGGTCTCTTCTTTTACCTTTTGCAACCATTTTAGTCCTATGGCCCCTACTCCTTCAAAATTACCAGGACGAGTTCGTGGTTTCCAGATTCCGGCACGGTAATAGCTCACATCGGTATCTTTTAGATCATGGGCAATTTTTAGCACCTGTTCTTCGGTTTCGGCACTACAGGGACCTGCAACTACCAATGGATGACCTAAATTCATATCATCCAACCATTTTCTCATTTCCTTTTTGTTTTCCATAATACGTTCTATTTTTTTGTAAGTGGTATTCCTTTTAGTATTTGTTTTATTTTATTGGTATTACTCATTTCTTGGTGGACATTCTTAAAATCGTTGTCCAATATCAATTGCTTAAAGGTGATCAGGTTTTGAATATACTCTTCAAGGGTTTCGACCACATTATCTTTGTTCTGTTCAAAAATAGGCGTCCACATATCCGGGGAACTTTTTGCCAATCGGACCGTGCTTTCAAAACCACTGCCTGCCATGTCAAAAATATCGCGTTCGTTCCTTTCTTTATCGATAACCGTTTTCCCTAACATAAAAGAACTAATGTGTGATAAATGGGATACATAGGCGATATGTTTGTCGTGCGCCCTGGGATTCATGTACCGAATGCGCATGCCTATTTCCTGAAAAATGGCCAAAGCCCTTTCCTGAAGTTTAAACGCTGTTTTTTCTACTTCACATATGATCATTGTTTTGCCGGTATACAGACCTTCGAATGCAGCAGTCGGACCGGAGAACTCCGTGCCCGCAATGGGGTGACAGGCCATAAAATTTCTTCTTTTGGGGTGATCGGCAACCTGTTCGCAAATCGATTGTTTGGTGGAACCTGCGTCCATTACCACGGTTTCTTCTCCCGAGGCATCCAAAATTTTTGGAAGCTCGGCCATTAAAACATCGACAGGAATGCCCACGAATACCATATCGGCGGTCTGTAGGTCCGTGTACCCTCCTTTTTTGTCGATAATACGCAGTTGCAGGGCCTCATCTAAATGGGCCTCGCTTTTATCCACTCCGATTATTTCGGCTTCCGGGTGCAGCCTTTTTACATCCTTTGCAAAGGACCCCCCTATTAAACCAACACCTATAATGACTATTTTCATAATCTAAAATCTTTGGATCGCTTCTTTGATCTTTTCTTCTTTTACACAAAGTGAAAAACGAATATAGCCCTCGCCATTACTTCCAAAAATGGTTCCCGGAGCTATAAAAATATCTCTGCTGTACAATATTTCATCTATAAATTGTTCTGATGGGGGTGACCCAGCTGGAAGCTTGCTCCACACAAACATACCGACCGCGTTCTCGTCGTAGGAGCAGCCTAATTTGTCCACCAATCTAAACATAAGCTCCCGCCTTTTGGTATAGACTGTGTCCAAAGCCTCGAACCACTCCGGCCCGCTTTGCAAGGCTGCAATGGCTCCTTTTTGAATACCATAGAACATCCCGGAATCCATATTGCTCTTTACCTTTAGCACTGCATTTATGTGCTCCGCATTGCCCAATACCATGCCCACTCGCCATCCTGCCATATTAAAGGTCTTGCTGAGACTGTTCAGTTCCAAAGTGCACTCTTTTGCCCCATCAATGGACAAAATACTGGTCGGGTTACTTGAAAGCACAAAACTGTACGGGTTATCGTTCACCAATAGAATTTGGTTCTTTTTCGCAAAATCCACTAACATTTTAAGCTGATCTACGGTGGCCGTTGCACCTGTTGGCATATGAGGATAGCTTACCCACATTAACTTTACCTTGGACAGATCTTTTGTAGCTAGCTCGTCCAAATCCGGAAACCAACCGTTTTTTTCGGATAAATTGTACTGTATAGGAACAGCGCCCACTAAACTGGTCACAGCGGCATATGTCGGGTATCCCGGATTGGGGATCAAAGCCTCGTCGCCATTGTTTAAAAAAGCCATGCTAATGTGCATAATGCCTTCCTTGGAACCCATCAATGGTAAAATATCCGTGTTCGGATCTACGTTTACATCGAATTTTTGATGGTAGAAGTCTGCAATCGCTTCCCTTAGTTTTGGCAGTCCCTGATAGCTCTGGTACTGGTGTGCCCCTGCTTCTATTATGGAATCCCTTAGTGTTTCCAATACTTGTGGCGAGGGTGCCAAATCGGGGCTGCCGATCCCCATATTTATAATGGGTCTTCCTTGTGCGATTAGCCCACGGACTTCTCTTAGTTTTGTAGAGAAATAGTATTCCTTTACGCTATTTAACCTATCTGCAGTTATCATAGGATCAATGCATTTTTGTATTCGCCCAAAACCCGAAAATCCTCTGCCATAATCTCCAGCAAAGATTTAGTTTTGGAAAATTGTTCATAATTCTCAAAAGTGACATCAACAAAGAAGGCATACTTCCAAGGGGTCTTTATTACCGGCAAGGATTGGATTTTGGTAAGGTTCATGTTACAATCGCTCATCACGTTCAAAACAGTGGCCAAACTCCCCCGTTTATGATCGGTAATGAATCTTAAAGAAGCCTTGTTTATTTCTTCCTCTGGCAACACCTTGTTCTGCTTTTTAAGGATTATAAAACGTGTTGAGTTATTTACAATAGTTTGGATGTTATCAGCAATAATATCCAATCCGTACAATTCTGCCGCCATTTTGGGAGCAATTGCAGCTATATTAGCCAACTTACCTTCTTTTATTCTTTTTGCGGTTTCCGCAGTATCCACACTTTCAACAAGTTTTATCTGCGGATGGGCCTTAAAAAACTCTTTGCACTGCAATAATGCCATTGGATGCGAATGCACCTCGCGGATATCATCAAATGTTTTTCCTTTTAAAACCATTAGGTTATGATGAATGTTAAGGTAATGCTCTCCAATAATATGGATGTTATTGTGGTACACCAGATTATAGTTGGGGATTATAGATCCTGCAATAGAATTTTCTATCGCCATAATACCTTTGTCCGCAATGCCCAACAATAAACTATCCACTACGGCATCAAAGGAATTGCATTCCAATAACTCAATATTACTTCCAAAAAAATCTTTGGCTACTTGATGGTGGTTGGACCCCTTTATTCCCTGTATGGCTATTTTTAAACCCATGGCAAAAAAAAAGCCCCGATGCTATCGGGACTTTATAAATTAGTTATACTTTAAACGTATCTACAATAGTCCCGTTCCTCTTTGAAAAAAGAAGTAAAAATAAAAACGGTTCCAGAAATACGTGTTTGTCATCTCTTTGTTAATTGTCGGCTAATTTAGGCATTCAATCCTAAACACTACTCCAATCCCATATTTTTTTTGATATTTTTTAAAAAGTTGATTTTCACTGAACATTATCTTACAGAAAATCGATTTTTTTTTCAAATTCACATTTTCATAGTTTTTTAAAGGATCGTAACAGGCCAATTATCCTTGCCCTTACTTGTAGTGAACAAAACCTATAAAAGTGTATTTTTGAAAGCAATTAAACTAGTACAAATGTCCATTACCGTTAAGAACATCACCAAAACCTTTGGAACCCAAAAAGCATTGAACAATGTTTCGTTCACCATCAACAAGGGTGAAGTTGTTGGGTTTTTAGGCCCAAATGGTGCCGGCAAGTCCACCATGATGAGGATCTTGACCACCTATTACAAAGCGGACAATGGAGAAGCATCGGTAAACGGTTTTGATGTACTCGCCGCAGAAAAAAAAGTTCAAAAAAGTATAGGCTACCTACCAGAACACAATCCCTTATATCTGGAGATGTACGTAAGAGAATATTTATCGTTCAATGCCGATGTGTACAAAGTGGACAGGTCCAAAATAAACCAGGTAATCGAGCAAACGGGTTTGACCCCCGAGGCCCACAAAAAAATTGGACAGTTATCCAAAGGATACCGGCAACGTGTAGGACTTGCAGCCGCCTTGTTGCACGACCCAGAAGTTTTGATACTAGATGAACCCACGACCGGCCTTGATCCAAATCAATTGATCGAAATCCGAAAATTGATACGTGAAATCAGCAAAGAAAAGACCATTTTACTTTCCACACATATTATGAAAGAAGTGGAAGCCGTATGTGATCGTGTGATCATCATCAGCAAAGGAGAATTGGTGGCCGACAAAAAACTGGAAGAACTCCGTGAAGCCGAGGAACAGATTATTGAGGTCGAGTTCGATTATCGTGTAGAAGAACAATTACTACAACAACTGCCCAACGTGTCCAACGTAAAAAACACCGGTGGCTTTGTCTACGAAATCACTTTTACAACATCTAAGGATATGCGGCCCGCTGTTTTCGATTTTGCACACGACAATTCACTAAAAACGTTACAACTTAGCAGAAAAAACAAAAACTTGGAAAGCCTCTTTACAGAACTTACCTCTTAATTCCTTTTGCCCTGATTTGTGTTGACTCTCTCCTGAAAGGAAACTGAAAACCGTTCCAAATATGGTACTTTTGCAGTTCAGAAGAAATAGAGCCCAATGAAAAAGAATACTGCCAAATTGGAACTATCCAAAGAAGAGATGAAAAGCTATGGTTATCAAATTGTTGATGCCATTGTTGAACATCATTCCACACAACACCAGAAGCTACCTGTCGCACTTGGTTCAAGGAAAGAAATGGATTCTTTGTTTTTGGAGGAAGCTCCCGAACAAGGTTCGGAACCGACCCAAGTGTTGGACTTTGTTCTGGAAAAGGTTATGACCAATAGTGCGAATATGGCACACCCCAAATCCTTTTCTTTTGTTCCAGGACCAAGTAACTATATTAGTGTAATGGCAGATGCCCTAGCAACGGGCTATAATATTTTTTCTGGCGGGTGGGCCGCTAGCCCAGCTGCTGCGGAATTGGAAATAGTTACCATTCAATGGTTGTTGAAGATTTTTGGTTTCCCCAAGAAAAAAGGGGGCGGTATTTTTACCAGTGGTGGCTCCATGGCCAACTTGACTGCGGTGGTTACTGCCCGACGCATTAAATGTGGTGATGATTTTTCAAAGGCTGTTATCTATCTATCGGATCAAGCCCATTCTTCCAACATTAAGGCCATTCGGGTATTAGGATTTAAAAAGGAACAGATTCGAATTATCCCTACAGATAGTGAACTAAAATTCTCGGTAAACAAACTCAAAAATTGTATTGCAAAGGATAGATTGGAGGGATTGCATCCTTTTTGTTTAATAGCAACTGCAGGAACTACAAACACAGGTACGGTAGATCCTTTGGTAGAGCTGGGCAAAATCTGCAAAAAAGAAAACATTTGGTACCACATTGATGGGGCGTATGGAGGAGCAGCTATTCTATCCAAAAAAGGTAAATTGGCCATGAAAGGCATTGAAAAAGCGGATTCTTTGACCGTGGACCCCCACAAATGGTTTTTTCAACCTTATGAAATGGGATGTCTTTTGGTACGAAACCACAAAAACCTAAGCAACACTTTTACGGAAAAACCAGAATATTTAAGGGATATCGAGGGGAATACCTCCGAAATCAATTTTTATGACCATGGTATTCAACTGACCCGAAGGTTCCGTGCCCTAAAGTTTTACATGTCTTTAAAAACCTTTGGTTTAAAAGAGTTCCGGGATGCTATTTCCTATAATATTGATTTGGCAGAAGAAGTGGAGACCATGCTCAGGGGCAGCAAAAGTTGGGAAGTGGTTTTCCCGGCAACCTTAGCGGTCATCAATTTTAGGTACAACCCCATCAATAAAAAATATTCGGAGAAAGAATTGGACAAAATCAACCAATACATTTCCGAAAAAGTGGTTGGATCTAGAAAGGCGCTTTTGGTCACCACTATTTTAAACGGTCAAATTGTGCTCCGTATGTGCTTGATCAACCCAAGAACTTCTATGGAAGATGTAACGGAAACTTTTGATCTTTGTAAAAAATACGCTTTGGAAATTGAAGAGGAACTGGAAAGCAAAATCTAAACGTTATCTTTTAAAAAACAATCAATTGCCTCATCCAATACAGGCTGCACCTTTGGGTCTGTACAATTGATGAGGATGGAGATTACTTTTTCCTGCTCTGGATAGATGAAAAGGTTGGTATAAGCTCCAACACTACTGCCTATATGTCCCACAAAAGACCTATCCTTTGCATCTTGACTTACCTGAAATCCCAGACCGTAGTATGTAGGTTTGCCATTGATCAATTCCGAAGTCAACAATAGGTCGTACGTTGCATCACTCAGTAATTCGCGTTTTAAAATGGCACTACCTAACCGTGCCACATCTTCAGAGGTCGACAAATATCCACCTCCTGCCAATTTATATTGATTGTTTACCTCAACAGATTGTTTAAAACACATGGATCGTTTGGTATAGAAATGCGCATGGTTTTCCATTTTTTTTAAGCCGGCCCCATAATTCGGGGAAAATGTGCCATGCAATCCCAAAGGCTTCAAAATATGTTCCTCAACATATCTTTCAAACGGCACTCCACTTGCCTCTTGCATGGCAAGGGAGAGAAGAACAAAATCAAAACTATTATATAGATAGCCAGTTCCAGGTTTAAACACCAACGGATCGTTTTTGAACATGTTGATTCCGTCTTTAATGGAAAAATCTTGGTTTAATGCATATTCTTTACCGCGATAACCGCGTATTCCGGCGGTGTGCGAAGCCAATTGCCTTAGTGTAAAACCAAAACGTTTTTTGGGGTAATATGGCACGTAGGTATAAATGGATTCATCCAAATTGATTATCCTATCTTCTACCATTTTTCCTAAGGCCAAACCCGTAATGCATTTGGAAATACTTGCAATACGAAAAACTGTTTGCTTTGGGTCGACAAAGATTTTCTTGTCAAGATTAGAAAATCCATACCCTTTTTGAAGCACAGTTTCACCTTTATCCAAAAAAGTCACGGCCAATCCCGGAACTTTTTTCTCTGCGGCCAGATTATGTAAAAGCGCATCGACCTTTTCCAGTCCTTGCAACCCATCTAAAGATTTAACCTTTGGAAATGGTGAGAAATAACTTTTAATATGTGCGAACAGATTCCCCAAGAATTCGGTTTGAGTCCCGAAATTAACCAGAAATATTAAAGTTAATGGAGATTATTGATTCTTAATCTTGGAAAATCAATCTACCATTGAAGATTTCCTCTACGTCAACCTCAGGCGGAGTGTTCACACTGATTACATCCCCTGTTCCGCGAATCACTCCACTCAAACTTTGCTGCGGATTCACAAAAACATCGTTGGAACCTCTATGGTTTAAGTTAACATTTTCGGACACCAGTAGTTGGGCCTCTATCCTTGAATCCCCTGCTGCGATATTTAAATTTAGGTTTTCAGTTTCGCCACGAAGCTTAAAATAAGCAATGCCGTTTACTGTAATTCTAACCGTAGATGACTTTAATTCCATATCAAAAGAACCGTCCGTAGTCTCGGTTTCCGGGTTATTAAAACTTTCGGCAATTAAACTTAAAGTAGGATATTCCAAAACCCCATCACTCGAAATCAACAGTCCTGTGCTACTCCTTATTTCGGTCAAATTCGGAGAAGTAATGTATACGGTTGTCAAACCATAATCGCGGACATAGTTACAGCTATTTTCATTTCTAAGAACTAAACGGTCCTCTTCCACAATGGCGGTAACTTCATTTCGCAAATATTCCCCAGTTTCTATTTCCACCGATTGTTCATTGCCTTGTTTTAGCACCACATTAAGGTTTTCAAAAACAGTGATCTTGGCAAATTCGGGAAGATCGATCTGTTCACGCACCAGGTCACCAGCATTTTGAAAACAATCGGGAACATTTTCGCCATTACAAGAAATCAGAATTAGAAAAAATACCAAATAAAAACGCCTCTCGATTGCTCTCGAGGTGACATTAATTATTCTTTCACATCTTCTAAATTCTAACATCTCTAATCTCAATACTATAGTCTAATTCCTATTCCAAATTCTACGGCTTCCGCTTTTGCTCCATGCGATTTTAGGGTAACCGCTCCAAAAATCTTCTCCCCAAAATAGCGTTTCATACCAATCCTATTGTAGATTTTCCCCTCAAAATCGAACGGGTAGTACACATAATATCCCAATTGGGCAACAACACTCATCTTATTCACAAAAAGTTCATGACCTATAAATACCCCTACCCGCTTATAATCGGCATCAGGGTCAACATCCAATTCTGGGAACGATATGGATTGATAACGAATCAACTCCTTTAAAAAATTGGAAAAGAAAATATCGGTTCCCAGTTGTATAGCGCTTCGTTTTCCCAAACGTTTATCGGCATAGGCCGAAACAATGGCAAAGCCATACCGACCCATGCTGATTACGTCACTTTCATTAGCTCCAGCCCGAAACACTAAGTTATATCGAACAGGCTCCGATATTTCCCCAGTTGATTCTGGTTTTAGATACTTATAAGTAGTTTCATGATCTAAATTATACGTCAAGCCAATATTAAAGGCAAACGTATTGGTCGAAGTATTGGGCGCCTTAAAATTGGCATTGGAATAATGGATAAAAGACAACCCAGCATTCACTCCCAAACCGGCGAAGAGGTTTTCTTTATGATAGTTGAGCATCAACAAGGTACTGCTCAAAATATGGCTTCCGTAGGCATTGTTCCTGAAATTTTCATCTTTATCGTACGGGTTGGTATTGTAAGCCAATCCCTGAGCAACTCTCAATTGAACATTTCTTTTAAGAAAGTAAAAATTGTAATGTCCGTAAAGTCCAAAATGATCACCAAGGGTTGGATTGTTCGTATTTTGATAAACAAAGGTGTAGCCTGTATCTGGATAACCAAAATCCGCTTCCCATTCTTTTTGTCCGTAGGTTTTTCTACTTATTCCAAGGATTACACCTGCCGGATGATTGGTGATCAAGTGCGAAATATCCGGGTTATGGAGCAATATGGAGCCGTAAAACTGATTCGCATCCAACACGAATTTTTTTGGGTCTTCATCCGATTGGGAAATCCCTAAAAATGAAGTCAACAATAGAATTAGGCCAAGTAGGTACCTCATGGATAGCTAAAGTAGGAAAATTAAAAAAGTTCCTTGGCAATTGCCTTTATATTATCTGATTTTCCCATGGAATAGTAGTGTAACACGGGTACTCCGGACTCCTTTAATTCTTTTGATTGCTGAATTGCCCACTCCACACCAACTTGTCGTACTTCTTGGTTGGTTTTACAGGCCTCTACGGCATCTATAAGATCTTGTGGTATGTCCACTCTAAAAACTTGGGGCAACAATTGTAAATGCCTTTTAACCGCTATGGGTTTGATTCCAGGAATAATCGGCACTTCAATACCCATTTCGCGGGCAGCCTTAACAAAGGCAAAGAATTTTTGATTGTCAAAAAACATCTGGGTCACCACATAATCCGCTCCCAAATCCACTTTTTCCTTCAAACGTTTTAAATCGGATTGCAAAGAGGGTGCCTCCATATGCTTTTCGGGGTAACCTGCCACACCTATGCAGAAGTCTCCACAATCATTGGATTCAATGGAATCGTGCAAATAGTTTCCTTGGTTCACATCATAAATCTGTTTTACCAATTCGGAAGCATATTGGTGCCCGCCCTTGGTGGGCATAAAATATTTTTCCTCTTTACGGGCATCACCACGAAGCGCCATCACGTTCTCTATCTCCAAATACTGGCAATCCACCAACAAATATTCGGTTTCCTCCTTGGTAAACCCACCACACAGCACATGTGGAACCGTATCCACATCGTATTTATGTTTTAATGAAGCACATATACCTAAGGTACCGGGACGCGTTCGTGTCAACTTTTTGTCCAGCAAGCCATTTTTCTCTTTGTACACATACTCTTCTCTAGAGGTGGTCACATCTATAAAAGGTGGCTTGAACTCCATTAAAGGGTCAATATTTTTATAGAGTTCTTGAATACTCTTCCCTTTTACGGGTGGAACGATTTCAAAACTGAAAAGCGTTTCTCCGTTTGCTTTGTTTATGTGGTCGGTAATTTTCATTTTACGGTTATCCGTTAATCGTTATTAGTTGATGGTTGATGGTTGATGGTTGATGGTTGATGGTTGATGGTTGATGGTTGATGGTTGATGGTAAAAATTAGAGAGATCCATAATAATTTATAAAACCATTTAACAACTTTTTGCAAAGTACTATTTGACTCAAAATTAAATCCAATTCCTTTTGACTTAAATATTCTTGATCAAATGACAAAAACAATTGTGTCTCCAACTCATATAATGAACCTCTTGCAATGTATAAAAATCGAATGGTATCATTTGGAGTTTTTCTACCACATCCTTCTGCAATATTTGAAGGTATCGAACAACTACATCTTCTTATTTGATTGGTCAGGCCATATATTTCTTCCTTTGGAAATACTTTGGTCAAGTCATAAACCAACTTAACCAATTCACGCGATTCTTTCCAAACATCCAATTCGATATATTCCATTAACCAAAAACTGTTAACTATCAACAATATTAGGTGCCAGCCACTTTTGGGCCTCTTCCAGTTTTATATTTTTTCGTTCAGCAAAATCCTGAACCTGATCTTGCTTTATTTTTCCCAATCCAAAATATTTGGCTTCGGGATGTCCAAAATAGTAGCCACTTACACTGGCAGCCGGCCACATGGCCAAACTATCGGTCAATTTCACGCCTATTTTCTCTTCCACCTTCATCATATCCCAAATTGTCAGTTTTTCCAAATGGTCGGGACAGGCTGGATAGCCCGGTGCAGGTCGAATACCTCGGTATTTTTCTTTAATCAGAGCGTCGTTATCCAGATTCTCATCCACGGCATAGCCCCAATGTTTGGTTCGTACCTCTTTGTGCAAATATTCCGCAAAAGCTTCAGCCAACCTATCGGCCAGAGCTTTGATCATAATGGAATTGTAATCATCGTGGTTTTTTTCAAACTCAGTAGCCAATTCTTGGGTTCCAAATCCTGTGCTCACACAAAAACAACCTATATAATCCTGAATTCCCGAATCTTTTGGAGCAATAAAATCTGCCAATGCGATATTGGGAACCCCTTCCCGCTTTTTTAATTGTTGACGCAGCGTTCTGAAGATAAAGATTTCACCATCCTTGTCTACTTCAATATCATCTTCATCAATTTGATTGGCTGGAAATAACCCAAAGATAGCTTTGCCTTTCAACAGTTTCTCGTCCAAAACTTGTTTTAAAAGTTCTTTGGCATCCTTAAAAAGCTCCTTGGCCTGTTCCCCTACCACCTCATCGTTCAAAATATCAGGATATTTTCCATGGAGATCCCAACTTCGGAAGAATGGAGACCAATCGATGAATTCCTCCAATTTAGTCAAATCGAAATCTTCCAACACTTGAACACCCAATTGGTTCGGTTTTTTAATATCTGATGGATTCCATTCGATTTGCAATTTATTTTTTCGAGCATCTTCCAACGTCAAATATTCCTTGTGTTTGGAACGATTCAAAAACTTATCGCGAAAACTCTCGTAATCCAGTTTGATGGATTTTTTATACTTCACCGAAGTCTCCTCCTGAAGCAAATCACCCACCACGGTTACGGCTCTGGAAGCATCGTTCACATGCACCACAGAATGACTGTATTGCGGGTCGATTTTTACAGCAGTGTGAGCTTTACTGGTTGTTGCGCCACCAATCAAAAGGGGCACTTCAAAGTTTTGGCGTTCCATTTCTTTGGCCAAAAACACCATTTCATCCAAAGATGGGGTAATCAAACCGCTCAAACCGATAATATCCACTTGCTCTTCCTTGGCCTTATTGATGATTTTTTCTGGAGGTACCATCACCCCCATATCTACAATCTCGTAATTATTACAGGCCAGCACCACACTCACAATATTCTTTCCAATATCGTGCACATCGCCTTTAACCGTAGCCATCAAAATTTTACCTGCTGCTTTGGCATCTTTATCTTTTGAAGCTTCAATGTAAGGGGTTAGGTAGGCCACAGCCTTTTTCATTACCCTAGCAGACTTAACCACCTGTGGCAAGAACATTTTTCCACTACCGAACAAATCACCAACCACATTCATACCTGTCATCAAGTTGCCCTCGATGACTTCCAAAGGTTTGGTTGCTTGCTGACGAGCTTCTTCTACATCTTCAACTATATATTGATCTATTCCCTTGACCAAGGCACGGGTAATCCTATCTTGCAGCGGTTCTTCCCGCCAAGACAGATCCACCTTACTCTCTTTGGCTTTACCTACAACGGTTTCGGCAAACTCCAAGAGTCTTTCGGTAGCATCATCACGCCTATCCAAAAGCACATCCTCCACATATTCCAAAAGATCTTTAGGGATATCATCGTAGACCTCCAACATGGTCGGATTTACGATGCCTATATTCATTCCGGCTTTTATGGCATGGAACAAAAAGGCAGAATTAATCGCCTCGCGAACAGGATTGTTGCCCCGAAAAGAAAAAGACACATTGCTCACCCCTCCACTTACGCTACAATAGGGCAAATTTTCCCTAACCCAACGAGTGGCCTCAATAAAGTCAACTGCATTTTTCCTATGTTCTTCCATTCCTGTGGCCACGGGAAAAATATTGAGATCGAAAATGATGTCTTCCGGTGGGAAATTGACCTTGTTGACCAACACATCATAGGATCGTTTGGCAATTTCAATTCGTCGTTCAAAATTATCTGCCTGTCCAACTTCGTCAAAAGCCATCACGATTACAGCGGCTCCATAACGTTTTATCAACTTGGCGTGGCGGATAAATTCTTCTTCTCCTTCTTTTAGACTAATGGAGTTTACTACACATTTTCCTTGTACCACTTGCAGACCCGCTTCGATGATTTCCCATTTGGAACTATCGATCATAATGGGAACGCGGGCAATATCCGGTTCGGAAACTATCAAATTCAGGAATCTGACCATGGCTTCCTTTCCATCGATCAGACCATCATCCATGTTAATGTCTATAATCTGGGCACCACCTTCCACTTGATCTCGGGCAACATCTAAGGCTTCGTCGTACTTTTCTTCCTTTATCAACCGTAAAAAACGCTTGGAACCTGCCACATTGGTCCGTTCTCCCACATTGATAAAATTACTGTCGGGGGTTACCACCAATGGTTCAAGGCCACTCAGGCGTAAAAAGCGTTGTTCGTTGTTCGTTGTTCGTTGTTCGTTTATTTCCATCGCTATATTTCCAACAACATTAACAAATTACGGATAACGATAAAGACCTTGGCTCATAATCCTTTACTACATCTGCAATGGCCTTGATATGTTCCGGAGTGGTTCCACAACATCCACCTACGATATTTACCAACCCTTTTTCTACGTATTCCTTTATTTGTGCGGCCATTTGTTCTGGCGTTTCATCGTATTCGCCAAAAGCATTCGGCAATCCTGCATTGGGATGGGCAGATACTGCAAATTCTGATTTGGCGGAAACCACTTCCAAGTGGGGCACCAATTGTTTGGCTCCTAAGGCACAATTGAATCCTACCGATAAAATCGGGATATGTGAAATGGAAATCAAAAAGGCTTCGGCGGTCTGACCGGACAATGTTCTGCCCGAAGCATCGGTAATGGTACCGCTGACCATCACGGGAACTTCTATATTCCGCTCATCTTTTACTTCCTCAATGGCAAAAAGAGCTGCCTTGGCATTCAGTGTATCAAAAATGGTTTCCACCAGTAAAATATCCACAGCGCCATCGAGCAGCGCCTCAACTTGTTGTTTGTATGCAATTCGAAGTTCATCAAAGGATATGGCACGAAATCCTGGGTCGTTAACATCGGGCGACATACTGGCTGTCTTATTGGTCGGGCCAATACTTCCCGCAACAAACCTTGGTTTTTTTGGGTTTTTATCAGTGAATTCATCGGCCACTTCCTTTGCAAGCTTGGCCGATTCATAATTGAGTTCGTATACCAATTCTTCCATACCATAATCTGCCATGGCTATGGTTGTTCCCGAGAAGGTATTGGTTTCCAAAATATCGGCGCCAGCTTGTAAAAAGCTGCGATGTACTTCTTTTACCGCCTCTGGCTGAGTCAATGAAAGTAGATCGTTGTTACCCTGCAGATCACATGGCCAATCTTTGAAACGTTCGCCCCTAAAATCCTCTTCCTTGAATTTATAGCGCTGCAGCATGGTGCCCATGGCTCCATCCAACACTAAAATCCGCTTCTTCAGTATATCTTTAATTTTTTCCATAGTATAATTACCTTCAAAAAAGGATGTAGTGAAATCAAGAAAAGTGCGGAAAAATACGGTGTTGTATTTCTTTCGTTATCCTTCCCCCTTCAGGTTGATCTTCCAAAAGGTCTTGAAATGAATTCAAGACAGGGGTAGAATGTAGCACCTTCTCGAGGTCGAGGGTTGCTAAGGCTTCACAGGGTCCAATCCCTCCACCTTTCTTGATAACACTTTCAATTTATAAATGAACTGAACTACAAAGAAACGGCTCTCCTCATTGAAAAGCAAAAAAAGCCCCTGAATATTTAGAAAACATACCATTAAAAAAACGGGTTGATCGAACAACCCGTTCCCTGTTTTAATGCTGTAATGTTAATTTACAGCAGCATTCCCCCGGATACTTCGATACGCTGCCCATTGATCCATTTGGCTTCTTCAGTGCATAAAAATGCAACCACACCTCCAACATCGTCCGGGACTCCTACTCGACCCAATGCCGTAATATTGGTTATGGCCGTTCTTTTTCCTTCATCATTTTTATTGGATCCACCACCAAAATCGGTCTCAATGGCCCCAGGTGCTACCACATTTGCCCTTATTCTTCGGCCTGCCAATTCTTTCGCCTGGTATCTTGTCAAGGTCTCAACTGCTGCTTTCAAGGAACCGTACACCGAAAATCCGGGAAATGAAAAACGGGTCAATCCACTCGAAATGTTCACAATAGCACCTCCATCTGATAGTATGGGCAACAATTTTTGGGTTAGAAAAAAGACTCCTTTAAAGTGGACATTCACCAAAACATCGAACTGATCTTCGGTAGTCTCGAGTATAGGAGTATTGATTCCTATTCCTGCATTATTTATTAAAAAATTAATCGTTGATGCTTTAAAATAGCTGTTCAATACTTTTTTTGTTTCACCCACAAAGGCATCAAAACTTTGATTGTCCGCCACATCCAGCTGGAGTGCATATGCTTTTTGACCATTTTTTTCAATTTGGTTTACCGTTTTATCAGCTTCTTTTTTATTGCTATGGTATGTCAACAGAACATGGAATCCTTTTTTGGACAATTTGATGGCCATATCCTCGCCAAGTCCGCGGCTTCCTCCTGTTACCAATGCTATTTTTGCTTTGTTCATTTTACTTGATTTTTGATTATGAACAAAAGTAACCCCAACAGCCGAAGTTTGCTTGCGAGTATCAAACTGTTATTTGTAAAAATCAAACTTTGAGGGCCGACCTAAATTTTAAAGGGGAAAGTTGTGCGTGTTTTTTAAAAAAGTTGGAAAAATGTGCTACTTCTTCAAACCCAAGACTAAATGCGATTTCAGAAATGGTCCAATCGGTGTTATTGAGCAAGATCTTGGCTTCCTCAAAAATTCTGGAATGAATAATAGTGGTAGTGGTGAGGCCTGTGGTCTCCTTTAAAACCTTGTTTAAATGATTGGCGTGCACGGCCAATTGTGCGGCATAATCGTTGGCCGTTTTGAGCATCAATCGTTGAACCCTCGAATTTATAGGAAACTGTCGCTCGAGCAATTCAACAAACATATCCGTAATGCGGGTAGAGGCATTATGACTGTTTTCTGTTGGGAGTTTTGGTTGGAGTTTTTGCCCTATGTGCAGCAATTCAATAATATAGGCACGAATCAAATCGAATTTAAAGGGATAATCGGAAGACAATTCGCTATCCATTTTTTGAAAAAGCAGTTCCAAGTCGGCGTATTCTTGATTGGAAATTGTTAGGATAGGATAACTTCCCGGTTGAAATAACGGGAACTTTTCTAAAATAACCCCACTCTTATCTTTAGATAAAAAATTTTCGGTGAAGACACAAAAATACCCCGCCTGTTCCCCTTCCTTTGGCAGATAGTGATATGGGATTTTGGGCGATGCGAACAACAGCGCCTTATCATTTATTTGAATCACCTTATCGGCATATTCCGCCGTGTTCTTACCACTGATCAAGCTTATTTTAAAATAAGAACGGCGATCATATCGCATTTCCCCCTTGTTCAACTTTGTGCGGTACTCGGTAATATTGAACACATTAAAATGTCCAATGTCCTTGCCGATACCCTCGGGAATGGGCAATTGGAGTTTTCCATAAAAGTCCTCAAGCGTGAACATTTCGGCCATTTTTTTGTAAAATTCAAATATAACCTAAAAACAAAAACACCCTCCAAAATTGCTTCTGAAAGGGTGCCCCTGCTTCTAAAAACTAAATTATCTAGTTGATACTCTGTACCACTTCTTTTTTGGCTTCTTTTTTGGTACCATCAAATCCTTGAACGCCGCCCACCGTGGTATACTTCATTACAAATCGCTTATCGGGATTTATGATTTGATAGGCAAACTGACACATTACCGCAGCTTCATGGAAGCCCGACAAAATCAATTTAAGTTTCCCAGGATAGGTATTTACATCGCCAATGGCAAATACGCCGGGAATATTGGTCTGGTAATCTTTTGCATTGTTTACTTTGATGGCATTCTTTTCGATTTCCAATCCCCAGTTACCGATAGGCCCCAGTTTAGGCGACAATCCAAAAAGCGGGATAAAATAATCGGTTTCTACGTAAGCATCTTCCTTTGCTTGATCATTATATTTTATTACGACGGCATGCAATTCGTCCTTCCCATGAATTTCTTTTACCTCAGCTTCGGTATATAGTCGAATCTTGCCCAATTTGGCCAACTCCCGCGCTTTTTCCACCGAATCCAGAGCCCCACGGAATTCGTTTCTACGGTGTACCAAAGATACCTCGGAGGCTACATCGGCCAAAAATATGGACCAGTCCAAAGCTGAATCACCACCACCAGAAATCACTACTTTTTTATCACGGAATTGCTCTGGGTCCTTAATCATGTACTCCACCCCTTTGCTTTCAAAGAGTCCGATATTGGCAATCAATGGCTTTCTAGGTTCAAAAGAACCTAGCCCTCCTGCAATCACCACCACTGGAGCGTGGTGTAGGGTACCTTTGCTTGTAGTTACGATAAAAGAACCATCCTCTTGCTTCTCCAAAGTTTCAGCTCGCTCACCCAACGTAAAACCAGGCTCGAACGGCTTTATTTGCTCCATAAGATTATCCACCAAGGTACCCGCCAAAATTTCTGGATAGGCTGGAATATCGTAAATCGGTTTTTTAGGATAGATCTCGGAACATTGGCCTCCCGGTTGTGCCAATGCATCAATTAAATGACATTTTAGCTTTAACAATCCTGCTTCAAAAACAGTGAACAAACCCGTTGGTCCCGCCCCGATTATAATAATATCTGTTTTGATCATACTACTACTTTTTAATTCGTCCTTAAAGCCCCTTCGACTCCGCTCTGGGTCCTAAAGTGCTGACATTTGATTTAATTTTTCTCTAGCAATTTTTCTCCCTTAATTTGATACTCTTCTTGAATATCCAATATTTTTTGACGGTGATTCACCACTTCTCCGATCACAATGATCGCTGGATTGGATAACTGCTGCCCCCTTGCCTTGTTCTCAATAGAGGCAACAGTTGCTATTCCAACCCTTTCGTGATTTGTTGTGCCATTTTGGATAATGGCCACTGGTGTATTTTCTTTTCCTTCTTTTTTGAAGAGTTCCATAATCTCCCCCAGTTTGGACATCCCCATAAGTATGATGACCGTGGCGTTGGATTTTGCGGCCAAAGCCACATCGTTGGACAGTTTATGTTCTTTGGTGGTTCCTGTAATGACCCAAAAGCTTTCGGCGGCGCCTCTCTTGGTCACAGGAATATGTTGTGATGCCGGTACGGATACCGAAGATGATATTCCCGGCACAACTGCAACCTCGATTCCATACTGAGCGGCATGTTCCATTTCTTCTGCCCCACGGCCAAAAACAAATGGGTCCCCTCCTTTTAACCGCACTACATGCAGCCCTAGGCTTGCTCGTTGCACGATCAAATCATTGATTTGCTCTTGTTGATAAGCATAACATCCTTTGCGCTTTCCCACAAATATTTGCTCGGCCTGATCGGTATACTCCAATAACTCCGTCGACACCAATGCATCATATAGCACAACATCTGCACTTTGCAAGGCTTTGACACCTTTTAGGGTAATCAACTCCACATCTCCCGGGCCTGCGCCAACTACGGTCAACTTTCCTTTACGCATGTTCCAATTCCAATTTTCTGAACGTTTCCAAACGTTGCAGCACTGTTTTGGCATCTTCCAGATAGCTTTTTGCAAATGCTTCGGATGGTTCGTTCTTGTTCAATTGAAGGGCCACTTTATCAAAACCTCCCTCAAAGGCTATTTTTCCAGTTTCCACATACAGCCTATCAAAATCCTTGATGATGCTCGCATGGGTATTGGTCTTTACTTTTTCGGCCGTCAACAATGCCTTCGCAGAATTCACAATGGATTGGTAGGAGTAATAAATACTTGCCGCCCATTTTCTTTCTTTGATGGCCTCTTCGGCATTTTCAATCTTCTCTTGGCTTTCAAAGAACAATGTGGCCACAAGGTCAACAATGACTCCCGCACATTCCCCGATTCCAATCTCCTTTTTATATTTTTCCTCGTTGCCCCAATCGATAAAATCATCTTGGGTCAAATTATCCACATCCGTCAACGGTTTAAGGAAATCATAGAAATAATGTTGTCCTTTATCTTCATAATAATCGGTAAAAGAAGTTCCATTTCCGTTGGCTTCGAAGTCATCCAAAATAAGACGCAAAGCCTGCGGCCCTCTTTTACTTGGAATCTTAGCGACTTTGTCGGCAAATCTTGCTTTTCCATCACCATAATTTCCTCCGCCCAATAAAACTTGAAGTGCGGGTGCCACCAATTTATCCTTGGTTCTAACGGACATGCCTTGAAACCCAATATGTGCCATGTTATGCTGACCACAAGCGTTCATACATCCACTGATCTTGATAACCACATCTGGATTTTTGATGTATTGAGGATATTCAGCTTTGATTACTCTTTCCAACTCATCGGCAATTCCCGTGCTACTGGCAATACCCAAATTACAGGTATCGGTTCCCGGACACGCGGTGATATCCAGTGCTTTGTTATAGCCAGCTTCGGCAAAGCCAAGTTTATTCAATTCTTGGTAAAAGAATGGCACCAATTCCTCTTTTACATATGGAACCAATATGTTTTGTCTTAGGGACAAACGAATCTCCCCTGCTGCATAATTCTGCACCAATCTGGCCAGTTTACGCGCCTTGTCCGTGTAGAAATCTCCCAATAGCACTTTAATCCCGATAGCCACATAACCTTCTTGTTTTTGAGGCACCAAGTTGGTTGATTTCCACTCTTCAAACGCATTTTGGTCTTCAATTATAACTTCTGGAGTATCAACTTCAGCAATTTTTACTTTTGGATAATCCTCAAAGTTGATGGCATAGGTTTGGTGTGGAACTGCGGTTTGTTCTTCTTCCAGCAATTGTTTAAAACCATCCAGACCGATATCCTTCAGCAAAAATTTCATACGGGCTTTTGCTCTACTTTTTCGCTCTCCGTATCTATCGAACACACGGATAACACCTTCCATCAACGGAATAATTTTATCCGTAGGCAAAAAGCTGTAGAGTTCATCGGCATGGCGTGGTTGAGAACCCAATCCGCCTGCCAACATTACTTTGAACCCTCTTTCACCATCTTTTTCTTTGGCGATAAAACCAAGGTCGTGCATATAGGAAAGTCCGGTGTCGGCATCACTGGCAGAGAAAGAAACTTTGAATTTTCTTCCCATTTCCTGCCCAATAGGGTTTCTCAAGAAATATTCGAATACTGCTTGGGCGTAGGGAGAAACATCAAAAGGTTCATCTACATCGATTCCTGCAGTTTCACTAGCGGTTACGTTGCGAACGGTATTTCCACAAGCTTCCCGAATGGTTACTTCATCCTTCTCCAGTTGCGCCCAAAGCTCCGGAGTGCGTTCCAAGTCCACATAATGAATCTGGATATCTTGACGAGTAGTGATATGCAATCGTCCTCTAGAGTACTCATCGGAAACATCTGCAATCCGCAACAACTGATTTGAGGTCACCTTTCCATAAGGCAACTTAATCCGAATCATTTGTACCCCAGGCTGGCGCTGCCCATATATGCCTCGAGCCAACCGAAGGCTCCGAAATTTTTCCTCGTCAATATTGCCTCCATTGAACTGGTTGATTTTTTTTTCCAGATCAATGATGTCCTTTTCCACTACCGGGTTTTCTAATTCTGTTCTAAAGCTTTGCATTTCCTATTTATCCTATCTTTTTTATAGGTTTTATTGATAAGTATTCTTATTTGATATTCATTTGTTTATTGCAAATGAATACCACACTCCCTACTTTCCAATGCTTTTACCGGATCAAAATAGGTGCTGTTTTTTGGTAAGTTATGCTGCTCTAAGTAGCCATCCAACTCGTCATCCGTCCAATAATAAAACGGACTTATTTTAAGGATACCATCTTTGCTGTAACTTAATATATCCTTAGAACTTCTAAGTTCTGTCTGGCGTATTCTTATATTGGAAAACCAGATGTCCGGTTTAAAATCTGCCAAAGCCCTGCGGAAAGGCTCAAGTTTGACAATCTCGGAAAATTCGGCATGTTCTGGCTGGTCCACCGATGGAAAACCGAGCCTATGTTCGGTGAACGCCTTTGTTTCTCGCGGCACATAGGTGCTTAGGTTGAGATTGAGCAACTTGGTCAAATACGAAGCATGTTCATAGGTTTCCGGTAAATTGTATCCCGTATCACACCAAACCACATCGATATTGGGATCTTCCATACTAAATGTATTCAAAAGCACCGCTGAGTATTTACCAAAGCTAGTGGTAACTATTCTTCTTTCCGACAACTGTAAAGCCCAACTAATGATTTCCTCAGGCGGTATTCCTCTAAATTGTTTGTTGTAATATTCCAAATCTATATCAAGAGCCATAATATATAATGTCTATCGTTTTAATAGGTTATACAAACGTAAAATTAATTTTTAGAACAGCATGTAAAAACCTTCATATTTATTTATTTACCCTATAGTTTTAGTAGATTAATTAAAAATTAAAATTATTTTTACCATATTCTCAATAAAAAATGGACTGTCCAATAATTAAATAGAGAAGAAAAAGCATTAAAACAAAGGAGATAAGACCAATAATGCCATTCCAATGATCAGTACTGACGTTGCCAGAAGTATCCGAAGATTTTACCTTTAAAAAGGAATCAAAATTTCTTTTTTCCTTTCCATTCAGTAGACTAAAAAAATTGAATAAAAGATAACGGATAAATGCGCCAAAAAGTTCTAATAATGCATTCAACATCTTATATTCTTGTTGAATTAAAATTTAACTACAACAAATCTGCCAGGGTATTGTTTCGGTAAACGTCCAAAGCACTATCCCTTACCTTAAGCATTAACTTGTGTACGGAACATTCGTCTTCATTAGGACAGTCTTCACATTTTTCGTAGAAATTTAGGCTAACGCATGGAACCATGGCTATAGGACCTTCCAGCACCCTCATTACCGTGGTCATTGGGATATCCTTGGGTTCTTTTATAAGGTAGTACCCTCCTCCCTTTCCTTTTTTGGAACCTAAAAATCCGTTCCTGCGAAGGGTCAACAAAATACTTTCCAGAAATTTTTGGGAAATATTTTCATGCTTGGCAATTTCAGCAATCTGCACCGGCTGTCTATCATCTACTTTTGCAAGATAGGTAAGTGCTTTTAGTCCGTATTTTGTCTTCTTGGAGAGCATCGTACGAATATAACGAAATTAAACAATCCGTTCCCTAGAAGAATACCATCAAAAAAACCTTACCCCAAGGCCTGTTCAATATCCGAAATAATATCATCAATATGTTCAAGGCCTACGGATACCCGCACCATGCCATCCGATATACCAACGGCATTGCGTTCTTCGGTGGTAAGCTTGCTGTGTGTTGTTGAAGCAGGGTGGGTTACTATACTTCGCGAATCGCCCAAGTTGGCCGAAAGGGACAACAATCGAATTCCATTAAAGAATTCCCTGCCTGCTTCCAGACCGCCCTTGACCCCGAAAGCAACAACACATCCGCCTGCTTTCATCTGTTTTTTGGCAATTTCGTGATTTGGGTGTGATTTTAAAAAAGGGTATTTGACCCATTCAATTTTTTTATGACCTTCGAGATAGGTGGCCAATTTCAGAGCATTCTCACAATGTCTATCAACCCGAACAGCCAAGGTTTCCAAGCTTCGTGACAATACCCAAGCATTAAAGGGAGACAATGCTGGCCCTGTAATCCTTGAAAACCGATATACTTTGTCCATTAAATCACCATTGCCAACGGTGATTCCGGCCAGTACCCTGCCCTGCCCGTCCATTAACTTGGTCCCGGAGTGGATGACCAAGTCGGCCCCGAACTTTATGGGTTGCTGTAAATATGGGGTCGCAAAACAATTGTCCACAATAAATATAAGTCCATGTGCTTTGGCGATCTTTCCCAAAACGGCCAGATCTAAAACATCCACCCCAGGATTGGTCGGGGTTTCCGCATATAGGATTTTTGTATTAGGTTTGATCAACCCTTCGATTTGAGATACATCGTTGGCATCAAAATAACTGGTTTCGATATTCCATTTTGGGAAAAATTGGGTAAACAAACTATGCGTAGACCCAAAAATACTCTTGGAAGATATAATATGATCTCCGGCATTTAACAAGGCTGCCAAGGTGGAAAAAACGGCCGACATACCCGAAGCATAGGCGAAGCCGCTTTCCGCCCCCTCCATTTGGCAAACTTTTTCAATCAATTCCGATGAATTGGGATTGGAATATCTGGAGTAAATATTCCGTTCCTTTTCTTCGGCAAAAGAGGCCCGCATATCCTCTGCATCTTCAAAAACAAAGCTGGAGGTCATATAAATGGGACTGGAATGCTCCAAATTTTGACTACGCTCTATTTGGGTGCGAATCGCTTCTGTTTCAAATTTTTTCATCTTTATCCCTTTTTATTTTGTGGCTTCGACTTCTTTGTTCAAACCCTTCCATGACAATCAAATGTGACTTCGACTACGCTCAGTCACCAAAAACATTCTAACTTGGGTAGCTGAGCGGAGTCGAAGCTACTTCATTTTTCTTCTTTATAATATTTAAAGTTCGTTTCGTTTTTACATTCAGATAAATAAGGCAAAACCTCAAACTCGCCATTAATAAGAGCTTCTTTCTTTGGTCGTGACCACCCTTGAATTTGCTTTTCACGTTCAAAAGCCATTGCAATACTCAAATACTCTTCAGCATACAATAATTTAACAGGCAATCTTTTCTTGGTGTGATTGGCTCCTTTTCCATCTTGATGCTCTCGCAAACGCTTGTCTAAATCAACAGTGCTTCCGGTGTAATAGCTACCATCCGAACATTGTAATATATATACGTAACCTTTCACGAGCAAACTATTGTGTCTTCGACTAGGTTCAGACACCTAATTATACATTCTATTTTAAGTAAACACCTCACTCAGTTACCCAATTAAATTAAAAACTGGTAGTTGATCTTAGTCAAAACTACACCATCAAAACCCTAAACGAACAAACTATTGTGACTTCGACCACGCTCAGCCAACAGAGATTTTAAAGTACAGTAGTTGAGCGTATTCGAAGTTATATCTTTTCCGCTATTCTTAAAATATCGCCAAATACACCTCTTGCCGTAACAGCAGCTCCTGCTCCCGCACCTTGGATCACAAGTGGGTGCTCTCCGTAAGACTCCGTATAAATTTCAATGATCGAATCGGAGCCCTTTACCTGGCCCAATGCACTCTCTTTAGGCACAGAGACGAGTTTTACATCCAGGACTCCTTTGTCCTGTTGTAAATCTCCATGCAAATCCCCAACATATCGCAATACATGGCCTTGTCTCTGGTCCTTCTTTATCTTTTCAAAAACAGTGTCCATCTTTTCAATTTGTTCCATAAAATTCTTAAAATCCAAGGTTACAAGCTCTTCTGGAATTAAATTTTGCACTTCAATATCCGCGAACTCGTTCTGAAGGTCCAACTCTCTGGCCAAAATCAAAAGTTTTCTTCCTACATCGTTCCCGGACAGGTCTTCCCTAGGATCAGGTTCTGTAAAACCATTTTCCATAGCTTCCTTTACAATTTCGGAAAAAGTTACATCTTTCTCGGAAAAAGTATTAAAAATATAACTCAACGACCCAGAAAACACCCCTTTAATCCGAGTAATATTCTCGCCAGAAAGATGCAGTAGTTTAATTGTATCGATAAGTGGAAGACCTGCACCCACATTGGTTTCGTACAGGTATTGTTTTTGATTTTGATCTAAACACTTTCGTATGGATTTATATTGATCAAAGCTCAAGGTATTTGCAATCTTGTTGGATGACACCAGATCAAAACCATGCTCGATCAAGGTTTCATATTTTTCCACAAATGTTTTGCTTGCGGTATTATCCACTGCAATCAAATTCTCTAAATGATGTTTTTTGGCAAAAGTGATTATATCTTCGGCAGAATAAGGCTGTCCCTCAGTTTCCAAACGCTCTTTCCAATCGGCACCAATACCCGAAGCATCCAATAGTACTTTTGTTGAATTGGACACTGCAAAGATTTTTAAATCGATACTTTTTCTGTCCTCGATCGTATTTTTTGAATCCAAAACTTGATGGATCAATGTTCCCCCCACATTGCCATGACCGAACAAAGCCAGATTGATTTTCTTCGCAATACCGAAAATTTGCCCATGGATCACGTTTATGGCTTTGTGCAGATCGGTTTTCTTCATCACCATGCTCACATTTTTTCCTGTCACCGTGTTGTTAAACAGTAAGGGTGTGATTTGGTTTTTGACCAAGGCATTGAAGGGTTTATGAAAACTGCTCAAGTCCATACCCACAATAGAAATGACGGAAACATCCTTCACCACGGATATTTTATTGATATCCTGCGATGAATAGTCCGTCTCAAATTCCTGATCGAGTACTTTCTTTGCCTTATCAGCCCTGGAGACATCCACTACCAAACCAATACCTCTCTCTGATGATCCTTGGGAAACAATTCCAACGGAGATATCGTTTTGGCCAAGGGCCCTGAAAATACGCATATCCACACCTACTTTTCCGAGCAACCCCCTACCCTCAAGATTGATAAGGGCCATATTATCCAACACGGAAAGGGACTTTATGCCACCACGACCAGTTTTTGGACCGATCAAGGTGCCCTCGTTATCATCATTGAAAGTATTGCAGATACGCAATGGGATGTTTTTTTCGATCAAGGGGATAATCGTCTTTGCGTGCAAAATGGTGGCTCCAAAATTGGCAAGTTCATTGGCCTCACTGTAAGAAATCATATCGATCAATCTGGCATCTTTCACCAAATCGGGATTGGCGGTAAAAATACCATCAACATGGGTATAATTGATCAACTCGCTTGCATCCAAAAAATTGGCCAACAGAGCTGCTGAATAATTTGTTCCATTTCTTCCCAAAGTAGTGGTTGCACCATTCTTATTGGAGGCTATAAACCCGGTTACCACGGGTACGGTGCCCGAATCCAGCTCATGGAAGTATCGTAGCACATTTTCTTTGGACAGCCCTTCATCTACCTCGGCATTACTAAAGCTATCGTCGGTTTTTATGAGTTGTCTGGAGTCGAGCAATGTAGCCTTTACCCCGTTTGCCTGCAAGGCAGCAGTAACATATTTTCCAGATATCAATTCACCGAAGGACAATACTTCATCCTTGGTTTTTAGACTGTAATCACCTGTTAATGTTACCCCGCTCAATATTTTTTCGATTGCGGACAGTTCTTCGGTTATGTCCACACCATCAAAATTATTTTTTTGGTATTCGGCAAACTTCTTCAAATCTTTTTGGAAGTCTTCCCCGTTGACCGCTTTTTCCAATAGGTTCTCCAATTGGTCCGTTGCCTTACCACGCGCAGAAACTACTACTGCAAAATGTTCTTGCTCATCATATCTTTTACCGATAATATTCAAAACACGTTCAATTCCTTCGCCGTTTGCCAAAGATTTTCCACCAAATTTTAAAATTTTGATGCGTTCTGTACTCTTCTGAAATACGGTGGACAACAATTTCTCCAATTGTTCAAACTCCATCAAAAAGGCATCGTGCCCATGTACGGATTGTACTTCGCCATAAGTAACATTGGTATTGGCCTGTGCCAATCGCTTAAATGTTTCCTTATTTTCTTCGGCAGTAAAGAACAAATCGGAGTTTACCCCGATTATGTGGATTTTGGTATCGCTTTCCTGCAAGGCGTTAAATGCTTCCTCTCCATCTCTGGTTATATCGATGGATTTGAGCAATTGGTTCATTAATTTATAGGCAGAAAGCTGAAAACGCTCTTGTAACTTTTTGCCGTGATGCATCAACCAAGATTCTACATTAAATATTTGAAGCTCTTCGTTGGTACTTCTTTTAAACCTTTCTTTAAATGATTCCGGGGTACGGTAGCACAACATCGCATGCATACGTGCATCGTGCACCGGTTGTTTGGAGTTGACCAAAAATTGCTCCTGAATCTGACAATTGGCAATCAACCAATCCGTGGATTTCCAATCGGAGGCCACAGGGATCAAATGCTCGGTTATCTTTGGGTCAATAGCAGTCATTTCCCATGCAATTCCTCCTCCCAACGAGCCTCCGATTATGGCAAACAATTTTTCGATTTCCAAGGCCCGAAGTCCCCATAAAAATATTCTAGCAATATCCCCGGCAACAAAGTCCTTATAGTTTTCAATAATAAAACCATCAAAACCATTTCCCGGTATGTTAAATGACAGAATGGTGTACTTTTTTGTATCGATACATTTTCCATCCCCGATCAAATCGGACCACCAGCCATCTTCTCCGGCAACGTTCGAATTACCTGTCAAGGCATGGTTCACAAGAATGATCGGTGCCGAATGCAATGGCTTTCCGAACAACTGATACGACAGTTCAATTTCTTGTGTATGACCGGATAAGGTCGTGTATTCCTTTATCTCTATTTTATGCAACATGCGTGCTTACCAATTTCAAAATGTTTAACCAATAGCTGCAAAACCAGCTTCCAAATCGTTTTTTAAATCTTCAATGTCTTCCAGACCTACAGAAAGCCTGATCAAATCTTGAGTAACGCCCGCGCTTGCCTGTTGCTCCTCATCCAATTGTTGGTGCGTTGTACTTGCCGGGTGAATTATAAGCGACTTTGTATCACCAATATTAGCAAGCAAAGAGAATACTTTGGTCGCATCGGTTAGTTTTTTTGCCGCTTCGAACCCTCCTTTTACTCCAAATGTTACAATTCCGCTTTGTCCTTTTGGCAAATATTCCTGTGCCAAATCGTAATACTTGTTTCCCTTAAGCCCTGGATAGTTTACCCATGCTACTTCTTCCCTGCTTTGTAGCCACTCCGCCAACTCCAGTGCATTTGCACTGTGCTGCTTAATACGAACCGGCAAAGTTTCCAATCCTTGTAAAATTTGAAAAGCATTGAAAGGGCTCAAAGCTCCACCAAAATCTCGTAATCCTTCTAAAATTAACTTAAAAGTGAAAGCCGCCGCGCCCAAAGTTTCGTGATATACCAAGCCGTGATACCCTGCAGATGGCTCTGTAAATTCCGGAAATTTACCATTGCTCCAATCAAAAGTGCCGGCATCAATGATAGCTCCTCCAAGCGATGTTCCTTGGCCTCCAATATATTTGGTCAAGGAATGTATCACCAAATTGGCGCCGTGCTCAATAGGATTTAAAAGTCCGGGCGTAGCTACCGTGTTATCCACCATAAATGGTACTCCTGCCGCTTTGGCCTCTTTAGAAATTCCTTTTAAATCCAACACATCCAATTTAGGATTGCCCAAAGATTCCACAAAGATTGCCCGTGTATTCTCTTGAACCGCATCCGCAAAATTTGAAGGGTCCGAAGCATCTACAAAAGTGGTAGTGATACCCAATCTTGGCAGGGTAACATTCAATAAATTATAGGTGCCCCCGTACAAACTGCTGGATGCCACAATATGGTCGCCCGCTTTTAGCAGGGTCAACAGTCCTGTAGAAATTGCAGCAGTACCAGATGCAAATACAACGGCACCTACCCCTCCCTCTGCAGCGGCCAATCTATCTTGCAGTACCTGGTTGGTTGGATTATTCAGTCTTGTATAAATAAAACCCAATTCCGACAATGAAAATAGATTCGCGGCATGGTCCGTGTCGTTAAAGACATAGGATGTTGACTGATAAATAGGCACTGCCCTTGTTCCTGCGGTCTGTGTGGTATCGTGACCTGCGTGTAATACGTTTGTTGCAAATTTTTGATCGCTCATGACTTTTGTTTTTTTTAAATTTTTTAAACGAAAAATTAAAAAGTCAAACGCTTAGCCCTTGGGCGTAAGAAAATCAAAAAGTTATAAGAAAATGAAATCGAAAATGGTCGATTGTCGTTATCTATACCCAATCGGGATAGAATGTAGCACCTTCTCGACACTGGGGGCCAAGGGTTGCTAAGGCTTCAAAGGGTCTATTCCCTCCACCTTTCTTGATAACTAATCAATACTTGTTTGAACTTCGAACGACAAATATACTCATGGAAAATTTGATTTTCCTAATCTTTTGGAAAAAATTAATCCTTCACATGTGTTGTCGGAAGCTCCAAGTCATTTTACTTCAATACCGTAAACTCGATATTGGAGTCGGTAAATACAGTATGGGTCTGCGTTTTAAAATCGGATTCGTCTGCCTTAAAAATATTGTCCACATAGGTCTGCGGGTTCAAATCGATAAGCGGGAACCACGTGCTCTGTACCTGAATTTGCAATTTGTGCCCTTTTTTGATCGTGTGGAACACATCTTGAAGCTTGATATCCACATCTGTTTTTTGATTTGGGGTAAATGGTTCGGGGTCTGAAAAGCTATTTCTAAATCGACCACGAAGCACCTCGCTCCTTACCATTAAATGGTAATTGCTCATTTTAAGATGGTCTTGCATTTCCTCATTTGTCTCGGTATCCGCTGGGTGCACATCGATAACCTTTACGATCCAATCTGCTGCTGTACCGGTGGTGGCCACCTTTAATTTTGCCAAAATATCCCCGGCCAAGGTAAGGTCTTCTTCCATCACTTCGGTCTCGAACACCAGAACATCGGAACGACGGGCAGCAAAACGTTGGTCATCGGTCATATATTTTCTTGGCGTGAACACTGTTTTTACGTCCTCGGAATAAGGCACGGGTTTCTTTACATTGCTCACGAAGTCTATGCCGGTTACATTTTTAGCTTCGGATGTAAGCTCTTCGTCTTCGGATAGGTACATGGTCTGTTTTTCCACATTTTGTGGTGGCCAAGTATCGTACGTTTTCCATTCTTTTCTTCCGGTATCGAACACATAAGCTTCTGGCAGACCAGAATTTTTATCTCCTTCACCTTTTAGAAAATGATTAAAGAATTTTGTTTCGATGTTTTTTTGGAAGAACAAGGATATGGAATCACCAAAGTAGTAATTGCCCACGGTATTCCGCTCTTTTGTTCTTGCCCAAGCACCGTGGTCCCATGGTCCGAAAACCATAGTATTGTAATTGTCCGTATTGTATTTTTCTATGTTCTTATACGTTTCCAATGGTCCGTAGAGGTCTTCCGCATCAAACCAACCACCAACGATCATCGTGGCCACACTGCTCTTAACATTTTTCAAATGTTGGATGAGCCCTTTGCTCTGCCACATTTCATCATAATTGGGGTGTTCCTTTAACTCGTTCCAAAAGAAATCATCGGTAACACCTTCGGGACGCATGGTCGGGGTATCTGCAGTCTCGTATTCAAAAAAGTAATCCAAGTTTTTAAGTGGCCCTGCATCCAAAAAGAATTGGTACTGGTCTTCTGTCGGCAATTTGGGAAGTGTGTACCAAGCTGTGTCGATTGGTGCGTCACCATTGGGCCTTGGCGTTCCAAACAAAGAGGTCGCCCTAAAATAGCTCAACAAATACGCTCCGTTGTGGTGGAAATCATCGAAAAAGAAATCCCCGATACAGGCTTGTGGAGAAGCCGCTTTTAGGGCTGGATGGGCATCCACAGTTGCATATGTAGCATAATACCCAGGATAAGATATACCCCAAATTCCCACATTGCCATTGTTATTTTCCACATTGTTAACCAACCACTCAATGGTATCGTAGGTATCGGAACTTTCGTCCACTTGATCGTTGGATGTTTTGTTGGGAATGTAGGCCCTCATATTTTCGTAATGGCCTTCACTGAGCCATCTTCCGCGCACATCTTGATAAACAATGATGTTTCCTTCACGCATTAAATGTTCGTTAGGACCGATTTTGGTCTTAAAAATACCTTCTCCATAAGGTCTTGAGCTGTAAGGAGTCCGTTGCATAATAATCGGGTACTCCTTGGAGGTATCCTTGGGAGCATATATGGTAGTATGCAGTTTTACCCCATCCCGCATTTCTATATCTACCTCTTTTTTGGTGTAGTTATCGGCGACGTAGGTATCTACTGTCTTGACCTCCGTTTTAGTGGTTTTTTTGCAACCAACAGCAGACAATAGCACAAAAACACTTAGGAACACAATTCTAAACGAACTTCTCATACATTCTAATTTTGATATGCTAAATCTACTAAAGTTCGCAAGAGTATGCCAATAAAAAAGACTATCTAAGAAGTAGATTATCGTCAACCTGAACTTGATTCAGGTTCTCACTACAATTCATTTAGGATTATAGTGAGATTCTGAAATGAATTCAGAATGACGCGTTTCAATACTTCTTGGATAGTCTCAGTCCTTAATTTTATAAAGTGGTTTGGCTTACAAACCAAAGGTTTTTTTCACCTTGTCCACCATATCCAATTTTTCCCAAGTAAAGAGTTCTACCTCTTTTTCTATTCTTCCATTATATGGAGACTCAAAAACCTTGGTCATGGTCGTGGGCTCTTTACCCATGTGACCGTAGGCCGCTGTTTCCAAATAAATTGGATTACGGAGTTTTAGACGTTCTTCTATGGCAAAGGGGCGCATATCGAAAAGCTGGGATGCTTTTTGGGCAATCTCACCATCATTTAAAGCAACGTTCGATGTTCCGTAGGTTTCCACAAAAATAGACGTTGGTTCCACTACTCCTATGGCATAACTTACCTGTACCAAAATTTCATTCGCCACCCCAGCGGCAACAAGGTTTTTTGCCATGTGCCGTGCAGCATAGGCTGCACTGCGATCCACCTTGCTAGGGTCTTTTCCACTAAAGGCACCTCCTCCGTGGGCACCTTTTCCGCCATAAGTATCCACAATAATTTTCCTTCCAGTTAGCCCTGCATCCCCGTGAGGACCACCGATCACGAATTTTCCGGTCGGATTTATATGGTATTTGATACTGTCCGTAAAAAGTTTTTGTATGTTTTCCGGCAACAGTTTTTTAACTGCGGGAATCAATATTTTGATTACATCTTCTTTGATTTTGGCCAACATGGCTTCGTCCGTGTCAAACTCATCATGTTGGGTAGAAACCACAATAGTATCTATACGCTGGGGCACATTATCATCAGAATATTCAATGGTCACCTGGGCCTTGGCATCGGGCCTTAGGTAAGAGATCTGTGTTCCCTCCCTTCTTAAATCGGCCAACACTTCCAAAATCTTATGGGAAATGTCCAAAGCCAAAGGCATATAATTGTCGGTCTCGGTCGTGGCGTACCCAAACATCATTCCTTGATCACCGGCGCCTTGCTCTTCTTTAGTGCCCCGGTCCACTCCTTGGTTTATATCTTGGGATTGTTCGTGGATCAATGAGATTACCCCACAGGAATCCCCACTGAACTTGTACTCGCCTTTCGTATAACCAATGTTATTGATAACCTCCCTGGCTATACTTTGCAGATCCACATAAGTATGGCTTTTTACCTCGCCGGCCAAAACCACTTGACCTGTAGTGACCATAGTTTCGCAAGCCACTTTGCTCTCGGGATCAAAGGCAAGAAAATTATCCAATAGGGCATCACTTATTTGATCGGCTATCTTATCCGGGTGTCCTTCGCTTACCGATTCGGACGTAAATAAATATGACATTGTTTTCCTTTAACGGAAAGATTCAATTGAATAACCAAAGGAGTTTTTTCTCGGTAGAGACCACTGAACACACGTCCAGTAAACTGCTTTAGCATTTTTCATCCCTGATAGTTTGGGACAAGAGGTTGCAATCAGTCAAATCTTTCCTCGTTTTGAAGGGCAAAAGTACGGTGAAACCCAAAACCATCAAAATTTTGAACACAAAAACAAATCATAATTCATACTTCACCTTTAGAACAACATAACGTGGCTGGACCATATAGTTTGATGTTCTAAAATACAGGTCATCATAGGAGTTTTGGTCCAAAGAAGCATTGTTGGTAAGATTGGTGGCCTCAATACTATATTCCCATTTACTATCGGATTTTTGATAGGATAGACTTGCATCGAGAAAGCCATATCTATTGTCTATGGTACCTTCTTTGTCCGTATATATGTAATGGTCGTAATCCACCAAAAAGAGAAAGTTCTTCAATAAGGTCGCATCGAACTTAACGAACGGTCTGTTGGTATAATAGGTAGTACTCGTATTTCCGTTATCGTAATCGTTTATGGTATATCCGATACCAAGTTCTAAATTGGGTGCATTGGTAAAGCTGCTACCAACGGAGGCTGAATAGCTCTGAGTTAGGGATTTTGAATTTTGAGGGGCATTATTAACTATATTGAATGTATTTGAAAGTGAAAGGGAAGCGTTGGTCTTTACCTTAATTCGGCCAAATGTCCTCTGAAAACTACCTGAACCACTGAAGGTTTCATCGTCTAAATTGGAATTGATGGTGGTACGCACCTGATTGATCCCCTCGATACTTGTATTGACCTTAAAGGCATCGATACGCTTACTATAGTTGAACCTGGCAAATATATTTTGAAGGTTGAACATACTAAAACTGAAAAAATTGAGCGATAGATTATGGTACAGCGCACTTTCCAGATCACGGTTACCTTGATACACCGAGTTGTAATTATTAAATATGTAGCCAGCGGCCAAATTGTTGATATCCGTAAAATTCCGGATAATATTGTAGTTGAACCTAATGCTCTCGGATTGTTTAATCTGAAAATTAATGAACAGGTCGGGCACTATATTGGTAAGTTCGTTCTTCACTTTTGAACCCAACTGGGTATTGGCCGCCACATAATTGTGTACATGGAAACCTGGATTGAACGTAAACTTGCCCATGATCCATTTATAATGAAACCCTAGATACATATCGGAAAAGTTGAATTGCACATTGTTATTGAGTTCATCATCATTAAAAGTAATCTCACTGCCTTCATCCAACACCTGAAAAATAGAAGAGTTGAACCTCTGACTGGATTGTGTGGTCCCCAAGGTTAAATTGATGTTGCTCTTTGCCCCTGTTACCCAAAAATAATCGAGTTTGGCATCCAACCTATTGGTTTGGGTATACTGTTTTTGGTTAATGTTATAATTGGATTGATCGGAATCCAAGGGAATCAATCCTCCAAAAGGCTGTTCTGATCGTATAGCGTTATAAAACGGGTCTTCATCGGAATACTCATATTGCCCTTCAAAAGCGAATATATGTTCTGGGTTTAAGGTGTAATATAGATTGGTATTCTGTGTAACCGTGGTCGGTTTTTGTGCATTGTTCTGCCCAATTTCGTCCGTTACATCGGAAACGGACAAGGTATTGGTGTATTGTTCCTCTTCCGATAACCTTGTTTGGATCTGGTAGTCCCATTGCAGACTTTCGTTCGGACTGTAAGACGATTTAAATTGCAGGAGTCCCAATTTTGATGCTTGATCGGTATTGGTATCCGTAAGCTCCGTTTCGCCGCTGGAGATGTACGTATTGGTCGCGGTGGTCTGCATCAGGGTATTGTTGTAGGAATATATTCCATAACCGCTCAACCTCCATGATTCGGATGGTTTATAGCTAAAATTTATAGCTCCGAACTTGGTTTCCAACGATTTTGCCCTATTGTTCTGGGCCGTACTGATTCCTTGGCTACTGGAGCTTGTACTAAATGATGTGCCTACGGTTCCTCGGGTGGCACTGCGAAACCCTCCCGTAAAATTCCAATAATCGCGAGAAGAGAAGGCCACTTCGCCAATATTATTAAGGTCGGTAAGGATATTGACACTAAAGTCCGGTGAATAATAAAATAGCTTTGGATGGGCAATATATCTTTCGTCCAAGCCAAAACCTCCCGTAACTTCACCAAACCAAAATTTCTTTTTGCCTTCCTTTAATTTTATATTAAGTGCAACGTTATCTTGATTATTGGTAACTCCACCCATTTGGGAAACTTCTGAATAATTGCGCAACACTTCAATTTTGCTGAGTGCATTGGCAGGAATATTCTTCGATGCCAATTTAGAGTCACCATCGAAAAATTCTTCGCCTTCGACCATAACTTTGGTCACGGTCTTGCCCTCTACCTGTATCTCTCCCTCGTCACTGACCTCTATCCCAGGTAACTTTTCCAGTACATCGGCCAGTTTTCGTTCCGTTCCGGATACAAAGGAATCCGTATTATAGACAATGGTATCGCCCTGGATGGAGATAGGAATCTCATAAACAACCTCCACCTCATCCAAACTTTCCGCCTGTTCGTACAACACCACATCCAGGACCATATCCGATTCCTTTGTTTGCAATGGAATTTCGGCAGGTTTAAAACCAAGGTAGCTTACTTTTAATATATAGCTTGCATTTGTTTTTAGGTTTAGTTTGTACTCCCCTTTATCATTGGTTATGCCAAAAGCATCCAATGCCTGGTTTTCTTGATTTACCGCAACAACATTTGCAACATCCAAAGGATTTTTAAGAGAATCTGACACGATTCCCGTTACCGTTACCTTTTGCGCCATGGCAGATGTTACAAAAAGTAACACAAGTGCCTGAAAAATTCTATTCATCGACTATCCAATAAAATTATGGTCTGCCTCCGGGACCTCCGCCCCTTCGTCCGTTATTCCGAAACCTTTCCGACATTTCCTTCATCTTCTCTACCAAAATTTTGTTGTATTCGGCCTGGGTCACCTCTTTGCCCCTTTTAGGTTGGACTATTTCAATTTCCTTGTCGGGGCTGAGCACTATCTTGGAACACAGTATGGCCGTACGTCCATCATTCACCTCCAAGATCAATCCCGGTAGCCCCCAGTAGGGGCCTGGGCCTTGACCCACGGGTATATCCGGTGTAAACCATGCGGTAATAATTTGTTCCTTGGGAGATTCAATACGGGCCAACAATGAATTCCCTTGAACCGAATCCTTTTGCTCTTGTTCTCCTGCTTTATCCCCATTATCCCTTCGTGGCGGCCGCATCATGTTCCTAAGATTTTCCATGGATGTTGTATCTATCGTTTTTACCGCTGTGGCTTTGTAACATGTATAATTGCCTATTTTTTTGGTTTCCGAAGTGAGCTGCCAATTTAGTTGAGGCAAACTGTCCTTTATCAAAAACTTTTTACCAAATGTCTCTACCGAGTTAGTATAGACCTGCCCTTGAATATTCTTATAGTATGTGCCGCCGGTCGTCGAGAACATACCAAATCGCGGGCCACCTCTACCTTGATCAACGGATGGGGTTTCCAGTTTTTCTTCTTCTATATAAATGGAGGTAGAACGATCAAAAGTCAACTCGTAAGATTTCTCCATGGCTTTCTTCATCCGTTCCAAAATTTCTTGCTTGCGGGCCTCTGGCATGTCCGGTGGACCAAAATCACCTTGAATGGAAGTTTTACTTTGATAAATTGCTGTGCCGATAAAATTCTGGGAGTGTCCATGATATATGGCCAGGGTCAGAATAAAAGAAAATAAAAACGATTTTTTCATGCGATTAGGTTCAAAATTGTGAATTTGACTCCAATTTCGAAGAAAGGTTTAACCATCGCTAACCAAAAACCATAGTTTAGTATTTATTTAAGAAAAAGTGCGTACATCCAAAAATTTTCAAAGACGCCTATTAACTTTGTATATTGCGCTCCAAGTGGCACAAAGTACATCATCAATAAACACTGACATATGCATATTGCTGTAGCTGGGAATATAGGCGCAGGGAAAACCACCCTGACCAATCTTTTATCCAAACATTATAAATGGGAAGCTCATTTTGAAGATGTGGTGGACAATCCCTACCTCGATGATTTTTACAATCAGATGGAGCGTTGGAGCTTTAATTTGCAGATATATTTCCTTAACAGTCGATATCGCCAAATCCTTAAAATTAGGGAGAGCGGCAAAAATGTAATACAGGATAGGACCATTTATGAAGATGCCCATATTTTTGCCCCTAACTTGCACGCCATGGGCCTTATGACCAATCGTGATTTTGAAAACTATAAAGGTTTATTCGAACTCATGGAAACATTGGTACAGCCACCGGACCTTATGATCTATTTGCGAAGCTCCATCCCCAATTTGGTGAACCAAATCCATAAACGTGGGCGCGATTACGAAAACTCAATTTCGATTGATTACCTAAGTCGATTGAATGAGCGCTATGAGGCCTGGGTGAACACCTACAAAAAGGGCAAATTGCTCATTTTTGATGTGGACCATTTGGATTTTGTAGACAATCCCGAAGACTTGGGCGAAGTTATCAATCGTATAGATGGCGAAATCCACGGGTTGTTCGAGTAGCATTCATTTTATTTGGTTTTTGGGGATTCTTAACGACCTAGCATTTAGCTAAGTTTCCCCATGCCACATATTCAATTATTTTATTCTCACCTTATAAGGTCATTTCCCTCAACCAAATGCCCTTCTTGCTCATTGTTGGTTTATATCGACCCAAGTTTAAAGTAGTTTAAGCTCGGGATTGTCCCATAGCTATTAACTACACCTTTTTAAAAGGTTTAAAACTTGAAAATTATGGAACCGAAAAAGAACCCTCAAATGGAGGTAAAACGAAACAGCATGCTCTACTTTTTTGTAGGAATGACCTTGATACTCTTTATGACCTATTTGGCCTTGGAATGGAAAACGTACCACAAAAACAATGCTTGGGAAATTGGTCAACTCACAGTTCAGGAAAGTCTGGACGAGGATGCGACCATCCTTAAAATAAAACTACCGGACCCACCTCAACCAAAAATACAGACTCCTCCAAAAATTGTGGTTGCCGAGGATGATGAAAAGGTAGAGGAAACCTTTATAGAATCGAACGATATAGATCAGGATACCAAAATAGCAGAAGTTGAAAGCATTGAAGTTGCCGAAGACGACATCCCGGACGAAATTCCTTTTATCCTTATTGAGAATGCCCCGATATTCCCCGGTTGTGAAAACGAAAAGGATGAAGCGAAAAAAAGGCTATGCTTTCAAGAACAGATGTTAAAGCATATCCGAAAAAACTTCCGGTACCCTGAAATTGCACAAGAATTAGGTCTCGAAGGTCGGGTTAGCGTTGTATTCACCGTTCAAAAGGATGGAAGCATAGGAGACATTAGGCTCAGGGGGCCACATGAGAGTTTGGAGAAAGAGGCTGCCAGAATTATATCTAAATTACCCGCCTTGACACCTGGAAAACAAAGAGGGACACCGGTAAAAGTTCCTTATTCCATTCCGATTACCTTTAAGTTGAACAAATAGAAACATTTATTGATATCCATGAGATCTCCAAGGCTTCCTATCAACGGTTCTAAAATGACAAATGGTTAGAAGTATCATTTTTAAAATGAGGACTGAAAAACTGATCGAGATTTCCTTATCCCATAAAAAATAAAAAACCACGCCATGGGGCGTGGTTTTTCAGCTTTACTTAAAGCAAGAGCTAATCCTTTGCCTCGGCACTCTTATAGGCTTGTATCTTTTTTTCCAATTCTTCTTTGGTCTCTGCCATAAATTCTTTGGTTTCTACAGATTCTTCTCCATTTACAGAAGATGTGGAGGTGACAACGGCCTTAAAAGTACCGTCTTCTGTGTTGCTCACCTCTATACGAATTTGTTTTTCCACCTCTTTGGTTTCTTTCATTCCCTCTTCGGTAATGGTAATTGTTGTGCCATCTTCTTTCAACATACTCACCTCATCTGCAGGGGCAAGACTTACCAGACTTGGCGCAATTACCAATGCCACTACCGACATTAACTTTAACAAAATGTTCAATGACGGTCCAGAGGTATCCTTGAACGGGTCCCCTACCGTATCTCCGACCACCGCTGCCTTATGGGCATCACTACCTTTACGACCTTCGCTCTCGATGGTCTTCTTGGCGTTGTCCCATGCACCTCCGGCATTGGATTGGAAAATTGCCATAAGTACACCGGCCGTGGTTACACCGGCCAATAAACCTCCCAACATTTCCGCGCCACCAATAAATCCGATGGCAACGGGTACGGCTATTGCCAACAATCCTGGGAACACCATTTCTTTAATGGAAGCTTGTGTGGATATGGCCACACATTTTTCATATTCGGCTTTCCCGTCCGCTGCTTCAAAAATTTCCATATCTTCCTTGCTTGCTTTTGATAAATCCGCATCGTGCTTGCGCATAATCTCCAATGCTGCTTTCAATTCCGGAATATCCTTAAACTGTCGACGCACTTCTTCTATCATGGACATTGCCGCTCTACCTACGGCATTCATGGAGAGTGCGGAGAATACAAACGGAAGCATGCCTCCGATCAACAAACCTGCCATAATATCGGGTTGAGAAACGTCTATTGATTCTACTCCCGCAGTTTTCATAAAGGCGGCAAAAAGTGCCAAAGCTGTCAAAGCCGCAGAGGCAATGGCAAAACCTTTACCAATGGCAGCCGTAGTGTTCCCAACAGCATCTAATTTATCTGTTCTTTCTCGCACCTCGCTCGGCAGTTCTGCCATTTCCGCAATACCCCCGGCATTATCGGAGATTGGTCCATAAGCATCTACAGCTAGTTGAATACCCGTATTGGCCAACATACCGACCGCTGCAATGGCAATTCCGTACAGTCCTGCAAAATAATGGGAAACCAAAATCGCTGCCGCGATCAAGATAATCGGTATTGCGGTGGACATCATTCCCACTCCAAGCCCGGCTATAATATTTGTGGCCGAACCTGTATCGGACTGACGCACGATAGAGTTTACAGGCTTTGTACCCGTTCCTGTGTAATATTCGGTTACTTTTCCAACCAACAATCCCGCTACAAGTCCAGCAATTGTGGCCCAGAAAACACCCATGGCCGAGTATTCTTTTCCTCCTTCTACCCAAGATTCCGGCAGCATGGCATTAATAATGAAATAGGACGCTATCAGCATCAAACCTGCTGAACCAAACTCGCCAACGTTTAATGCTGTTTGTGGGTTTCCACCATCTTTGACCCTTACAAAAAAGGTTCCGATTATAGACATGATAATACCCACGGCTGCTAAAGCCAATGGTAAATACACTGCTCCAAGTCCATCAAAAGCATTTTGAAACTCAGGGATACCGGCAAAAACCGCACCTAATACCATTGTACCTATTATGGAACCCACATAAGATTCAAACAAATCGGCTCCCATACCGGCAACATCGCCTACATTATCACCCACGTTATCTGCAATGGTGGCAGGGTTCAATGGGTGGTCCTCGGGAATACCCGCTTCTACTTTACCTACCAAATCAGCACCTACATCGGCAGCTTTGGTGTAAATACCTCCACCAACACGGGCAAAAAGTGCAATGGAAGATGCTCCCAAGGAGAAACCGGAAAGTACATTGAGCACTTCTCCTATTTCCCAGCCTTGACCGCTGTATATCATAAATAATCCACTTAAACCGAGAACACCGAGGCCTACAACACCCAACCCCATTACGGCCCCTCCTGCAAATGCCACTTCCAGGGCCTTGCCCAGCGAGGTTCTTGCCGCATTGGTAGTTCTAACATTTGCCTTTGTAGCCACCTTCATACCGATAAAACCAGCAAGGGCGGAACAAATGGCCCCTACTATAAAGGATACTGCGACCATTCCATTTGAACCTGTCTCATTACTTCCTTTAAAGAACAGCAAAACAGCTACTGCAATAACGAAGATGCTCAATATTTTATATTCCGCTTTTAAGAAGGACATTGCTCCATCGGCAATATTTTTGGCTATTCTTGCCATTTTGGCATCCCCCACCTCTTGTTTGGAGATCCATACGTTTTTAATAAAGACGTACAAAAGGCCCAGAATACCGAATACGGGCAAAAATTTCACGATTAAATCCATAGATTGAGTTATTTAGTGATTTTTAATGGAAGCTAATGTAATGAAATACGAAGTAATAAAAAAAATGCGCCTTTAATTATTAAAAGCGCATTTTTTAAAAGTTTTTGTTATGTATTCTATATAGTATAGGCCCGTCTCTTTTTATGATCACTTTCTTCATAGCGCTGCACGCACTCATGATAGATTTTGACCGCTTCGTTGACATCTCCCCAACCCCCGGTATCTACTTTTTTCTCTTCCAAATCTTTATATACCTGGAAAAAGTGCTCGATTTCTTTTAATCTGTGAGGGTTCAATTCACTGATATCGTCTCTTTTGCTCCAAATTGGGTCGGATACCGGAACACAAATTATTTTTTCATCGGGACCTTTTTCATCGGTCATGTGGAATACACCTACCGGCTTAACTTCTACCACTACCATGGGGTAGGTGGGTTCGGTACAAAGTACCAATACATCCAAAGGGTCTCCATCCAGGGCCAAGGTTTCGGGAATAAATCCGTAATCACCGGGATACATCATCGAAGAAAATAAGGTTCGGTCAAACCGAATCTTGTTCAAGGTAAAGTCGTATTCGTACTTGTTTCTGCTACCTTTGGGAATTTCTACCAGTACATCAAAGGTAATACGTGGTTTTTTAGACATGTCAGCAATAAATTTATTGTGCAAAAATAACCAGTATAACTGGAATAGTGGGCATAAATTGGCGGTTTCGTATTAATTAAAAATTAAATCCGAAGGTTCCTGTTATCCCAAACGCCCTGGCATCTGGATTTTCGAGATAGTTTCCACGAAAATTAAAGTCGATCCGCAATATTTTGAAAATGTTGCCCACACCAAGTGAGTATTCCCAATAGATTTGATCTTCGGGGGCCATAAGCGGAATATTTGTAGGGGCGCTCAGAGCTATATTTTCTTCGGACAACTGACCCCACGCTCCTCGAACACCAATAATTTCCCTTAGATTCAGTTTTCGCAACAACGGAATCCGCGAAAAAATCCGACCATTAAAATTATGTTCCAAATGTACGGTGGCATAGGTATCCGTAACAAACTCATAAAAATCCAGATTGGGAAAAACATTGTATAAAGAAAACAATGTTTGGTTGCCCGGAACCACACTCAGCAAACCTAATGGCACCGTTCCAAATGTTTTTCCAAGTTCCACACTACTCGTCAACCTACCAAATCCTCCCAATTGCCATGGTTGTCTATAGGAGAATTGAATTTTCTCATAATCAAAATCACTTTCCAAAAAGCCATCCACACCTTTGGTGTACTGCAATATAAATGTGCTGTAGTCATCATTAATATTGGAGCGTTCAACGCCGTAACCAATGGTGCGCTTGCCCGGAGTATAGATCAGTGTGGTGTTCAGATCGAACTGTTTTATTTCCGACGCAATACCTGAAGGAGAACCTGCATCCACGTAGTCCAGACTAAAGGCATCGGGCAATGCGGAGCTTAAGGTACGGAACGACCCTCCCACATTTATCCTAAAATTTTTGACCGGTTCCATTTCCACGTTCAGCGTTGAAAGGTTAATATTGGTCAAACGATCGTTGGAGCCAACAGTCACCAAAGAAGAAGATGCAATGCTCCTTCCCATCACATCGTTGGTACTGGTAAGGCTCAATCCCAATTGTTCTATATCGCGTCGATTTCCTCCCGATATGATCAATCTATTTTTACGATCGAGCAAAAATTTACCCGAGAATCCATGTTTTACCTTTTTATCATTAAAACCATAGGCCATATAGCCCTCCAATCGCCATAGATCGTTCTGACCAAAATATGTCCTGGCCCCTGCGCGCAAACGGATTCCTTCCGCATCGTTATAACCAAATGTGGAATATATATCTCCGATGTCGAGGTTCCACTTATCTATTTCGACATATCCAGAACCTAAAATACTTACAATGTCGTAATAGGTACGGAACTTTGGAACGGTCTTTAAAGTATCCAGTAACTTAAAAATGCCCGATTCATCCTCGTTCAAACTTTCCAAACGGGCGTTTTTCCAAAAGATACTGTCCTGAGAGAAAACCCTTGGATCGTAAGGGTCGGCAACTGCTTTGTAAAATTCCTCAGGTCTCGGATTATTAAATGTGTAATTATCAAAAACAGTGGTACGCTTTCCGTACACACCTCTGGATTCCTCTTTTTTGGAGAAACTAAAATCACTTAGCATATAGTCACGCTTCAACAAAAAGACAGAATCATTGACCACATCGAACTCCTGCTCAATATAAATTTCCTTTACCCAGTTAATATTGGCACTTTTGGTGACCTGCATATTAATCTTTTTTATGGCAAAGGTGGTGTCGTTTACCCAAAAGTCCCCTTTAAATGTAAGCTCGTTCTTTCTTCTTGGATAATAAATTATGTTGTAGCACCATTTGTTGTCGATATAGGTACTGTCCGAAAGCACGTAATTATACACATCTATCCCAGTTTTGGATAAAGGACTTGTAAAGCTTTTATCGAAAAATTTAAGGTAATTATCGTAGATGTCGTAGTCGGAATAAAGATCTTCCACAAATGCTGTAATAGCCTGGTTCCCACTAAATCCTGAATTTTTGTTTCCAAGTACATCTTCCTTTTCCCTTTCCATCGCATTATCTCCATAAACCTTGGAAAAACTTTCGTTCAGGAACATGGGCAAATAGGTTTTGCCCGTAATTCGAGAAGTATCCAAATCCTCGAACATAAATTCCAATCCTTTAAAAAGTTTGCTTTTGATCAAAGCACTATCGATGGTATTAAGATCAAACTCGATTTTTTCGTATTTATCGTATTGATATTGTTCAAATTTACGGACGCCATTTTCGCGCTTTTTGGACCAAATTTTTCGCAAAATATCAATGGCAGGATTATTTTTTTTGGATTGCTTCCCTGTATAGATAACCACTTCCTGAAGTTGCTCCGCCGATTCCTTTAAAACGATTTCCATACCATAACTCACCTTTTGCCCCAAGGAAATCTCAACGGTCTCGTAACCGATAAACGATACTTTTATAGCCTCGTGCGTTTCATCGGATTCCAAATAAAAACGACCATTATCGTTGGTAATGGTTCCTTCTGATGAATCCACAAAAATTATGTTTGCAAAGGCAATGGGCATCCCTTCTTCATCGGTTACCACACCTTCAATTTTGGACTGTGCGGATGCACCAAAACAAAAAAGAAGTAAAAAATAGGAAAAGTATCTTTTCATAGGTAGATATAAGGGCCATATGGAAACCAATTACGAGCGATTCCCATAATTAATAAGGTCAAATTTGGTTTAAAGTAATTTCTAATCAAAAAATGTTCCCTAAAAAATAACCCCATCAACAATGTTGACGGGGCTAATATACTTTACAATTTTAACTCTAAAGCTTGTATAACACTTTCTTAACAGCCTTTATCACATCTTCGTGATTTGGCAACCATTCTGCCAAAAGCACTGGTGAGTATGGCGCAGGGGTGTCAGCTGTGTTCAATTTTACGATCGGGGCATCCAAATAATCGAATGCCTTGTCCTGAACGTGATAGATAATCTCGGTTGCTACGTTCCCGAATGGCCATGCCTCTTCCAAAATTACCATTCTATTGGTTTTCTTAACCGAGGTCAAGATGGTCTCGTGGTCCATGGGACGTACGGTTCTCAAATCGATTATCTCACAAGAAATACCTTCTTTTTCCAACTCATCGGCAGCCTTGTATGCTTCTTTAATGATTTTTCCAAAGGAAACAATGGTTACATCGGTACCTTCCCTTTTAATATCGGCAACCCTCAAAGGTATGGTATACTCACCTTCTGGGACTTCGCCTTTATCCCCATACATTTGTTCCGATTCCATAAAAATCACAGGGTCGTCATCTCGAATGGCAGATTTCAACAGTCCCTTGGCGTCCGCCGGATTCGAAGGAACAACAACTTTTAGCCCAGGAGTGTTGGCGTACCAGCTTTCGAAAGCCTGGGAGTGTGTCGCGGCCAACTGTCCTGCAGAGGCGGTAGGCCCTCTAAATACGATAGGGCAATTAAACTGACCACCTGACATCTGACGAATCTTGGCAGCGTTGTTTATAATTTGATCAATTCCTACCAATGAGAAATTGAACGTCATAAATTCAATGATAGGTCTGTTTCCGTTCATAGCGGAACCCACGCCGATACCGGCAAATCCCAACTCGGAAATCGGGGTGTCGATCACACGTTCTGGCCCGAACTCATCCAACATACCTTTGGAAGCCTTGTAAGCCCCATTATATTCGGCTACCTCCTCGCCCATTAGGTAAATGGTATCATCTCTTCGCATTTCTTCGGACATAGCCTCGGCTACTGCCTCCCTAAACTGTAATGTTTTCATTAAATCGTACTAAATATTTATAGTCTGCTTAAAAACGCAAGCAAAAATAGGAAAAACTACCCGAAATTTGCTTGACCAAAATCCAAAAAAAGAACAAAATTTATTATGCATGCATAATAAATTTATAATTTTATAATTATATTTGAACACACAAACCTTAAGTACATATGAAGATTTTAGTTTGCATAAGCAACGTGCCGGATACCACTTCCAAAATCAATTTTACGGAAGGCGATACCAAGTTTGACACAAACGGGGTTCAATTTGTTATTAATCCCAATGATGAGTTTGGATTGACCCGAGCCATGTGGTTCAAGGAAAAACAAGGTGCCACCGTACATGTGGTAAATGTAGGTGGAGCTCAAACCGAGCCTACCATTCGTAAGGCCTTGGCCATTGGCGCCGATGAGGCGATTAGAATAAATGCAGAACCAACAGACGGCTTTTTTGTGGCCCAACAGTTGGCCGAAGTGGTTAAAAATGGTTCGTACGACCTTGTTATTGCCGGTAGAGAATCTATCGACTACAACGGTGGTATGGTACCTGGTATCCTCGCCACACTATTGGACATGAACTTCGTTAACACGTGTATAGGCCTAGAAATTGACGGAAACAATGCCACAGCAGTTCGCGAAATCGATGGTGGTAAAGAAAAAATAAGCACCAGTCTTCCGTTGGTCATCGCAGGACAAAAAGGTTTGGTAGAGGAAAGTGACCTTCGCATTCCCAATATGAGAGGTATTATGATGGCCCGTAAAAAAACTTTGAACGTAGTAGAACCTATTGATGCCGCACAGCACACACAAGATCAAAAGTTTGAAAAACCAGCAGCCAAGGGACCTGTAAAATTGGTAGATGCCGAAAATATCGGCGAATTGGTCGAGCTACTGCACAACGAAGCAAAAGTTATCTAAACAAGAAAAAATTATGTCAGTACTAGTATATACAGAATCCCTAAAGGGAAAATTCAAAAAAAATGCCTTTGAAGTGGCCTCTTACGCACATAAAGTGGCCCAAGATCTAGGCACAACAGTTACTGCTGTATCCTTTAATGCCGAAGAAGATGCATCTTTGGGCAATTATGGAGTTTCCAAAGTTTTAAAAATTTCCGATGAAAGCCTGTCCACATTTAATGCCAAGGCATACGCAGAAGTTTTGGCACAAGCGGCCAAAGCAGAAGATGCCAAGGTAATTATATTGAGCTCCAGTGCAGATACTAAATTTTTAGCACCGATCCTTACCGCTAAACTTAGTGCAGGGTACGTTCCCAATGTCGTAGCCGCTCCTGAGAGCACATCACCTTTTGTAGTAAAACGAACGGCATTCAGCAATAAAGGATTTGCCATGACCGAGATTTCGGCAGAAACCAAGATTATTGGCGTATCCAGCAATGCCTTCGGAATTGTGGAAAACAACGTTCCGGCCTCGGTGGAAGAATTCTCCGCCAATTTGGGAGATGGGAGCTTTAATGTAAAATCTGTGGAAGTGGACAGAGTGGTCGGCAAAGCAACAATTGCCGATGCCGATATCGTAGTTTCCGGTGGACGTGGCCTAAAAGGACCAGAAAACTGGGGCATGGTAGAAGAACTAGCGGATGTTTTGGGCGCGGCAACAGCATGCTCCAAGCCGGTTTCAGATATGGGATGGCGCCCACACAGCGAGCACGTAGGCCAAACAGGAAAGCCAGTTGCAAGCAATCTCTACATCGCGATCGGTATTTCCGGGGCCATACAACATTTGGCAGGAATCAACGCTTCCAAAGTAAAAGTGGTAATCAATAACGACCCCGAAGCACCATTCTTTAAGGCCGCGGATTACGGAGTCGTGGGCGATGCCTTCGAGGTAGTGCCCCAGCTGATAGAAAAATTAAAAGAATTTAAAGCCCAAAACGCTTAAATTTTGTTAATTTGCCCATTGCAAGGGGCTGTTCAGATAACTGGCATTGCCACTTATTTGAACGGCCCTTTTGCTTTAGGAGGAGATATATGAGTTTAGTACGATTAAAAATAAAGGGGATTTCCTATAGCCAAACACAAAATGGCGCATACGCCCTTATTTTGAATGAAGAGGATGGAGACAGAAAACTTCCCATCGTTATAGGTGCTTTTGAAGCGCAGTCCATTGCAATTGCATTGGAAAAAGAAATAAAACCGCCGCGCCCCTTGACACACGATCTGTTCAAGAATTTTGCCGACAGATTTAAGATCGTGGTAAAACAAGTGATCATACATAAATTGGTAGATGGTGTTTTTTATTCCAGCCTAATTTGCGAAAGGGATGAAGAAGAGGAAATTATAGATGCTCGAACCAGCGATGCCATTGCATTGGCACTTAGGTTCAATGCTCCGATATTTACCTACAAAACCATATTGGACAAGGCAGGCATTTTCCTGAAATTTTCATCAAAGGAAAAGGACGAAGATGAGAATGATAGTATTATGGTAGATGAAATACTCCAAGAAGGTGAAGCTGTCGAAATAGAATCGGGCTCCGACACCCACGGATACCGAGAGATGTCCCTCCAGGAACTTCATCAAGAATTGGAAAAAGCAGTGGCCAGTGAAGACTACGAGAAAGCGGCCAAATTAAGGGATGAAATTTCCAAGCGCAAATAAAACTTACATGGCGAAAAGGACCCAAAGTTTACTCATACTTTTACTCGTTTGTTCGGTCGCTTTCGGCCAAAGTTCCATCCCCGCAGATTCACTAAATATTGCGATTGGATCAACCATTACGGAAAATATCGCTCAAGAACAAGCTTCTGATATAATCCCTAATCAGGGTTTTTCACTTTCCACCCTACTGCGTGGAGCCTTGGGCATGGCAGTACTGATCTTAATATCTTTTTTGTTCAGTTCGAACAGAAAAGCTATCAATTGGAAAACCGTGGGCATTGGACTTTCACTACAAGTACTGATCGCCATCGGGGTGCTTAAAGTACCATTTGTACAATATATTTTTGAAAAAGTGGGCGGTGTTTTTGTGAGCATTTTAGATTTTACAAGGGCAGGTAGCCAATTTTTATTTGAAGGTCTTGTTGTGGATATGGATACTTTCGGGTACATCTTTGCATTCCAAGTATTGCCGACCATTATTTTCTTTTCGGCACTCACATCGGTGCTATACTATTTAGGGGTTATCCAGGTTGTTGTTAAGTGGATGGCATGGTTGCTTTCCAAATCTCTTGGCATATCCGGAGCGGAGAGCCTTTCTGTGGCCGGCAACATTTTTTTGGGCCAAACAGAAGCTCCTTTGCTGATCAAAGCCTATTTGGAAAAAATGAACAAGTCCGAAATTCTGTTGGTTATGATCGGTGGTATGGCGACGGTAGCTGGTGCTGTATTGGCAGCATACATCGGCTTTTTGGGAGGCGATGATCCCGAACTCCGTTTGGTTTTTGCAAAACACCTATTGGCGGCATCGGTAATGGCCGCCCCGGGAGCAATTGTTATTTCAAAAATATTGTACCCACAAACAGAGGAAGTCAACACCGATGTTAAGGTATCGGCAAAAAAAATAGGGGCCAATTTTTTGGATGCCATTGCCAACGGAACCACAGAAGGATTAAAATTGGCCTTGAACGTTGGTGCCATGTTATTGGTTTTTGTTGCCTTTATTGCCATGATCAATGGTATTTTGGGATGGATCGGTGACTTGACCACCCTGAACCATTGGATATCTGCGAACTCTCCCTACGAAAATTTCTCCCTCGAAGCTATCCTTGGAACCATTTTTGCCCCGCTCATGTGGTTAATTGGTGTCGCCAATGAGGACATAATGCTCATGGGACAATTGCTAGGGATAAAATTGGCCGCAAGCGAGTTTGTCGGCTATATTCAATTGGCAGACCTTAAAAATGTAGCCAGCGGCGTTCACTTTACCTATAACAAATCGGTGATCATGGCTACCTACATGCTCTGTGGTTTCGCCAATTTTGCCTCCATCGGTATTCAAATTGGAGGTATCGGGTCTTTGGCACCGGGCCAACGCAAGGTACTCTCCTCATTTGGCATGAAGGCTGTTTTGGGAGGTTCACTAGCTTCCTTGTTATCTGCCACCATTGCTGGGATGATTTTAGGGTAAATTGCTGAAGGATGTGCAAAATATTCACAGAAAGATTTTGTTCGCTTGCTACAAGTCAGTTTAGGCTCTGTATACGAACTGGAATCACATATTATTCTATGCGAAGATTTAAATTTTATTTCTTCAAATTCAGCAAAGCTCATCATTAAAAACATTCAAAAACTACAACAGGGAATTGCATCCTTGATAAAATACAACCGGGCAAACCATTAACCCTTCAACCAAACATCCTTTATCTTACACCCCTTATAGTTAATAAAGTTTTCATAAGTCTTGCTAATTTTAGTTCCCAAAACACACTTATTGAATTAATTTCGATAGATTGATTTTTTGTCGTATCGAGCGTAGTCGAAATGTTTTGGATTTACCCTCATTCCCCCTGCTCGAAGCGACATTTGTTAACGAAACAACAGCATGAAACAATACCACGACCTTCTTAAACATGTATTGGAAAACGGAAACCAAAAAGGAGACCGGACAGGAACAGGTACCTTGAGCGTTTTTGGATATCAAATGCGATTTGACCTCGCTGAAGGATTCCCTATGGTAACGACCAAAAAGTTACACTTAAAATCCATAGTCCACGAATTACTGTGGTTTTTAAACGGCGACACCAATATCCAATATCTGCAAGACAACGGTGTGCGTATATGGAACGAGTGGGCTGACGAAAATGGAGATCTGGGCCCTGTTTATGGACACCAATGGCGCAATTGGAACAACGAGGAAATCGATCAGATCAAAGAAGTAGTGGAATCCTTAAAAAATAACCCCAACAGCCGCAGAATGTTGGTTTCCGCATGGAATCCCAGCGTTTTACCAGACACATCGGTCTCATTTTCGGAAAATGTAGCCAACGGAAAGGCAGCTCTTCCACCCTGCCATGCCTTCTTCCAATTTTATGTGGCAGATGGCAAACTATCTTGCCAATTGTACCAAAGAAGCGCGGATATATTTTTGGGAGTACCGTTCAATATCGCTTCCTATGCCCTTTTCACTTTAATGATGGCACAAGTTTGTGGCTACCAACCGGGTGAATTTATCCACACTTTTGGCGATGCCCATATTTATAACAACCACATGGAGCAAGTGGAATTGCAATTGACACGAGATCCACGCCCCTTGCCGACCATGAAGCTAAACCCTGAAGTAAAAGATATTTTCTCTTTTAGTTTCGAGGATTTTGAGTTATCCAATTACGATCCACACCCACATATTAAGGGAGTGGTCGCGGTATAAAATAAGTTGCAATGCGGCAAAATGAGGACAAAATACAGGTTGATATTGAAAATTGGGACAGAAGGGAACATTTTCGGTTTTTTTCAAAATTTGAGGAGCCCTTTTACGGTATAACGGCCAAAGTAGATTGCACCCATGCGTACAAAACTGCCAAATCAAAAAATTCCTCTTTTTTTCTTTACTATCTGTATCGTGCGCTAAAAGCAGCAAACCAGATAGAAAACTTGCGGTACAGGATCATAGACCATAATGTCTATTTGTACGAAAAGATATTTGCCTCCCCCACCATTAACCGCCCCAATGGCACTTTTGGATTCTCCTATATGGAGTATTTTGAAGATGAACATATGTTCCAAAAAGAGGCTTTGGCGGTAATAGAAAAAGTAAAGAATTCCACCACTCTAATACCCGCCCTGCATGAGAATGTTATCCACTTTTCAGCTATTCCATGGATAGATTTTACCAGCCTATCCCACGCTCGGAGTTATTCCCATCCGGATAGTTGCCCCAAAATATCATTTGGAAAGGTAACAGAGGTAAATGACGTTAAAACTATGCCTGTTTCAATTCATGTACACCATGCTTTGGTGGACGGCTACCATATTGGCCAATTCCTAGAAAAATTCCAAGAGCTTTTGAACGAGTAATCAAGATCTGTTTTTCCAAATATTTCTGTATCACAACACAATGGCCAATGCCAAAATATGGTTCGTTTAATCCACAAAGTATTCCCTAGACTTAAATCCATCCAGGTTTTTGCTAACCTGCCCCACTCCCATCAAAATGGGCAATTGAACTTATGAGTACATGTATCGAGTTTAGGGATGACAAAAAAAATGTAGTGGAAGCAGAAACAATATTAATCTCTGCAAAATCGTACATTTGAGTCAATTCATCAAAAAAACGATATTTCATGAAACCCATCATCACTCTTTTTACCGCACTGCTATTTGCCAGCTGCGGTGAAGAACCTAGAAAGGAAGAAACGGAAAAGCAGAACAAGACCGTGGAAGAAAATACCGAGACCGAAGCTCCTAAGTTACGCCATGTAGTTTTGTTCAAATTTAAGGAGTCTTCGAGCGCAGAGGACATCAACCTAGTGGAGGAGGCCTTTAATGCCCTGCCATCCAAAATAGATGTAATAAAAGGTTATGAATGGGGAATGAACAACAGCCCGGAGAGCTTGAACAAAGACCTAACCCACTGTTTTTTACTGACATTTGACAACGAAGACGATCGTGACATTTACCTTACCCACCCCGACCACGTGGCCTTTGGAAACATTGCCGGCCCGCATATTGCAGATGTTTTGGTAGTGGACTATTGGGCCAAGTAATTTTTGGGCTCGTTCAGCCGAACCCCTTTCCGCACCCCATCAAATTATACCAAAAGTTTATGAAGCCCTATTGCAGATTAGGGAAAAAATAGGTAGCAATTTAGAAAATCGCCATCAGTAATTTCAACACTACTGATGGCAAACAGTTTTTTGATTAAATCTCCAATACCGCATTCTCGGCACCTGCATAATCGTTCCATTGAAAACGATCAGCTTCGGCATCGTTGGTGTAATTTCCGTCTATTAAATATCTAAACTCGTAGCTGTTTTCGACAGGTAGATCAAACGTTCCTTTAAAAGTGCCGTTCTTCAATTTTTTTAAAGTACTTTTTTTAGGGTTCCATTTGTTAAAGTCCCCAACTACAGCAACTGTTTTTGCCTCGTCCGCAGGAACTGTAAAAGTAACTTTGCAAACTGGCTTGCTCTTAAGGTATTGTTTTTTAATTGCCATGGTAATGTTGTTTAATTTAAAGCACAAAACAATACATAAAACTACTTATTTACAATAAGTTAGAACCGATTTATCAAATTGATAAAATCTACCTAACAATAGGATTACTTTTGATAAATATGTCTGTAGATTTTTATCATTAAACATTCTTACGTCCATTGTTTTAATAGTGCGGCAATCTTATCCACCTCTTCCACGGTATTGTAAAAATGGAAGCTCAGTCGAATACCACCTCCCCTGGGCGATGCCACAATATTTTCCTTGGTAAGCTTATGGAAGAGTTCGTCTCCGCCCCTAATATTGAAAATGGTACTGTGTTGCTCCCGATTTACAATCTTATCTTCCAACAAATTCAATTCGTTAAAAACTGTGAGGGCCCGGTGGGACAACTTTTTTACCTGAGATTGAATATTGTCCAAACCTATTTCATCCAGAAACTTGATCGCAAATTCCAAGCTTCCAAAGTTGAGGGAATCCAGATGACCCGGTTCCAAATGCTTACAAAACCCGATATTATTTCGTTTGGATGCATCGTTATCCACCGACCCGTTTCCGATACCGTTTAGTTCGAAATGATCTTTTATCGTATCCTTGACCAAAAAGAAGCCATTGCCATACCCGGCCAAAAGCCATTTGTAAGCGCTTGCCCCCAAAATATCGATACCCGAAGCTTCAAAATCGAAGGGTTGTGTTCCACAGTACTGCGTACCATCTGCAATAATAACAAGGTCGGGGAACTCTTTTTTTAGGTCTTTTAAAAATTCCATATTTATTTGGAGTCCATTGAGCCATTGCACCAAACTCAATGCCAATACATCAAATCCCCCTTTTCTAAGCTGCCCGCGGATATTTTCTTCCAAATTTTCATCGGCATCCACATACGTTCTCTTAAAATTTCGCGTCTCAAAAGGCCAATTAAGACTAGGGTAATCATTGTTAACAAGCAATATGTTTTTGTTCTTGGGGAGCCCTTCCAACAAAAGATTGATCCCTAAACTAAAATTGGGCACCAAGGCCACGTTTTCTGGTCGGCAACTAAAAAATTTGCCCACAGTTCTCTTGATTTCAGGCATATGCAGAAACCCGTTCATTTTCATCTCACTGCCCCCGATCAAGTAATCAAGGTCGTGTCCTTGTCGCCATTCCATTAAATCCTCATTCAATAAACCGGTCGCTGCGGTATTTGCATATATGCACTGGTTGAGTACTGGAAATTTTTTTCTTAGCTTTTGCATGTCGGGATTTTTGGAAACAATTCAATTATCTTTGTCCATAAAGATAGCCATTCCATGTTGTCATTTGGTAAAAAGAAAAAGCCTGAAATAGATTTGGAACAGCACCAACTTCTGGAAAATGCCCAAAAACGTATAAAACAGAAGAAGAGGTTGTACTCCCATATGGTCATATTTCTGATCGGCAGTATTTTCTTGATCATTGCCAACAAAGTTTTAAAATATGGTATTGCCTACGATTGGTCCATTTGGCTGATCTGTATATGGACCTTTTTGGTCTCCATGCACACTTTTAAGGTGTTTGTAACACATAAATTTATGGGGCAGGATTGGGAGCGATCCCAACGTGAACGGTTGGTGGAGCTTCAGAAAAAACGAATAAGCGAACTTCAAAAGGAAATAGAAACCGATTTTCCCCTTTCCAAAATCAATAAAAAAAAAGATCAGTGAAAAAATTGATCATCATTGCTGCGGCCGCAGAAAACAATGCTTTGGGCAAGGACAACGATCTAGTTTGGCATTTGCCCGATGATTTTAAGCGATTTAAAGCCTTGACTTCCGGACACAAGATCATTATGGGGCGAAAAACCTTGGAGAGCTTCCCCAAGCCTTTGCCCAACCGAACGCACATTGCCATTACCCGGGACGAGGACTACGTGCCAAAATTCCCATGTACCGTGGTACATTCCATTAGCGAAGCAATCGATTTAGTAGATGATAACGAGACCGCTTTTATAATTGGTGGCGGAAAAATTTACAAGCAGTGCATGACCATTGCCACGGATATTGAATTGACACGGGTGCACGGCAAGTTTGAAGCGGATGCTTTTTTTCCTGAAATAAATGAGGACCAATGGGAGCTCGTAAAGGAAGAATACCACCCAAAGGACGACAGGCACCAATATGATTTTACTTATATGACCTACCGTAGAAAATAGGGATTAAAAATCAAGATAGGAGACTTTAGCGTTGGGGCTATCTATTAGGTCTTTTAAAACCGTTACATCGCCATTGGTATAAAAAATATGTTCAGGATTACCATTTACCTTGGTCTGCAAGTTTTTCTGCTCCAAGATTGTTTTGGTCTGACGGGCCACGGCTTCACCTGAATCTATGATATTTACATTGTTTGGCAATATTTCCTTTAAAACAGGAATAAGATAAGGATAGTGTGTACACCCCAGCACCAAACAATCCATATTCTCCTCTAGCATAGGTTCAAGAAGCGTTGACAAGAGGTTCCTCATCTCTTCTGTATCAATTTTACCGGCCTCTATTAGCTCTACCAATCCTTTTCCCTCTTGCTCGAAAACGGTTATACCCTCGGCGAAAAGTTTGGAAGTATTGTGGAACAAGCTACTGGAGAGCGTTCCTTTAGTGGCCAATACACCCACTTTTTTTGTTTTCGTCTGAAGTGCCGCAGGTTTGATTGCCGGTTCTATGCCTATAAAAGGTACTGAGTAATGGGAACGTAGATGATCAATTGCGTTCGTTGTAGCGGTATTACAGGCTACTATGATGATTTTACAACCACGCTGGACCAAATATTCGGTATTTTTAATACTGAGCCGTAAAATCTCTTCTTTTGACTTTTCTCCATACGGGGCATTGGCGCTGTCGGCCAGATAGATGGTATGCTCGTGCGGCAACATTTTTGCAACTTCCTTCCAAATTGAGGTCCCCCCTACTCCCGAATCGAATATTCCTATTGGTTTTGGCATGATTAAAAATAGTATCTAAAAATTTTATGGCATAAAAAAACCGCTTTAATAAAAGCGGTTTTTTTACGTAATCTTAGATATGGTTTAGAAACCAAGTTCTTTCTTAACTTCTGGCAACAGGTCTTTTCCTTTGGCCACGATAAGGCTCAATCCTGGGCTTGCATCGATTACATAGTCGTAACCTTGTGCTGCTGCCACTTTTTCGATAGCTGCTTTGGCCTTTTCGGAGATTGGTGAGAACAACTCTTGTTGCTTTTTTTGCATTTCTTGCATAGCTGCTTGTTCCGCTTCCTGGATATTTTTTTCAAAACCTTGAAGCTCTACTGCTCTTTGCTCGTTTTCTTCTCTTGTTTTGGACGTTGCTTCGTTTTGGTATTGGGTATACTTGTTTTGAAGCTCTGTCATTGAGCTTTGGATATCCGCTCTATAGGTTTCCTGTAATTTCTTCAACTCAGCTTGTGCAGCTTTCATCTCTGGCATGTCAGACAATAGTTGCTGAACATTGATATGTGCAACTTTGCTCTGTGCGTTTACAAAACCCGTAGCCGCAACAAACAATACTAGGGCCACAGCGATTCTTTTTACATTTTTCATGATTCTCTACGTTACTATTTTGACTTAAAATTTAGTGTTTCAATATAAAACTATCCTATTGAATCCTTTTGTTGTTCTTGCGCTTTTTTTCGCTCTTCCAATTTAGCTTTGCGTTTGGCCTCGCGCTCTTCCAATAATTTTTTTCTTCGTTCTTCGTATGCCTTTTTGCGCTCTTCGCGTTCCTTTAGCTTTTCCTCTCTTCGTTCTTCCGCTGCCTTTTCTTTTTCTTCCAAAGCTTGCGCAGCATTTTCCTGTCTTTCTTTTAGGGCATCGCTGATCTTGTCCTCTTCTTCCTTGAACTGCTCCAAACGGCTTTGTTCTTGTTGTTTTTTATTGGAAGCGCTTATTTTTCTTGTGCGCCCTATTTCCCTTAAAACCAAATCACTGATATCGTGCCGTTTTTCGGAATACAACATTACAACATCTGCTGATTTATCAAAAATAAAATCGTATCTTTTATTAGCACCTATTTTTTGTACTTCATTAAAAACTTGGTCTTGTATAGGTTGGATCAGCAATTGTTTTTGCAACACCAAATCTCCTTGTGGCCCAAATCGGTCTTGTTGGTAATCCAACATTTCTTTTTCCAAAATTTGGATTTCTTCTTCACGCTCAAGGACCAACTCATCGGTAAGAAGCACTTTTTCCGCCATTAGATCTTTCTTCATTTGGTCGACAACACTTTGCTTTAGTTCAATTTCTTGCTTCCACTTTTGAGCTTTGGCATTTAATTGTTGTGTTGCGTCCCTATACTCTTCCACATTTTCTAGGATATACTCCATATCCACATACCCAATGCGAACACCCCTTTGGGAAAATCCATACAAGGAGGACATTAAAACAACTAGTGATAAAAGAACTTTGGTATTCATCTTTGATTCCGCATTTTACATAGAAAATATCGTGCCAAAATTACTAATTAATTAAATATGAGTTATTTACAAATTAGCAACACACAATTTTCCACTGATTAAAACTGCTGCCCGATGATGAAGTGCGTTTGCCAGCCACTTGGCCCTACAGATCCTGGACGAGCATCGCTATCGAAACCGTAACCAAAATCTATTCCCAAGAGACCGAATGCCGGCATAAAAATACGTAACCCCACTCCGGCAGATCTTTTTAACTCAAACGGATTATAGTCATTAAAATTGTTGAAAGCGTTACCAGCTTCTAAAAATGATAGTGCATAAATGGATGCAGAAGGCTTTAAAGTTAGCGGATATCTCATCTCCAGGGAGAATTTATTATAAATGGTACCCCCGTCCTGCTCAAGATTTCCGGTTATGGCATTTGGAATATATGGTGTAAGCGACTGGTTTTCATACCCTCGCAATTGAACTACATCCCTACCGTCCAAAGTAAAGTTCCCTAGTCCGTCCCCACCGACATAGAAACGCTCGAACGGCACATCTCCTATATCGTGGTTGTATGCTCCCAAAAAGCCAAACTCGGCGTTTGTACGCAGCACCAATTTATCTACAAGGGTGGTGTACCAATCGCCTTTGAACTTGATTTTGTAATATTCCAACAATTTAAAGCGCTCTTCTTCAAATCGTTCCAAATCCTCTGCCAATTGCTCACGCTCCAATATTTCTTCCGCATCTGTGGAATTTTGTAATTCATCCAACCGCTCAAGGGTATTGTCGATATCATCTTTTAATTGACCGTAGTCCTTATTACTGAACAAAGAGTATGGCGGAGTAAACTTGGCCGTTAGTTCGAAGTTTGAACCTGTCATCGGGAAAATTCTACTTGGCCCCTGGGAACTTCTTGAAATACCAAAGGTATAACTCAGCGAATTGGAGTTACCATTACCAAAATTGAACAGTCCACTATTATAATCGTTAAAGTCGTACAACTGATAACTCAAGGAATGTGAAATAGTAAAAAAGTCATCTGGCCATTGCACTCTTTTTGCCAAACCAGCAGATACCCCGGTAATGGCAAATCCACGGGATTTATCCACATCCAATCTTCCATTTTGATCGAACCCGGTCGCAAATTGTTGGGTCCTGGATAGCGATAAATTAAATCGGACCGGTTTTTTGCCCCCCAACCATGGCTCCGAGAAGTTTAAACTATATACACGGAAAGTTCTACTCGCCTGTAAACGCAGAGCAAATGTTTGACCATCTCCCATGGGAACTGGCTGATAGGCCTCTTTGTTAAAAATATTCTTTAAGGAAAAATTACTGAAGGAAAGCCCAAGGGTTCCTATAAAACCTCCACCCCCAAAACCACCTTGGAGTTCAATTTGGCTGGATCCGGATTCTACCAAGCTATAGTTTACATCCACAGTTCCTTCGTTAGGGTTGGGATTGATAATGTCCGGCACGATCTGCTCTGCATCGAAAAATCCGAGTTGGCCCAATTCGCGAATGGTTCTAACAATATTGGCCTTGCTGTATTTTTGACCAGGCCTGGTTCGGATTTCCCTAAAAATAACGTGGTCATTGGTCTTGTCGTTTCCAGAAACCGTAACGTGGTCCAAGAATGTTTCCTTGCCTTCTATTATTCGAATCTCAAAATCGATGGTATCGTTTACTGCAGAAACTTCAACAGGGTTAATACTCGAAAACAGGTAACCGTTGTTCTGGTACAGATTGGTCAAGTCCTCTGCATCTGGCTTTGTATCGTCTGCGATACGTTCCTTTAACAGAACCCCATTGTAAGTATCACCTTTTTTGATACCTAAATATTGGGTCAGCATTCTATCGGTATAAACTGTGTTGCCCACAAAGTTGATATCCCCAAAGTAATACTTGTCCCCTTCTTCGACAGAAATCACAAGGTCTATATTCTTTTCGTCGACCTTTACAAAGCTGTCGGACAGCACCCTGGCATCCCTATACCCTCTTTCCGCATAGGTGTCGACCAAATTGGACAGGTCTTCTTCAAAGTCGGCTTCGATATATTTGGACTTTTTCCAGAAACGGTAAAACTTTTTCTTTTTAGTGTTTTTTAAAGATTTTTTGAGTCGCTTGTTGGAAAGTTTCTCATTGCCATCGAAAGTGATCTTGCGAATTTTAACCTTATCGCCTTTGTTTACATTGATGACCATGTTCTGCGTATTGGCCCCGGTAGTATCCGTAGCGGTGGCAATACTTACCTTTGCATTGAGGAAACCTTGTTTTTTGTACTTGTTCTGAAGGTAGTTCTTTGTGTTTGCGATCAAGCTCTCGGTAATTTTTTTACCTTTTTTAAGGTCGGTGTCGTCAATGATATCGTCCACCTTCCTTTTTTTGACACCATATACGGTGACATTGTTCAATGTTGGACGCTCCATAATATTGAGTTCCAGAAATATTTTGTCGTCCTCTACTTTGGTGTAGAACATTTCCACATTGCTGAACAAATCCAAGTTCCACAACTTTTTGATCACTGCACTGATTTCGTCACCAGGAACTTTGATGGGTTGACCTACCCGTAACCCTGTGTAACTTTTAACGGTTTGCTCGTTGTAACTCTGCAATCCAGTTACAGATAGTCCGCCCAAAATATATTGCTTGCCTTCCTCGAAAGTGGTTTCTTGGGCAAATGCCTGGGTGGATAGTAGTAATAAGGGGATAAAAAGGGTAGAAAGTATAGCGTTTGTGATACCCTTAGTTAAGTTGTTCGCTCGTTTTTCCAAATCGTCGTTCTCTATTTTGATAACTTATTATGGCCTCTACCAAATGACTTTCTCTAAAGTCGGGCCAAAATACATCAATAAAATATAATTCGGCGTATGCTATTTGCCAAAGTAAAAAATTACTTATCCTACATTCGCCGCTTGTGCGTATAAGTAGGTCTACATCAGGCAAAAAGTGCGTGTAAAGATGTGTATTTATAACTGTTTCATCAATATTTTCGGGGGAAATTATGTTATTTTTAACTTTGACCGCTATTTCTTGCACAGCTGTTTTTATCTCTTCCCTAGAGCCATAGCTCAATGCCAACGTAAGGGTCATCCCCGTATTGTTTTCAGTTTTGGACATTACCTCCGTAAGTTCTTTATAGACTTTTTTGGGCAGTGTGTCGATCTTACCTATGGCCTTTAACCTTATATTGTGCTTGGTCAAGGTCTTTAGTTCTTTTTTAAGGGCATTGACCAAAAGTCGCATCAAGGTATCGACCTCTGTTTTAGGGCGATTCCAATTTTCGGTGGAAAAAGCATATAGGGTAAGGTAAGGTATCTTGAGTTTGGCACAATTCTCAACGGCTTGGTTTACAGCGTCAACACCATTCTCGTGCCCGAACATACGGAGCTTTCCCCGTTGTTTTGCCCATCTACCGTTACCATCCATTATAATGGCAACATGTTGCGGCAGTTTATCTTTGTCTACTTCTTCTAGTGTGTACATTTTATTGAAAACAATCCTGGCAAGGTTTACGTCCAAAGGTATACGTTAAGGTTATACCTGTAAAAACGTACCAGTCATCGCTCAATATATTCCCAAAACGGAACTGTTCAAAATTGGAGCCCTCCGGGTTACTAGCGTCCAAATTATCCGTAAAGGTGTATCTGGCCCCGATCTCAGCTCCAAGAATCAAAAACTGATTTAAACGATACTTGGCCCCAACCGTCATTGGAATTGCAAAACTACCGTCTTTTTGGTTAATATCCTGCATTTGAAGGGCATCAATATAATTAAAATCGTACCTGAAGTAAGTAAAACCTGTGTAAAGGTATGGTGTAAAGGCCGGTCCGAGCTTGTGCAGGTTGTATTCCACAAAGTTTATTTCCAGTCCGGCAGAGAACTCCAAAATGGAATTATCCACTTTATACCCTCTTTGTTGTCTGGATTCCATACTGGATTTAGTGTCATCAGCCGTAACACTACCATAAAGTATACTGCCACGCCATGCATAGCGCTTGCCCTTGTTCCATTTAAATATTCCGCCAAATGCAGGTCCCGATGGTAAGATATAACTGGTCCTTCCCACATCCCCTATCATATTGGCCCCGCCGGCAAACACCCCTATCTCGTAGGTTTGCGCGCTCACTTTGACCACATAGCACAGAAAAACTGCCAAAACTATTCGCATACGATCCAAAAAGTTTCAAGTATTAAGAGTAAAGGAAGGTCTATAGTTGTACGTTTAAAATTGTTCTCCCTTGTTAAACAGTTTTTCGTTCTATTTATTGTTTTTATCCGTATCAATTGCGTTTATCTTCCCCCCAAAGTAATTTATTCCTCAAAGTTTTCAGGAAACTTTCCGATTTGTACTCGATCATTTTAATGGTAAAATCCGCTTTTTTGATTCGAATTTCCTTTCCGTTCGGAATATCTGCAATTCGCGAATCCAAGGATACCAAGTGCGTGTGCTCCCTACCGGAAACTTTTAACCTGATTTGTGTATTGTCCGAAATTACCAATGGCCTCGCATTGAGGTTGTGCGGTGCAATCGGTGTTAGCACCAACGATTTTGCAGAGGGTACCATTACCGGTCCGCCACAACTCAAAGAGTAACCTGTTGATCCTGTTGGTGTGGAAACGATCAGACCATCGGACCAATACGAGGTCAAATATTCATCGTCCAACCATGTTTCCACAGTGATCATAGAAGTGGTATCTTTTCTGCTCACCGTAATCTCGTTCAAGGCAAAATTGAGTCCGTTGAATTCGTCCAGCTCCGAATCGAGTTCCAGTTCCACCAAAGAACGCTCCTCTATAGTAAAATGCCCCGCTTGAAACTCGGTTACAAGTTTTCGGACATTTTCTTTTTTAAACGTGGACAAAAACCCCAGTCTCCCGGTATTTACACCAACAATAGGAATCCCATAGTCCTTAATATAGGTAACGGCCCGCAACATAGTTCCATCTCCACCAAAACTCACGAACATATCAAAAGATGGATCTAATCCTTTGGATTGGGTAAACGTACCTTTTATTTGTTCCTTGGTGATCGTTGCTACAAGCGCATAAAAAGATTCCTCTACATATATGGAAGCATTCAGTTTTTTCAACTCGTCCATTAGCTCCTCTACACAAAGTTGATCTTCCTTTTGAAAAGATTGACCGTATATGGCTACCTTCATACTAAACGTTAAGATATTTTTCCAGATAGTCGGAACGCTGCTTCAAATCTTCCAAGAACTGATCATCGCTGTTTCCGAACACAATAGTATAGTTGTACCGCCTAAAGGTCTGGGCGACCTCGTTTAGGCTCTGCGTACCTACCTTAAGGGTTATTTCCACAATATCATTATGCGAATCGGTAATAAAGGCTCCCAACAAACGGGCATTATTGCCTTCTACGATTTGGGCTATCTCACTAAAAGAATAATCTTTTATCCCGATGGAAACCACCAATATAGCCCCAGGCTCCCTAAAAAAAGGCGTATCGATAAATACATCCACTATATCCTCCAGGTCGTAATACCCGATAATCAAACGGTCTTCGTCCAATACAGGCAGCACATTGGCCTCGTTACGGGAGAACATTTCCAAAACATCCAGCCAAGCAGTTTCCTTTGTCACAAAGAAATCCTCCATTTCAAACCTAAAATCCTCAATTTTCCTTTCCGCATCAAAACAGGGCAGATCGTTTTCTGACAGTAGCCCCAAATACGTTCCGTTCTCGGTAATTCCAACATGGGAAAATGTGGTTTCTTCAAAAAACGCAATAACATCTTTTAAAGTTTCCGACACATTGAAAACAGGAACCGTATTGATTATTTTATCTTGAATCTGCATATCTCTACTATTAAGTGCAAAATACTAATTTAAAATGGCAAAAGGCATGCCGAATTCTTATTTTTGACATTCTAAAAATGAACTCCATGACAAAGTTAAGTGTCAACATAAATAAACTGGCAACTTTAAGAAATTCGAGAGGCGGCAACGTACCCAACTTGATAACTTCCACCAAGGATATCGAATCTTTTGGCGCACAGGGCATCACCATACATCCGCGTCCGGACGAACGCCACATCCGTTACCAAGATGCCAGGGACCTAAAAAAAGTGGTCTCCACGGAATACAACATTGAGGGCAACCCCATTCCAAAATTCATTGATTTGGTACTTGAAACAAAACCCACGCAGGTCACCTTGGTGCCCGATGCTGAGGATGCCATAACCTCCAATGCCGGTTGGGACACTATAAAACACAAAGATTTTTTAGTGGATGTAATCAAAACCTTTAAGGAAAGTGGTATCCGCACTTCTATTTTTGTGGATCCCGACGTAGAAATGGTAAAAGCAGCGGCAGAAACCGGCACCGACCGCATTGAACTCTATACGGAAAGCTTTGCCGAAACGTTTGCCAAAGGCAACAAGAAAGGTAGCATTGCTCCATTTGTTGCAGCGGCCAAAATGGCACAGGAAGTTGGCCTTGGCCTAAATGCAGGTCACGACCTTAGCTTGGACAACATCAAGTTTTTTAAGGAACATATTCCTAACCTTTTAGAGGTATCCATCGGTCACGCATTAATATGTGAGTCCATTTATTTAGGCCTCGAAAATGTAGTGAACATGTATTTAGATAGATTGAAATAATGCAAATATTACATTCAAAAATATTGGGCAAAGGCCAGCCACTTGTTATTCTTCATGGATTTCTGGGAATGTCCGACAACTGGAAAACCCTGGGATCCAAATATGCCGAAAATGGATTCGAAGTACATTTGATAGATCAACGGAACCACGGCAAAAGTTTCCACTCCGAAGAGTTCAATTATGATGTATTGAGCAATGATGTAATCACATACATGGAGCACCACAATGTGGAATCGGCATTGGTTATGGGACACTCCATGGGAGGCAAAACAGCCATGCAAATGGCAACATCCCACCCCAAAAAAGTGACCAAATTAATAGTGGCCGACATTGCCCCAAAATACTACCCCCCGCATCACGACTTTATTTTTAACGGGCTTTCACATTTGGACTTCAACACCATTTCGGATCGACGCGAAGCCGATGACGAACTAGCCAAACACATAAAAGATAGGGGAATTAGACAGTTTCTGCTCAAAAACCTCTATTGGGTGGAAAAAGAAAGGCTAGGGTTCCGTTTTAACTTTGACGTGCTCAAAAACCGCATGGAAGAAATAGGGGAAAATATATTTCCTTCCGCAGTTTATAATGGCCCCACATTATTTTTAAGAGGCGACCGCTCAGAATACATCCAACCTAACGACTATGATGAGATCAAAAGGCACTTCCCCATGGCCAAAATCGAAACTATAGATAAAGCTGGACATTGGCTCCATGCAGAAAACCCCAAACAGTTTTTCGAAAAAAGCGATGCGTTTTTAAATTCATAAAATTGGCCTATATTTATTATGCATGCATAATTTTTTTGCTCAATTTATTGCCTGTATGACAAATTTGATATAGATTTGGTTAGTTCTGGTTGTTACCATAACAATTAACATAAACTAACTGAAACAGATTTTTTGATATGAAAAAGTTGTATGCCTTACTCCCATTCTTAGGCTTATTCTTGATTGCATGTGAAGATGACACCCCGATCGACACACCAGACCCAACTCCAGTAGAATATACTTCAGGAACAGCAGATTTTTCCAACTACGTAGCCATAGGCAACTCCTTGACCGCGGGCTTCTCGGACAATGCTTTATTTATTGACGGACAAACAGCATCTTTCCCCAATATGCTCGCCACCAATTTCGCCCTTGCAGGAGGCGGAAGTTTTGAGATACCGTTTATGGCCGATAATTTAGGAGGCATGACGCTTGGCGGAAACGTAGTTGCCGGCAACAGACTTATACTATCCTTCTTGGGCGCAAGCCCAAGTCCTGTACCTGTTGAAGGACAAGGCTCTACCGATGTAGCCGTTAAATTATCCGGAACATACAACAACATGGGTGTTCCTGGCGCAAAGAGCTACGAATTGTTGGCACCGGGTTACGGAAGCGTCGCAGGGGTTGCCATGGGCACAGCCAATCCTTACTTCGCACGATTTTCATCGTCCGATACCGCCACCGTGTTAGGAGATGCAGCAGCGCAAGGCGCTACATTTTTCACCTTATGGGCCGGAGCGAACGATATTTTAATTTACGCAACGGGCGGCGGAACAGGAGTTGACCAAACAGGCAACTTGGACCCTAGCACCTATTCCAGAAGCGACATCACCGACCCCAACGTTTTCGCAGCCACCTTGGATGGTATTATTCAAACCATGACGGCCAATGGAGCAGGTGGCGTTATTGCCAACCTTCCCAACGTTACAGATATTCCTTATTTTACCACCGTGCCGCACAATCCAGTGCCTTTGGATGCTTCGACTGCTGCTTTTTTGAACAGCGCCGAAGGCTACGGAGCCTATAATGCAGGACTTGCACAATTACAAGGATTGGGTATAATCACAGAGGACGAACTGGCAAAGCGAACCATATCTTTCTCGGCAGGTGAAGGTAACGCTGTTGTAATTATCGATGAAGATTTGACCGATTTAACAGGCTACAACCCAGCTTTGATCAATATGAGGCAAGCCACCGAAGACGATTTAATGGTGCTTACCTCCAGAACATTCATCGGCACTCTTGCCGACCCGAACAACCCAACATCCATTAATGGAGTTGCCGTTCCCCTTGGAGACGAATGGGTTTTGACTCCAGAAGAACAGGCCACCGTGGAAACCGCATTAACAGCATACAACCAGACCATTTCAGGTTTGGCCACAGCCTACGACCTAGCTTTTGTAGATGCCAACGCCTTGCTGAACGAACTGAACACCAATGGTTTTCAGCAAGCAGATGGTAGCAATGTTGACGCAACTTTCGCCACAGGCGGAGGATTCTCTTTAGATGGGGTTCACCCGTCGCCAAGAGGCTACGCCATTGTTGCCAACGCTTTTATAGCGGCAATAAATTCAAAATACGGATCAAATTTACCCAACGTAAACCCATTGGATTACACCGGGTTATATATTGACTAAACAAACATTATTTTCTTATCTTAAGGGCACCGAATTTCGGTGCCTTTTTTATTACTGACAAAACTAAACACTATGAAACTTATACTGAGACTTCTTTTAAATGCAATAGCCGTAGTAATTCTGAGCTATGTACTCCCCGGGGTCGGGGTCGACTCCATGATGACCGCCATTCTGGTGGCTGTTGTACTGAGCATCCTCAACTTCTTGGTAAAACCAATATTGGTAATTTTCACCTTGCCCATTACCATTCTTACTCTAGGGCTTTTTCTATTGGTCATCAATGCCATAATTATTCTATTGGCCGCAAAACTCATCGATGGATTTTATGTAAGTGGCTTTTGGTGGGCGGTAATCTTCAGTTTGTTGCTAGCAATTTTACAGGCCATTTTACACTCCATTTTAAAAGAAGATCAATAGAATTCATTTTGTTTGAGAACCAACGGTTTAAAAACTTGCCGACAATTCAAAAAAGACTTACTTTTGCATCCCATTTTTAGAAAGCAAATTAGGTAGGAAATGAATATAACCAAAGAGCAGATTGACGATCTTAATGCAGTAGTAAAGGTTGCCATAAGCAAAGAAGACTATCAAGACAAAGTAGAGAAAATCCTTAAGGATTACAGAAAACAGGCAAACATTCCTGGTTTTAGAAAAGGTCAAGTTCCTATGGGGCTTATCAAAAAGCAGTACGGCAAAGCTGTTTTGGTGGACGAAGTGAACAAACTGCTCCAAAACAATCTGAACAAATATCTTACCGAAGAAAAGTTGGATGTTCTTGGAAATCCGCTTCCAAAACAACAGGACGATTTTGATTGGGACAAAGACAATCTCGATTTTGAATTTGAACTGGGATTGGCACCGAGCTTCGACGTAAACTTGAAGACAAAAAAAGCAGTGACCCAATATAAAATTGTTGCCGATAAAAAAATGGTCGAGGAACAAGTAGAACGTATCCAAAAGCAATACGGAAAACTGATCTCCAAGTCCGAAGTTGGCAAAAAGGACGAAATTACCGGTACGTTCACCAATCAAGAAGAGGAAATAGAGAACAAGACCACTATCGAAATGGACAAGATCAAAGGCAAAAAAGCCATTGATGCCCTGGTAGGTAAAAAAGTGGGCGACACTGTGACCCTAGCAAGCAAAGGTCTTTTTAAAGAAGACTATTTATTGTCCAGTGCCTTGGGAATTTCCGCAGACAAAGCCGATGGCCTTAAGATCGATGTTACCTTCACAATAGAAGAGATCAACGAAAGAGAACCAGCTGCCCTGGACCAAGAACTTTTCGACAAATTGTTTGGCGAAGGAAAAGTAAGTTCCGAAAAAGAACTGAAGGACAAGATCAAAGAAGACTCTGAAAAGCAGTTTGAACAGCAAGCTGATCAGAAGCTCTTGAACGATATCACCGAAAAATTAATTGACGAAACCAAATTCGAGCTTCCGTCCGAGTTCCTTAAAAAGTGGATTCAGATCAGTGGAGAAAACCCCTTGACCGAGGATGAAGCCAAAGAAGAGTTCGAAAAATCCGAAAAAGGACTTCGTTACCAATTGATCGAAGGGAAAATCATTCAAGAGAACGATCTTCAGGTTCAGTTCGATGAACTTAAGGAGTTCGCCAAAGGCTTCATTAAGTCCCAAATGGCTCAATATGGCCACATGGACCCAAAAGAAGAAGAACTGGAAAGTGTTGCCGCAAGGGTAATGAGCAACCAGGACGAAGTAAAAAGATTGTCCGAACAATTGATGAGCCAAAAACTTTTGGACCTTTATAAGGAAAAAGCCAACCTTAAGATCAAGGAGGTGTCCTATGAAGATTTCATCAAGGAAGCGTACAGCTAAGATTCCACTAAAAGAAAATTAAGTATCTTTACGGTGCCGAAAAGCCAATTTTTCGGCACCTTTTTTTTAAGATAAATCGAGTCAGATCCTATGGATTACGGAAAAGAATTCAAAAACTACGCTACCAAGCACCATGGTATAAACAGCATGTACTATGATCAGATCATGAGTACAATGTATCCCATGAACATGACCCCGAACATTATTGAAGAAAGGCAATTGAACGCGGTTGCCATGGACGTTTTCTCCAGATTGATGATGGATAGGATTATTTTTATGGGAACCGGGATCAATGATCAGGTGGCCAATATTATACAAGCACAACTACTGTTCTTGGAAAGTGCAGATGCTTCCAAGGACATCCAAATCTATATCAACTCTCCGGGAGGAAGCGTATATGCCGGTCTGGGCATTTACGACACCATGCAGTTTATTAAACCCGATGTTGCTACCATTTGCACAGGTATCGCCGCATCTATGGCAGCCGTTTTGCTATGTGCCGGACAAGAGGGCAAGCGGAGCGGATTGCCCCACTCAAGGGTAATGATCCATCAGCCACTGTCCGGAGCACAAGGACAAGCAAGCGATATTGAAATTGCAGCCCAAGAAGTCTTAAAAATCAAGGACGAGTTATATGAAATCATTTCCAAGCACTCAGGTCAAAGTTTCGACAAGGTTTACGAAGACAGTGATCGTGATTTTTGGATGAAGGCCCCAGAAGCCAAAGCGTACGGAATGATCGATGAAATATTAGTAAGGGAAAAGTAAAACCTCCCAATAGATTACAAAACAACCAGTTAACACAGAACAAATCCATTATTTTTGCGTTATTGATGGTTGAAGAATAAAATTTTATGGCAAAGGAAAATTTGGAATGTTCTTTTTGTGGAAGAAAAAAACCGGAAACCAATTTATTGATCGCCGGTCTGGATGCGCATATTTGCGATAGATGTATAGAACAAGCCCACAGTATTGTGGCCGAAGAGTCCAAACAAACTAAAAATCAAGATCTATCATCCGAGTTGGTATTAAAAAAACCAATGGAGATCCACGATTTCTTGGACACTTTTGTAATCGGACAGGAACGCACCAAAAAGGTTATGTCCGTAGCCGTCTACAACCACTATAAAAGATTATTGCAGCCCAAAGGCAAGGACGAGGATATCGAAATCCAAAAGAGCAACATTATAATGGTAGGGCAAACAGGTACGGGCAAGACCCTTATCGCCAAGACCATTGCCAAAATGCTCAACGTACCCCTTGCCATTGTAGATGCTACAGTTTTAACGGAAGCCGGTTATGTAGGAGAGGACGTTGAAAGCATTTTGACCCGTTTGCTACAGGCTGCCGATTATAACTTGGAAAAAGCAGAGCGCGGCATTGTATTTATTGACGAAATAGACAAAATTGCCCGTAAAAGCGATAATCCATCGATTACCCGAGATGTATCGGGCGAAGGAGTACAACAGGGACTCCTGAAACTATTGGAAGGCACAACGGTCAACGTGCCGCCCAAAGGTGGACGCAAACACCCGGACCAAAAATTTATCGAGGTAAATACCGAGAATATCCTATTTGTTGCCGGTGGTGCTTTTGATGGTATCGAACGTATCATCACCAAACGATTGAACATGCAGGCAGTTGGGTACAGTGCTTCCAAGGCCGAAGAAAATCTGGATCAAGAAAACATACTCCAATATATTATACCAAAAGATTTAAAGGAATTCGGACTTATTCCAGAGATTATAGGAAGACTTCCTGTACTGACACACATGAATCCTTTGGATGCAAAAACCTTGCGCGCCATTTTAACGGAGCCTAAAAATGCCATCATAAAACAGTACGAAAAACTGTTCGCCATGGACGATATTAAATTCTCCATTACCGATCAGGCATTGGATTACATTGTAGAAAAAGCTGTGGAATATAAACTTGGTGCACGTGGATTGCGCTCTTTGTGCGAAGCCATTTTTACAGACGCCATGTTTACCCTACCAAGCAGCGATGAAACAGAATTCAAGGTTACGAAAGGATATGCAGAGAAAAAACTGTCCTACGAAACAGTTAAAAAACTAAAAGCGGTCTCCTAGACCGCTTTTTTTGTAATATTTTCCAATAACAACAAACTTACATCAGAGATAATCTTTTCATCCGAGTAAAGGGTGTGCCCAAAATTTGGTACAATCTTTAGATTGGCCCCAACACTTTTGGCCCATTTCATTCCTGGTTTTAATTGATCACATTCCCCGTAGATCAGTTGCACACCGGATGGAGCTATTTGGTTTTCCCCCTCTATTCCAGTGGCCGAAATAGCGGTTATCGTCTTGGTGGGCAAACCTTGTAGAGCAGCTTTGTAAACAACGGCGGCACCAGTGCCGAAGGCTAAATAATGGGCCTTCTCCGATTCTTTTCTCAATAAGTTGGCTACCGCTCTCTCCAGACCTTCTTCTTTAAAGGCCTTATCTATATTCTCCTCCGAATAGATGGAAACCTCCACATTTCCCAATTGCTGGCAATCGTGAAATTCAATATCATAATACTGCTGCAAGTAGCCAAAGTAAGAGGCGATCCAAAGACCTTTTTTGGCTCCCCATTTATCCGAGATAACAACAAGCTTTTCCGACATGACTTTTAATGGTTTAGTGTTTTTAAAGTATTGATAGGGGAAAGTTCTTTAATAAACGGCCCAAATCCACTTTTATTTGTTCAAGAGAAAAGTATTTACGACGAAAGGGATTATTTTACGAAAACGTTTTCGTAACTTTTGTACTGGTTCCCGATGATACCGTAAATCTGGCTTACCCCTTGTTCATTTGAAGAAGTTCCTCGAGGCAATCGCGATCATTGGACAATCTTGGAATTTTATGTTGACCACCTAATTTATTCTTGGATTTCAGCCATTGATGAAACAAATTCTCTTTGGCCAAATGCACCTTTGGCATGTTCAAGGTTATGTTGTTGTACCTTTTGGCCTCGTAGTCAGAGTTGAGTGATTTTAATGCATTGTCCAACATTTCAGTGAAATAGCCGACATCTTTCGGTGGTTTTCTAAACTCGATCATCCATTCGTGCGCCCCTTTTTCCTTTCCTGCCATAAAAATGGGAGCTGCGGTATAATCCATAATTTCAGCCTCGGTTTTTAAACAGACTTGCTTTAAGGCTTCCTCGGCATTTTCAATGATCAATTCTTCACCAAACACATTAATATGGTGTTTAGTTCTCCCAGTAATCTTTATCCGATAGGGATTTTTGCTCGTAAACCTCACCGTATCCCCAATTTTATATCGCCATAGGCCGGCATTGGTGGTGATGACCATAGCATAGTTCACTCCAGTTTCCACTTCCCAAAGCGGAATGGCCTTATCCCCTTCTCCATAAGCGTGCATAGGAATAAATTCATAAAATATTCCATAGTCCAACATCAACAGTAATTCGTCGGAACTGTTTTGATCTTGAATCCCAAAAAAGCCTTCCGATGCATTATAAGTTTCATAGTAGTTGAACTTTTTGCGGGGCAACAATTTTTTATATTGATTCTTATATGGGGTAAAACTCACACCTCCATGAAAGTACACCTCTAAATTCTCCCAAAGTTCGAACAAGTGGTTCTTTCCCGTTTTTTCCAAAACTTGGTTGAGCAATACCAACATCCAAGAAGGTACGCCTGCCAAACTGGTCACATTTTCCCTAATACTTTCTTCGATGATGGCCTCCAGCTTGGATTCCCATTCGGTCATTAGGGAGACTTTGTTACTGGGCGTACTGCTATATTCTGCCCAAAGAGGCATATTATCGATCAAAATGGCCGAAAGGTCACCAAAAAAAGTCCCATTGTCCTCGTACAGCTCCTTACTCCCTCCCAGACGGAGACTTTTACCCGTGAACAATTGTGAATTTTCGTTATTATTTAAATAAAGGCACAACAGGTCTTTACTGGATTTGTAGTGACAGTCTTCCAGGGCCTCTCCACTTACCGGGATAAACTTGCTTTTTGCATTGGTGGTCCCGCTGCTCTTGGCAAACCATTTTATAGAAGTAGGCCAGAAAAGGTTCTGTTCCCCACGACGGGTACGCTCGATCATCGGGGCAATATCTTCATAGGTCACTATGGGAACCCTATTGCGGAATTCATCATACTTTGGCAGGTCCTGAAAACCATATTGCCTACCGATCATGGTTTCCTTGGAAAAATCCAAAAGCTTGCGCAACACCTCATCCTGAACATCCAGTGGATATTTTAAAAAAAGTTCAATTTGGTGATAACGTTTGCGTAACAACCAAGAAGCGATGGAGTTGAATAATGGTATCGGCATTTTAGGTATCTTTAACCTGGAAAATTAGATTGGTGCAACAGCTAAAATAACTTTTCTAACACTCATTTTCAAATAAGTCAAATACATTCAATCCAAAAATGCTGTACGAAGGAGTCCTTAGAAAAATGAAAACCGAAATCGGAAACCCCATCCAGTATTTTTTGGTTTTCGAGAACGATTTTATCAATATGAACCAAGCCTTGGACAAAGAGGTTCAAATAGATTTTATCAAATTTCAGTGTTTGAACTGTGGCAGAGACCTGCCTATTTTCCGACAAGGCTTTTGCAAGACGTGTTTTTTTGAAACTCCACTTGCCGGAGATTGGATCATGAAACCGGAATTGAGCACGGCACATTTGGACAAAGCGGACCGTGATCTTGAATTCGAGAAAAAAATGCAGTTACAGCCACACGTTGTTTACTTGGCGAACTCCAGCAATGTAAAGGTAGGCGTTACCCGAAAATCCCAAGTACCGACACGATGGATAGACCAAGGCGCCCACGAAGCCATTGAAATTATGGAAGTGCCCAATCGATATTTGGCGGGCATTACCGAGGTTGCCCTTAAAGCGCACGTGAGCGACAAGACCAGCTGGCAAAAAATGCTTAAAAATGATATCGAGGACGTGGATCTAGTGGAATGGAGGGAGAAGCTGAAATCCAGTATTCCCGAAGAAACCATTGCCTACTTTATAAACGATAAGCAAGAAACCTTATTGGAGTTTCCCGTGCTACAATATCCAGAAAAGGTAAAAAGCCTTAATTTGGACAAAACCCCAAGTTACAAAGGAACCTTAAAGGGCATAAAAGGGCAATACCTTATTTTTGATGACAATACAGTCTTCAATGTTAGGAGTAGCGAAGGCTACTTTGTAGGTATAAACATCAGCTGACCAATCCATTCCAAAATGCTCAAGTTTTTCAGAAAAATCAGGAAGGAATTGATAGCCGAGAAAAAAGTCAGCAATTACATTCTTTACGCCATAGGGGAAATTGTTCTGGTGGTCATCGGGATTTTGATCGCACTGGCCATAGATAACGCCAATGAGCAAGGTATCAAACGGGAAAAAGAGCAGATTTACCTTATGGGACTTCGGGATGAGTTCGAGACCAGCCAAACCAAATTAAAAGAACTTATATCCTTCAACAGGCAAAGCTATGAGGACTCTAAGAAAATTTTGGTCTATATGGTCGACCCCGAAAACCTGCCCGATGAGCAAGAGCTCGCCAATTTGCTGTATAACGCCTTGGCTTTCGATATTTCGTTCAACCCCAACAATTCCCTTTTGATGGAAATGATCAATTCGGGTAGTTTAAAAGACATCTCCAATCCACGCCTTCGCATCCTTTTGACCAATTGGATTTCCAACATTGAAGACATATCGAAGCAAGAAATGATGCTGGCCAATGAGCGGGACAAGATACTGGATATGTTCCGCAGCGAACAAAACAGCATTAAAACGCTGTATGACCTCACAGGGGTCTCCGATGAATTGGGGATTCCCGCTAGTTCGGACCGAACGAGCAACCGTAATCTTTTAAAGTCGAAAGAGTTTGAGAACAATATGCTCATGTTCATACTAACCAGTATCAAAACGGAAACGTTACATTACAATCCATTGATGCAAAGTATAGATGAGATTCTGAAAACCATCGACAACGAAATCAAGGAATAAAAAAGGGCGATTTTAAAATCGCCCTTCTCATTTAATTCACTGTATCCTTTTTCTTTTTTCCGAGCAGCCCGCCCAATATGGATTTGGCCGCATTTTTAACCTCATCCTTTTCTGTTTTGCTCGTATCCGTTGCCGTAGTATCCTTTTTTCCTCCAAGAATATTGCCAATGGCCTCTTTTACGCCGTCAGATGTGGTCTTGGTGGTATCGGCTTCATCTTTTTTAAAGACATCGGACAATAGGTCTTTGGCCTTATCCTTTCCTTGACTCACCAATTTCTGCTTTTGCATTTCCACCAACTTACCGGTCAGTGTTTTTACACTCGAAGTCATATCGGTGTTCACGGACGGGTTTGTAAAACTACCTCCAATATTGGCGGTAACGGGAATGGTTACTTCTCCCAAGCTTTGATCGTTCATTTGCGCGATAAGTTTGTTCACTTCTGCACCCAAGTATTTAGCAGGTACGTCCAGAGTGGCTTTGTATTGCATCTGCCTATCAAAAGTATGGCTACCGTCGACATTTATATTGATATCTTTATACTTTAAGGTAAAAGGTTTTACTTTAACTGCCCCATTTTCAAAGCTCAAAGCGGTTTTAAGTCCGTCCAAATTGATTTGCTTTGTATCCAAAAAATTGAGCTTATTATCCAAAGAAGACACCAAAGGTGCTTTCTGTGCATCCAACTTGGGAGAAAGCAATTCCGCTAGCAGATTTCCGGAAATGGTTGCCAAATTAGGGGTAAAATCCTCTTTTAGGTTACCCGATATCTTAATATCCGAATTGAGTTTACCTGTCAATGCACTCGCCAAAGGGGTTAACACTTTAAACAGTTCCAGACCAGCAAAAGATTCGCCAATATTAAAATTGTTCATACCGAGGCTTACATCGAATGTAGAAGTCTCTTGTTTGGTGGATACCGCCCCAGAAAGTCCCATAGTACCCCCGAATAAATCCGAAGTAAGATTGTTCACAGTAGCGGTTTCGTCTTTGATCACCAATGTCCCTTTTACATTTTTTAGATCAAGGTTATCGTAGATCACGGTATTTGCAGTAGCATCTATGGTACAATCCAAAAAAGATGGTATTTTGATACGTTCCTCTCCAGCAATTGTAGTTTCCTCGGTCTTTGTTAGGTTTTCATCTGCCGTTTCCTCGACCATAAAATCGTTCAGTGCAAATTGGTTCGAGTTCAAGGAAAAACTACCTTCAATATTTTCATTGTTGAACATAAAACCCAGTAAATTCGTTAAAGTTCCCTTGGCGGCAAAATCCGTACTTCCCGTTTTACCTTCAAAAGAATCCAATGTAACGGTATTGGGATTAAAGGTAAGGGCCGCTTTGTTTATGGCTACAGGGTTTTTAAGCTCCTGCGAAGCATACTCAAAACCGGTCAAAGATGCTTTACCACTGGTTTTGGTGTTCTGATATTGTTTCTTTTCCAAAGAAGCCATATCGAAAGATGTGGATACGTCGGCATTCAATATGCCTTTAAGATTATAATCGTCCGGCACAGGATATGCTTGGGAGATGTTCGCCAAGTTTATCCTACCGTCCATGTCGGCGTCTACCTTGGTATTGCCCATTACATCCCTGATCTTGGCCTTAAGATTGAATTTATCCTCATCTATGGCAAAAGAGAGCCTGTTAATATCGACATAGGTATCTTCCGTAATACCGGTTTCGTTGTTGATCTCGGTGTCTATATGCACATTACGGACAGATTTGGGCAAATCGGGAAACTTGAAGGATGCATTATCCGAATTGATCGCAATTTTAAAGGTCGGTATATGTTCTTCATCCACTACTCCTTTAAACACTCCATTCACCTCAAAATTTCCGGTGGTCCGTACATTTTCTATGTTACCGGCATAGGCTTCCGGGATTACAGCCAAAAAGTTTTTAAAGTCGGAGGAAGGTGTTTTAAATGTAATGTCCACCTCTTGGTTTTCCTCGTTCACCTTAACAAATCCATCAAAAACCAGTGGCAATTGGTTCACCAAGGCCTTATTTTCCAGAAAGGTATATTTGTTTTCGCTCAGATCTATTCCGATTAGCGCATCTAGATTGATTTTGTTTTTGTTCAGATATTTTGTGCCGTCCATCTCAAAGGATACCAGAGCATCGGTAAGGGTCTTTAGCTCCGATTTTTCCAAAGATAGGTCTCCCGTCCCGCTATGATTCATTTCGATAATAGTCAAGAGCATACCACTTGCCATATCCTCATAAACAATTTCGGTATTGTTTATGGCATAGGAGTCCATATTCAATGTAAAACTACTATCAGGATCGCCTGTGGGGTCGGACGTTGGTTCGTTGCTCTCTTTGGCTATATCGTAATTCGCATTGCCTTCCACGTCGGTTTTGATGTGCAACTTGGCTTCATCCACATCCAAAGTTTTGATCACTATCGGCTCATCTGCGGATTTGAACAGTTCTTTAATCGACATGGACAATGCGATCTTGGAAGTAGCAAAAAGGGTATCGCCTTCGAAAGGGGCCTTATTGATCAAGGACAATTGGGTAAGCTCCACATGGGCATTGGGAAAGTTCTTGAGAAGACTTAGGTCGGCATCCTCAAAATCCAATGTGGCATTAATGCTGTTATTGACCTTTGTCTTGATAATTTCTTCAATCTTACCTTGAAGAAATAAAGGGACGGCAATACTAATTGCGAGTAGGATAAGTAGGGTTATTCCAGTAATTTTTAGGACTTTTTTCTTCATACTTGGGTGTTTTACAGCAAATTAAAGGAGAAGCATCAATCCAAAGAAATTTCCTCTCCTATTTTTAAGTTAAATCTTTTTCTCATCAGATATACGAAAAAATAGAGCAAAGGGGTGTCGAGAAGGGCTATCATCATTTTAAAAATTACCCCACTAATGAGCAATCCATAAAACTTGTCCCACGGCAGTACACCAAAAAGGCACAATAGCCCTACTACAGTGAATGTGTCTATAAATTGAGAAGAAAATGTTGAGAAATTATTTCGGAGCCACAACATTTTCCCTTTGGTCAGGCGTTTCCAAAAGTGATAAATGGTAATGTCGATGTACTGTGCGCCCAAGTAAGCCAGCATGGATGCCAAAACCCCTAATGGGGACAGGCCAAAAACGGTGGTAAAAGTGGTATTGTCCACCGGTGAGCTGGGAATGGCACTGGAGTAGTTGGCCACTAAAATTATCGCCATGGAAAAAAACGAAGCGAAAATTCCTGCGGTGACCACTTGATTGGCCTTTTTTTGACCATAGATCTCGGAAATGAGGTCTGTGATCAAAAAGGTTATCGGATACGGCAAAATACCTACCGAAAGTTCAAAAAGTGGTGCACCGAATACGGAGACATCCCCAAAAGGGCTCCAAGAGAAAAATTTTTGAAAGATTAAATTGGATACCACCAAAGAAGTTATGAACATTGCTCCTAAATACAGATAAATGGAAAATGCCTTCTTCTTGTCTTTTTGCGTCATATATGGTTAAAGTTCCGTGTGGTACTGTTTAAATTCTATTTAATGTTTAGGCTGAAAGGCATCTTAGCCTGAATTCCCTCTTGTTTGGTAAACTCTTTGAATTCTTTTATTACCTGATAGGCTTCGGTACCGATTTCTTCCTGTATAATGGACTCCCCGATCTTGGATTTAACCGCACCATAATCTTCCATAAACTGCTCGAATCCAGATTTATACTTGGGGTACTTTCGTACACCGTAATCGCTTAATCCGGCCATTTCTGCCGCTGCAGCAATGGCGTCCTCCAAGTTACCAAGTTCATCCACCAATCCTAGAGCTTTCGCATCTACACCGCTCCAAACCCTGCCTTGCGCCACCTCGTTCACCTTTTCTACGGGCATGTTCCTACCTTGCGATACACGACTTAAAAAGGTTTGGTAGGTTTCCTCGATACTTTCCTGCATTACATTTCGGAACGAGTCCGACATGGGCTCAAAAAAGGAATAATCCACAGAATTTGCGTTGGTACCCACCTGCTCTGCGTTTACCCCTATGTTTTTGGCCAATTCGTGCATATTGGGTATTGTTCCAAATACCCCAATGGAACCCGTAATCGTGGTAGGCTCTGCAAAAATTTTATCCCCTGCCACACCAATGTAATATCCTCCTGATGCGGCAACGTTTCCAAAGGAAACCACCAAAGGCTTTTCCTTTTTGGCCAATTGCATTTCGCGCCAAATGATATCGGATACCAATGCGCTTCCCCCTGGAGAATTTACACGCACCACTATGGCTTTTATATTCTCATTGTCCACCGCTTTGTGCAAGGCGTCCACAATCAGTCCCTGACCTATATAGTCCCTGCCGCCCTCGCCACCGAGAATTTCGCCTTGAGCGTAAATCACGGCTATTTTATCGGAACCTGTCTTCAGTTTCTTTTTGCTGGAGTTTTGAATATAATCTCTTAATCCCACATACTCCACCTCATCGTCTTCCTCAACACCTATTTTCTGCTTGATCAAGTTTTCGTATTCATCGTAGTGCAATGCTCCATCCAACAATCCGGAAGCAATTGCATACTGAGGTGTTCTGCCCCCGAGTGTGTCGGCAATTCTATTTAAGTTTTCTGGGGCAATATTTCTGGATTCCGAGATATCCTCCACCATAATATTCCAGATAGAAGTTATCAGTTCCTTGATCTGTGTACGGTTTTCATCGCTCATGGTATCGGAAAGAAACGGTTCTACCGCACTCTTATATTTACCATGGCGAATTACTTCCATTTTTATTCCTGATTTTTCCTGTAGCTCTTTGTAAAAAAGCACCTCGGTGGACAATCCCTTAAAATCGACCACACCTACGGGGTTTAGGTACACTTCGTCCGCAGCGGTCGCCAGATAGTAATCGCGTTGGGCGTACACATCGGCATGTGCCATAACAAATTTTCCATTCGATTTAAAATCGATAAGTGCATTTCTTATTTCCCTTGTCTGCGCCATCCCGGCCTGTAAAAAACCAGTGGTTAAGCTAATTCCTTCGATATTAGCGTCATTTTTGGCAACTTCTATGGCATGAAGGATCTCATCCAGCCCAAACTCCTCTGTCCATATAGATGCAAAAGGATCGGTTTCATCCTTTCCCGTATAATCCATAATGGGTGCCACAAAACTAATTTCCAATACGGAGTTCTTTTTTACCAAAACACCGTCTTCCGCACTGCCTACGAGCACCATAAAAATAAAGAACATGCCCACCACGATCATAAATGCCACTAAGCTTCCCAAAATAGAAGCAAGCAGGTTTCTCAAAAACTTCATGCAATAAAATTTAATACACTTCAAATATAACCATTGTAGTAATGTTTTGTTTACTTTGTTTCTTCGATTATGAACAGAAAACAAAAGGTATATCTTTCTTTGGGCAGTAATATGGGCAATCGCCTTGCTACGCTACAGAAAGCCATTTTCCAGATTCAGGGAAAAACGGGCAAGATATTGGATATTTCCTCGGTCTACGAAAATCCTGCCGTGGGGTTCGATGGTGGTGATTTCTTCAATATTGTTGTATCCTTACTTACCCCGCTGAAACCCAAAGAACTACTGGATGCCCTTTTACAGATCGAAGAGGATTTTGGCAGAAAACGAATGGACAGTGGATATAGTTCAAGGACTTTGGATATCGACATAATATACTATGGTACGGAAAGCATAACCAATGAAAGTCTGGTGATCCCCCACCCGCAAATGCAGCACAGAAAATTTGTTTTAAAGCCACTGAGCGATATTGCCCCCCAATTCTATCATCCGGTCCTACAAAAGGATACCCGCAATCTTTTGCAGGAGTGCAGGGACAAGAGTGAACTTACAAAGACCAAACACAAACTTTTTAAAGATAGGAGCGGGCTTTTTTCCCAACTACAATTAATTGCCATAGAAGGCAACATTGGAGCGGGCAAAACCACTTTGTCCAAAATGATATCCAACGATTTTAATGCCAAGCTGGTTTTGGAGCGTTTTGCGGACAACCCATTTCTGCCCAAGTTTTATGAAGACCAGTCCCGTTATGCTTTTCCATTGGAAATGTCGTTTTTGGCGGATAGGTACCAGCAATTTATGGACGATACTTCCCAATTTGACCTGTTCAAGAATTTTATGGTGAGTGATTACGATATATTCAAATCCCTGATTTTTGCGAAAGTGACCCTGCAAAAAGAGGAATATAATCTATACCGAAAGGTTTTTAACTTTATGTACAAAGAGGTTAAAAAACCAGAGATCTATCTCTACCTCTATCAAAATACCGAACGGTTATTGGCCAACATTAAAAAAAGAGGTCGCGATTATGAGCAGAATATAGACCCTGCCTATCTGGAAAAAATCAACAGAGGATACTTGGACTTTATTAAAAGCCACCCGAGCCAAAACAGTGTGATCGTTGACATGGGCGAACTGGATTTTGTCCACAATCCAAAGGATTATGAATTTATTTTGGAAAGATTGGAAGACAATATACTTTCAACAAAGATTTAAGAGAATTTTTAGAAAAAGTTTGGATATAACGAATGGTTTTATTTTATTAGCAACCTCAATTCGAGAAACTAACTAACTCAGACTTATATATGGCCCTGTTTTTCAGGGCCTTTTTATTTGGACCTATTTTGTTTGGACCAAATATCCCATACCGTAATTCCCGCACTCACCGATATATTTAACGAATGTTTGGTGCCAAATTGTGGTATTTCCAACACCACATCGCTCATGCTCACTACCTCTTGCGACACCCCTTTTACCTCGTTTCCAAAAATCAGGGCAATGGTTTTACCTGTTTCAACAGTAAAATCATTAAGCATTTTTGCATTTTCTGCTTGCTCCACAGCTACCAGTTGCACACCGTCCCGCTGTAATTCCGCTGCCAGTTCCCCAGTATCCTTTCTGTATTCCCAATCTACACTTTCGGTTGCCCCCAATGCCGTTTTCCGAATATCCTTGTGCGGCGGAGTGGCGGTAATTCCACAGAGGTAAATTTTTTTCACCAAAAAAGCATCTGACGTACGGAATACGGAACCAATGTTGTTCAAACTGCGAATATTATCCAAAATAATAATGATGGGCGACTTTTCCGCTGCTTTAAAACCATCGATATCCAATCGGTCCAGTTCGCTATTTTCCAGTTTTCGATTCATTTTTTAAACATTGGGGTAAAAATATCAACAAAAATTTTTGATGGGCAGCGAAAACAATATATTCGTTTTTAACCCAATTTTGGGCAAAAGTAACAGAATTAAATCGCTTTGGCAGCCAAGAAAAAAATAAAGAAGGTTACCCCGCTGATGCAGCAGTACAACGCCATCAAGACAAAACATCCTGATGCCCTGTTGTTGTTCCGTGTCGGGGATTTTTACGAAACGTTTGGGGAAGATGCGGTAAAAGCCGCCAAAATATTGGGGATTATTTTAACCCACCGGAACAATGGAGGGGACAAAACGGAACTGGCCGGATTTCCCCACCACTCCTTGAACACCTATTTGCCGAAATTGGTAAAGGCCGGGCAACGTGTGGCCATTTGCGACCAATTGGAAGACCCCAAACAGACCAAAAGCATTGTAAAACGTGGCGTAACCGAACTTGTCACTCCCGGTGTTGCCCTGAACGACGATATTCTCTCCGCAAAAAGCAATAACTTTTTGTGCGCCGTACATTTTGGGCGAACAAAATTAGGGGTTTCTTTTTTGGACATTTCCACGGGAGAATACCTAACTTCCGAGGGTTCGGTGGAGCAAGTGGACAAGTTGCTTCAGAATTTTTCGCCAAACGAAGTTCTGGTATCCAAAAAGCACAGAAAGGAATTTGCGGATTGCTTTGGCAACCATTGGCACAGTTTCTTTTTGGAAGACTGGATTTTTCAGGAGGATTACGCCCAAGAGAGCCTCAACAATCATTTTGGCACAAAAAACCTAAAAGGTTTCGGCATAGATCACCTTACCCACGGCATAATCGCCTCCGGAGCGGTTTTGCATTATTTGTCCGAGACCCAGCACAGCCGACTTCAACATATCAACAAAATACAGCGCATTGCAGAAGAGGAATATGTATGGATGGATCGATTTACCATTCGCAACCTGGAACTTTACCACTCTTCCCACCAAAATGCCGTAACCCTATTGGATATTATCGACAGGACCATTTCCCCCATGGGGGGACGACTCCTAAAGAGATGGTTGGCCCTACCCTTAAAAAACGTTGACAAGATCCAACAAAGGCATCAGGTAGTCGCCTATTTAAAGGAAGAAGACGAACAACTTAACCGGATTCAGGGATACATCAAACAAATGGGAGATTTGGAACGATTGATTTCCAAATTGGCCACGGGCAAAATCAACCCAAAAGAAGTGGTCCAACTCAAAAATTCGCTGGAGGCCATAGTTCCCATCAAACAACTATCCGAAAAGAGCACCAACGAATCCTTAAAACGGATCGGGGAACAATTGAATCATTGTGAAGGACTCCGCTCAAAAATAAAAACTGTGCTCAACGAAGAGGCTCCGGTAAACATTGCCAAAGGCAACACCATTGCCCAAGGTTACTCAGAAGAACTGGACGAACTGCGAGGTCTTGCCTTTTCCAGTAAGGATTATTTGGATAAAATGTTGGAGCGAGAAACCAAGAAAACCGGGATCACCTCCTTAAAAATAGCATCGAACAACGTGTTTGGTTACTATATAGAAGTAAGGAACACCCATAAGGACAAAGTACCCGAGGGCTGGATTCGCAAACAGACCTTGGTCAATGCCGAACGCTATATTACCGAGGAGCTCAAAGAATATGAATCCAAAATATTGGGAGCCGAGGAACGGATCTACCAATTGGAGCAACAACTTTTTGATCGCCTTTTGGTTTATATGCAGGAATATATTGCACCGGTACAGCACAATGCCCAACTTATCGCGGAACTGGATTGTTTGTCCGGGTTTACACAATTGGCAAAGGAAAACAACTATGTGGCCCCTTCGGTGAACGATTCCACTACATTGGATATTAAGAAAGGGCGCCACCCTGTTATCGAAAAGCAATTACCGATCGGCGATGCCTATGTAACCAACGATGTGTTTCTGGATAGGGAAGAACAGCAGATCATTATGATAACGGGACCCAACATGAGCGGTAAATCTGCTTTGTTACGGCAGACTGCCCTTATTGTGCTTTTGGCACAAATGGGAAGTTTTGTTCCCGCAACGGAGGCTACCCTGGGTGTTGTGGACAAAATATTTACCCGAGTAGGTGCCAGTGACAATATTTCCATGGGCGAGTCCACTTTTATGGTGGAAATGAACGAAACAGCCTCTATTCTGAACAATCTATCGGAGCGCAGTTTGGTCCTTTTGGACGAAATAGGTAGAGGAACCAGTACCTACGATGGAATTTCCATTGCCTGGGCGATATCGGAATATTTGCACGAGCATCCCGCCAAAGCAAAGACCTTATTTGCCACACATTACCACGAACTCAACGAAATGACCAATATTTTTACCCGAATAAAAAACTACAATGTATCGGTTAAAGAACTGGAAGATAATGTGCTTTTCCTTAGAAAGTTGGTGCCCGGCGGGAGCGAACACAGTTTTGGAATCCATGTGGCCAAAATGGCCGGCATGCCGCAACAAGTAATACAAAAGGCCAATAAAATCCTGAAAAAGCTGGAAAAAACACATTCCAGTGAGGAAATGACGGACAAATTACAGTCTTCCCAGAATGAGATGCAACTCAGCTTCTTCAATCTGGACGACCCTTTGTTGGAAGAGATCAAGGAGGAAATCCTGCACTTGGACATTGATACTCTGACACCTGTGGAAGCTTTGATGAAATTAAATGAAATCAAACGCTTGTTGAGCAAAAAGAAAAAAGTTTCTTCCTGAAAAAATTCTTTTATTTTAATAGAATTGTTTTAAATTTGCATCCGCGCTTGGGAAAAGTGCAAGTTCTTTTAAACGCGAAAATAGCTCAGTTGGTAGAGCATCACCTTGCCAAGGTGGAGGTCGCGGGTTCGAATCCCGTTTTTCGCTCGACTTCGACTCCGCTCAGTCACCACGGGTGGAGTTTTTTTTTTACATACAAGTCCTGCTCGAGTGGTGGAATTGGTAGACACGCCGGACTTAAAATCCTGTGGGCATTTTGCCCGTGCGGGTTCAAGTCCCGCCTCGAGTACATAAATCCCTTTTAACTTATTGGTTATTAGGGATTTTTTTGATTTTTAAATAATAAGTTACGTTTCTGCCATCCATCAACCCAAACTAGGTATACATCAATTCAAACACAGCAACCATCAATTCTACGTCCGTTGTTGGCCTTACATGCTTACATTTAAACATAACTAACTGTATACCTACTTCTTATGAAAAACTCTATTCTTATTAAATGTACATTGTTGATTTTATGCATTTCTTTTAATTCCTGCTTAGTCCAAGATGGGGAAGATGGTGCAGATGGAATTGATGGGAAAGATGGAATTGACGGAATCGATGGCTTAAACGGACAAGATGGACTGGACGGCGCACCAGGAGCAACAGGACCACAAGGAGATCCTGGCAATGATGGGCAAGATGGGACCGGGCTGGAGGAAATGGCACAATATGGATCCATTACCATGAACTTGAGTGGCACAAGGCCAGATGCTATCGCCTTTACAGACAATACCGAATTTAGGTTCCTAGGTCTTGATGGTGAGGATTTTATAAACTATAATATAGTTACTGCCACAGAAGTTGGTGAAGACACCGAGTATTTTTTCAATTTCCGTAGGTTTTTAACAGCACCCGATGCCACTTATAACCCTACTTTTTTCGATTGGGAAGCTACCATAACCAATCCAGGGGAAAACACAGAAACAGTAAATTTGATTGTAACCACCTTAAACAATTATGGCGTTGTTGGAGAGGACTACAAATATTTCATATTAGATGATGGCTATGATTCTGATGGCGAAGGAGTATCCAATATGCAACTCACCAACATCATGTTCGAACCCGAAAACAACAACCACCTTACCTTTTCCTATTCTTTTAGTGTCGATGCTGCCAACAATGACTCCGGCAACGAACTAAACGTATCGGGTGAAGTGGACGTCTATTTATTTGAACTAATAGAACCTTAATTGATAGCAATAGCCTAAAAAGCCCCGCACTAAAAGTGCGGGGCTTTTCTTTACACTTCATATTACAAAATAAACCCAGACCCATATCCGTCAACCCAAACAGGGCACAGGTCAATTCAAGGTCTGCTCAAACACCTCTATCCCATACATTTACACCTTATCAAACTTTAAATTTTAAAAAACTATGAAAATCAGCAAGTTATTTGGAATAGGTCTTTTAACCATAAGCGTTTCGTTGACCTCCTGTTCCGATGGGGAAGATGGAGCACCCGGTTTGAGCGGTATTTCCTGCTGGGACACCAATGCCGATGGCATAAACGATGCCGATGAAGACATTAACCAAGACGGCGAGTTCAATGCGTTGGACTGCCAAGGGCTCAATGGACAAGACGGAGAGGACGGCATGGACGGCACAGATGGTGAAGGTTTTGATGAGATGTCCCAATTTGGTTCCATTTCCCTAAACCTTTCTGGAACAAGACCCGATGGTGAAGCTTTTGAGGATAGCGCTGTTTTTAAATATGCCGGCTTGGATGGCGATTTTCCTGAAGGTGGCGGCAATACCATGATAATTCAAGAAGGTCAAGATTTTACGACCTATCCTTTCAGGATTTTCCGTTTCCTGACCACCCCAGACGATGATGTCAACAAATCCTTTACAGGCTTGAGTTTGGTATTCTCCAATTTGGGCGAAGCAGGTGAATCATTATTATTTGGTGAATTTATACTTAACAAATACACCGTTATAGGAGATGATTACAAGTATTTTGTGATGACGGACAGTTACCAATCCGGAGCCAATGGCACTTCGGAATTCGAGTTCACCAACTTAACATTCGACCGAGAAAACAATAACCACCTTAGCTTCTCCTATACATTCACCGTAGCAGCCAATGCCAACAGCACTGGGCACGAACTGGCTGTTTCCGGAGAAGTCGATGTTTACTTATTGGAGAAAATACAATAACTAGGTTGAGAGTTGAATTCATTCTTTGACTCCATTAACAAAGCCCCTCACCTTTGGCGCGGGGCTTTTTACATTATATTCCATTGTTTTAAGTCAACAAATTCCCATCCTCGTCCCACTCGGCAATAATGCCGCGTTTGCTTTGGTCCACACACTTGGCCAACCATTCCTCTTCATAGGAAACACCATGCTGTTCCAACACATCATCAGGGACACCATCCCAAACATTGGGCATATTGCCCTTATACCCTATTTCTTCTATCCCGATTTTTGTGGTATAAAATCCCGTCATAGTAAGGTTACGGACCAAGGAGAAGAAATTCACTTCAAATGGTCGTTCATTGCCCGGCACTTCGGGATCATAATAGGCAATTTCATCCAAAATAGCTTTTTGTTGTGCTACGGTCGCCGTTTTAAACTCCACCCCATATTCGGTGTTACATTTATGATCCAACCACATAATTCCACCACGGATATCGGGCTGGAACGCCTCATTGTCCTTGCACATGAACTCTATAAAACTGACCACATCGGCATCCGAGGCTGCTTTGAATGCCTCCGAAGGGGGCAAAATCAAATCACAAAGTATCGTAAGTGTTTCTACCTCGTGCGGATTCAAAAACTGTTCGTCCTGTAGTTCATTGATCAACTCCGTTTCCAAAGGCACCCTGCCCGGATACGTTATTTTTGGGGCCTCCACCAATTCCTTCGCCTCCGTAGATGGCTTGCATCCGTGAATGGCCAGTCCACCGGCCACAGAGCCCAATACTATAGATTTTAAACTCTTTCTTCTGTCCATTGCCTTAAATGTTTTGTTGTTTCAATTGCTCCACAATATATTCCGATGCCCTCATGGAAAGTGCTAAAATGGTCCATGTACAATTCTTGTCCGCTTGAGAAGTAAATGGTCCTGCATCCACAATAAACACGTTGTCCACATCGTGCAGCTGCTGGTATTTGTTCGTCACCGATGTCTTTGGATCGTCGCCCATTCGCGTAGTGCCCACTTCGTGGATAATGTTGCCCGGATTGTGCAAGCCATAATTGGTATCCTTGCCCGGTTTGTCGCCCAAAGGCTCACCGCCCATATTGATCAAGAGCTCTTCAAAAGTATCTTGCATGTGTTTGGCCTGATTGATCTCGAACTCGCTCCATTTGTAATGGAAACGCAATACGGGAATACCAAACTCATCCACCGTGGTTGGGTCTATCTCACAATAATTATCTTTCCGGGCAATAGACTCACCACGACCGGCCATGCCCACAACGGCACCATAATATTTTTTGGCATCGCTGCGGAGTACATCGCCATAACCTCCCACTTTGGTTCCAAAGAACTTATTGAACTCATTGGCATTGAACCCGAAGCCATAGCTGGGCATTCCCATGCCGCCCCATACTTCTATATGATATCCTCGTGGAAAATCGAGCTTGGAATTATCGCCCCACCAAGGTGAGTACACATGCATACCCCCCACGCCATCTTCGTTATAGGAAACTTTTCGGTTCATTAGATCTGGAACAAAGGCCGCTCTTCCGGCACCGGTAGAATCGTGCAGATACTTTCCGACAACATCGCTACTATTGCCCAATCCGTTCGGGTGTTGCTTACTTTTGGAATTCAATAAAATCCTAGCTGTGCTACAGGCAGATGCTCCAAGTACTACCACTTTTCCCTTGAGCTTATATTCTTTCCTATCTTCTTTATTGATGTAAGACACCCCTGTTGCTCTTCCCTCTTCGTTTGTGGTTACTTCGCGCACCATACAATTGACAAACAAATCGATCTGTCCTCCATTTTTTTGCGCCGGGAAAATGAGACAGGTACCTGCTGAGAAATCGGCATATACTTGACACGCTCTATTACACTGCCCGCAGTAGAAGCAGACCCCTCGCTCATTATTGATCTTTTTGGTGAGCATGGACATCCTTGATGGGTATACCGGAATATTACTCTTTCTGGCCCCTCTGATGTAGAACAGTTCGTGCAATCTGGGTTTAGGCGGGGGTAGAAAAAAACCATCGGGATCATTGGGCAGCCCCTCATTAGTACCAAATACGCCGATCATCTTATCTACCTTATCATAGTACGGTTTTACATCATCATAACTTATGGGCCAGTTCTCGCCATGGCCATCCACATCTTTGTGCTTAAAATCCTTTGGACCAAAACGTAACGAGATTCTTCCCCAGTGATTGGTTCTTCCTCCCAACATTCTGGAACGGAACCATTCGAATTTTGTCCCATCCTTTTGGGTATACGGCTCACCTTCAATATCCCAGCCGCCGTAGGCAGCATCAAAATCACCGAAAGGGCGAAATCGCGTACTGGCCCCGCGCCTAGGACTCTCATAAGGCCATTTTAATTGGGTTTGATGTTCTGGTTTGGCCGGGTCAAAATATGGACCTGCCTCAACTACCGCGACTTTTAGCCCAGCTTCCGAGAGTACTTTGGCAGACATGCCACCACCAGCCCCGGAACCAACAATTATGGCATCGTATACCGTGGAATTTTCAATAATTTGCATTGGTTTATGTTTGATTTAGTTTTAAATGCATCAAAATCAATATGTTGAAATTTTGAGAAAATCTCCGTGATTGATATGAGATGCCTCTGTGCGTACTAAAGATACTTTTTCCAAATATAAATTCAGTGTCTTTTTCCTATTTATCCGAAGAAGGATCCAATCAAATGGAATCTGTAAACTTTAAGTAAAAAAAACATATCTTCCACAAAGAAAACCAACCATTACACTATATGAAAGCATTGTTAAAAGCGCTTGGACCGGGCCTATTGTTTGCCAGCATGGCCATTGGAACTTCGCATTTGGTACTATCCACCAAGGCCGGAGCCCAATATGGATGGGTTATGATCATCCCCATACTTTTAGCGAATTTGCTCAAATATCCTTTTTTTGAATTCGGTATTCGATATACGACCATCACCGAAAAAAGCTTGATCGAGGGATACCACAATCTGGGAAAAACCTACTTGTGGATCTATGCGTTTGTTACATTGATCTCCACCTTTACCATTTTAGCTGCCTTGTACGTGGTGACTGCCGGTTTGTTTATGAATTTGTTCAATGTTGCATCCGTTGGTGCAGGTGTAATTTCGTTGGGGCTATTTGTATTTATCAGTTTAATCTTGATCATAGGAAAATATAGGTTCCTAGAAAATTCCCTGAAAGCCGTGATCACCATTTTATTTGTGGCCTTGTTGATCACAACGGTGATGGTGCTCCAAAAAGGGCCGGTACCCCACAGTGGGTCGCACCAACGACCGGAAATTTTTAACGAAATAGGCATTTTGTTTTTGATCGGTCTTGTTGGCTGGATGCCCACGGCCGTTGAAGCATCGGGGTGGGTAAGCCTTTGGGGCATGGAAAACCTGAAAACCATGAGAAACAAGCCAACACTAAAAATTGCCCTTCAGGAATTTAACGTAGGTTATGTACTCACTGCGGTACTGGCCATCTTTTTTATGATCATTGGCTGGATGACCCTTTACGGAACTGGCACGGAACTCAGTGGCAATGCAGTGGTCTTCGCCGATCAATTGGTCAACTTATTTACAACCCATATAGGAAGTTGGGCTTACTTTTTTATTGCAGTGGCCGCTTTTGCCACCATGTTCAGCACATGCATGACCGCCCATGATGCCATATCGAGGGTAAGTTTGGATGTTTTGCAAAAGCTGCTCCCACAAAAAAACATCTACAATGGCAAGCACTCTTTTGCACTTATGGTACTTGTTATGGCTTGGATCAATTGGATCGTAATAAGTCTATTTAGCGCCAACATGGGCGATTTGGTAGGATTGGCCACTTTTGTATCCTTTGTTTTCGCTCCCCTACTCGGTTGGATGAACTTAAAAACCGTTACCGGTAAGGATGTTCCAAAGGAACATAGACCCAAGATAGGCCTAAAGGTACTTAGCTATTCGGGAATTGTTTTTCTTTCGTTGTTCGCCCTCTACTATTGCTGGGTACTGATCAAGTAAACTAATCGAACATTACATTGTCGTTTAGCACAACGATCAGCGAACGCTGGTTCTGCTTGTGCAAGGTCTCCAAACAAAAAACACCATTGGTACAGTTGTTCAGTATTTTATCCTCCCCATATCCGATGGAATATAACACACTGGTCGCAGGCACCCCGCTTGCCACTAAATATCTTTTTATGGCATCCGATCGTGCTTGGGTAAGCTTAAAATTGGTACTGCTCCCCCCTCGGCTATCGGTATAGGTTTCCACTCGTAGTTGGGCTTCCGGAAAAGCATTCATAAAATCCACCACTTTTGTCAGCTCATTTTTTATGTTGTCGGTAAGGTCCGTGGATCCATTGTCAAAATAAAAATCATCTAGCTTTACCACTTTTTGACCCTCCCTTTCCTCCACCAGGTCATCATATAAAGAGACCCCGATGGTATAGGATTGTTTCTGGAGCGCATCCAATTGTTCCTGTCCAAATTGTTCTATAAATCGGGAGTAGCGTTCTTTGGTCGCTTCTATGACCACTTCGGTTTCGTAGGGCACTTCCAATCGATAGGCCCCATTTTCATCGGATGTTGTGGTCGCTATCTTTTCGCCATCCATGTTCCATAGGCTCACCACAGCATTGGCAACAGCATTTTGGTTTTGACTATTTACTACCTCGCCCTTAAAGGTTAGCGTTTTAAGCCCCGGTTTTTCATCGACCTTAAATCCATAAATGTCATCCTTTCCTTTTCCTCCGGGCCGGTTAGATGCGAAATACCCCAATAATCCATCCCCCTCGTTCCTTATGATCAATCCAAAATCATCGAACTCGGTATTGATTTGGTTGCCTAGATTGATGGGAATACCGAAATCTTCACCTTCAAGATTGGATTTGTAAATATCCATTCCTCCGAGGCCGAAGAATACATCCGAAGCAAAATAAAAACTGTTCTCGAATATAAACGGAGCTATTTCGTTGCCCGAAGAATTGATACGCGGCCCCAAATTGATGGGCGCCGACATTACCTGTCCGTTGTTGGTGTACACAAAATAGATATCCGTACCGCCATAGCCATCCTCAAAATCCGCAGCAAAATAAAGTTTACCGTTGCGGTCGTCGTAGAACGGATAATAAAATGAGGTGCTCAAATCCTTTAATAAAAGCTGATGGCCACCTCCAATGGTCTGTTTGGCAATGGACAAGGCGTTTTTTCCTTTGGAATCGAAGGCCAGCTCCCCATTTTGAGTATTGGATGCCACATAGAACACACTGTTCAGGGCCGAGGAGAAAGATGGTGTTGCTTTATGATAATTCGTTTCTTCCAACCCATTTAAGGTCTTAAGGGACCTGATCTGACCGGAAGGCTGGATCTCTGATTCGTAAATATTGAAATAGCCCTCGTTGCCCGGTTCGTATCGCAATTTTTTATTGGCAAGACGTCCACTGGAAAACAGTAGCTTATTAAGATAAAAACTTGGTGCAAAATCGGTTTGAGGACTGTTGCCCTCCAAGTTGAAAATTTCGTACTCCAATTGATTTTCGTCTGTTCCGCTTTGCAGTAATTGTTTGTTAAACTCCATATTTTCCAGCAGTTCTTTTGGAAAATTGGAGGACACCCTTTCCACAAAGGCATCTACCCCCTCGCTATTCGGGGCCTTGGATAAACTCTGCAACATTTTGTTGTAATGATGCGGGTTCATAATCGTATCCTGATCATAAATCTCCATGTATGCCGCGGAAGCTTTTTCAAAATTATCGGTTTCAAAATAAGCATCGGCCAAGTTCAAGAACTGTTGTTTGGTCAGCGTACCCTCGGACAGTTGTTTTTCGTAGGCCCTTGCGGCTTTTTGATACTCGTACTGGAAAAAGAAAACATCCCCTTCGGACTGTTTTTTTTGGGCAAAGCAGAAGGCAACTCCCAAAAGGGCGGCCCATAATGTAAATTGTATTTTTTTTGTTGGGTTCATGTTAGAAAAATCTTGGGGAATCTATCTGCTTACCTTTGTTTTTTGATTTTTTGTTCTTGGTTTTATTCTTACCGGAACCAAATCCACCTCTTCCAATATAAAATTTTAAAATGGCCTCGTGGGACCCCCCACCATACTCGCCCAATCCATTGGTGTTGTAATCGTAGGCATACCCAATAAACATGGCGTTGGAAATTTGAAATCCCGCCAGTCCGCTCACGGCATTATCAAATCGGTATGCAGCTCCAATGGTTAGGGCATCGATAAACTGAAAATTTGCCGATAAATTTATGTTTACGGGCGAACCTTGAAGGTAATTTACCAAAAAAGCGGGTTTAAACTTGGTCCGGTCGCTCAATTGGAACACATAACCGCCTATTACGTTCAACTGCATATAGTCTTCCACAATGGTAGCGACTTCATCATTATAAAGTTCGTCCGTTAAAAAATTGGGTACGGAGGCCCCCAAGTACCAATCCTCCTCGTGGTACATAAACAAGCCTGCGCCCACCGTAGGGTAAAAACTATTATAATTCTCACCTAAAAGTGATGGGTCGGAACCCTGTTCAAAGGTACCCTCAGAATAATCGACACGTAAAGACGAGCCTCCTGCGTTGAGCCCAAAGGAAAGTTTGGTCTCGTCGGATAATTGGATCTCGTAGGAATAGGCCACATCAAAATAGGTTTGGGTAGATGGCCCCAATTGATCGTTCACTATATTGACCCCAATCCCCATTTTCTCGTTATTGAACGGAATATTGGCCCCACCTCTAATTGTGGTCGGAGCCCCTTCGATGTCCACCCACTGTGCACGATACAATCCAATAATCTCTGGACTTTCCACCGTGCCTACGTAGGCTGGGTTAAAACTACCAATGTTGTACATGTACTGGGTGTATTGTGGCTCTTTTTGTGCCTGCACAAAACTTACTGCCATGAGTACCATAAACAGTACTAGTTTATATAATGATAAGCGTTTTTTATCCGACATTTTAGTTGTTCCTTACAATTTGAATCCACCCTTTTACCACCTCTGTTCCGTCCCCATAAAGGTCTAGGATATAAAAATAGGTGCCTTTGGGTAATTGTCCGTTTTTTCCAAATCCATCCCACGAGCTATCGTACCCATCCATTTGGAAAACACTGTTTCCGTACCTATCAAATACCTCAAAAGTATTGTCGGGGTAAAGTTCATGGCCCACCAAAATCAGGGTATCGTTGTACCCATCATTATTGGGAGAAAAGATATTACAGATAGTTCCAGTGTCTTCGCATTGGCTCCTTTCCGCATCTACAATGATGGTATCTGAATTGTTATCCGAAACGCCATCCAATGGAAATGATGACACCAAAAATGCCGTATTTTCCAAATCGGTCAAATCAGCAATAGTTGCTCTGATACTAAGTGTAGCTTCAATGTCATTGGCAGTCATTTCAGCGATGGACCATTCACCGGATTCTACATCATATTCACCTAGTGTAGCTTGATGATCAATATAATTAAAGGATGATGACAATACCTCCGAAACAATAACATCCAATACCCTAACCTGATCTACATTTTGAATGGTAATCTCAAATACAACCTCGTCCCCAATCAATTTAGACCTATTATCCCTTACCTCTTTGATAATGGCCAAGTCAATATCATCAGGGTTACAATCGGGTGTTAGGAAAGGATCACATGGATCCAATGGGTTAGATGCCATTTCTGGTACCAAATCGGTAGATGTATCATCTTCCACCAATACTTCCTCTCCATCGGTAAGGCCATCACCATCGGTATCGGGGTCGTTCGGATCAGTACCCAAATTGGTCTCCTCACTATCGGTAAGGCCATCACCATCGGTATCTACTGTACAATCGCTTACTGAAATCGTTACCTGAACAGATGCTCCCGTACAAGGCGCTTCGGCAGTAGTAGTATATTCAAACACATAATTACCATTTGGTAAACCCTCAAAATTAACCGTATTTTCAGAACCAATAACCAATGTTCCATTGGATGGGTCGGTAATTACAGTCCAAGTACCCGGTTCGGCACCCGTGAGAGTATTGTCCAAATCAATAATATTTGGACCACCATTTCCTGCAACATTACAGGCTGTGGTATTACTAGGGGACCCTGCATTGGGAATGTCGTTAATAGTAGCAATGACTTCTACCCGGTCGGATTCGCAGCCATTGGCGGAGGCCGAAACGTAATAGGATGTAGTCTCGGACAGGGTATTGGTGGTAAATGTAGCGCTGGTGCCCACAATGTTTCCGCCGGTAGGTGCATCGTACCACGTATAGGTTATGGTACCGTTGCCCGCTACGGATGCGGATGCGGTTAGATCCAATATGCTCGGACCGCAGGAAACATCGCCCATGGTACTATCTATTACAGGCGTATTGTTCAACTCCAGGGTTATGGCCAACACTGGGCTTCCACAATCGTTCACATCGTCGTAGTAGAAGGCATAATAGGTTCCTGGCTCCACTACACCGGAATCGTTCAAATGTGCCCCGGTCTCTTCGGGATCGTTACTTGTACTCCAAACAAGCGTTGTACCTGCCGGGGGCGTACTGGTCACGTAATCGTTTAGGTTGGCGGTGATAGCATCGCAAAACGCTATGGTCGAACTCCCACCATTAAGTGCAGGAGCGGTATTCCCCGCATCGCAAGGCCCGGAACAATCATCAATTGTCACCTGTAGTTGCACAGTTTGGTCGGTACAAATGCCTGAAGCTGTTGCTGTATAAGTAAAAATATATTCGCCATCTGGTTGACCTGTAAAATTGACAATATTACTGCTATCAATAGTAATTGAAGAACCTGGCACAGTTGAAGTTAATGACCACGAACCGGGATCTTCATCAGTTATTTGATCATCAAGATCAAGAAGGGTATTCCCATTGGAGGAATCCGAACAACGGGAAACCGCAGTAGTTGTTCCCGCATTTGGTTCCTCGTTAACAGACAGGGTCAAAGTAATCGTTGGACTTGCACAACTGTTTATTTCATCATAATAAAAACCATAATATGTGCCATTGTTCTCAATCTGAGTCCCTGTAACCACACTACTTGTTGAAAGATGATCTCCTGTTTGATTAGGATCAGGGTTAGTACTCCAAACCAAATTTGCGGTTACATCAACATAATTATCCAGGTCTTGGTTAAAACTGCCAAGATCTGTAACACAAAATTGTGTTGTTGTTGCATTTATTATTGGTGCCGTTGTGCCGGCAAAGCAAGTTTCTTTTGTTGCTGTATTTATTGCAGGATTTCCATCCCCATTATCATTGGAAAGAACTACCGTAAGGGTAATAGTTCCATTTGAAAGACCACTTAAATTAGCGTTAACCTGTTCAGATGGAGAACTAATTACTCCAGTACTTGTAACCGGAGTCCCGCCCCCACTACTTGTAATGGAATATTCATAATCGTCTCCATTCTCCCCCCCGGCAATGGTAAAACTTACGTTATTCTCGTTGGTTTGATTTATGGGGTCTTGATCAAAACTCACCGTATAACCCGAAGGCACCGCTGTATTTTTGGTTGCTGTATCTGTTGCTGGATTGCCTGGACCAAATAAATCTGTTAATACAACACTTAATGCTATTGTTCCATCTGGTAAACTGCTTAAATCTATACCTCCAACTAAAGGAAATGTTGGGTTAGTTGATAAAATCGGCCCTCCATTTCCTGTTATAGGCGTACCACCACCAGAACTTGAGAAAGAATAGCTGTAAAAACTGCCTATTTGGGCATCCTCAATAGTAAACGTTATAGTGTTTTCATTTGTAACATTTATTGGGTCTTGATTAATTGAAACAGTATAATCTGCTGGAGCCGCCGTATCCTTTATCACAGTATCGGTGACCGCTCCCCCTGTGCCGTTCCCGTTGGTCAGGGTAACACTAAGGGTGATCGTCCCATCCGGAAGACTGCTAAGGTCGATCCCCGTTATTTGGTCCGTGGCCGTACCGATGATGCCCGTATCGGTGACCGTGCCAGCACCGCCGTCACTGCTGAACTCGTAATTGTAGGTCGCTCCCACTTCCGCACCCGCAAAGGTGAAGCTCACCGCTGTCTCGTTCCCCGTATCGATGGGGTCTTGGTCGATCGTAACCGAGTAACCGGAGGGTACAGCCGTATCCTTTGTCGCAGTATCGGTGACCGCTCCCCCTGTCCCGTTCCCGTTGGTCAGGGTAACGCTAAGGGTGATCGTCCCATCCGGAAGACCGCTAAGATCGATTCCCGCTATCTGGTCAGTGGCCGTACCGATGATGCCCGTATCGGTGACCGTGCCAGCACCGCCGTCACTGCTGAACTCGTAATTGTAGGTCGCCCCCGCTTCCGCACCCGCAAAGGTGAAGCTCACCGCTGTCTCGTCCCCCGTATCGATGGGGTCCTGGTCGATCGTGACCGAGTAACCGGAGGGAACAGCCGTATCCTTTGTCGCAGTATCGGTGACCGCTCCCCCTGTGCCGTTCCCGTTGGTCAGGGTAACGCTAAGGGTAATCGTCCCATCGGGAAGACCGCTAAGATCGATCCCCGTTATTTGGTCCGTGGCCGTACCGATGACGCCCGTATCGGTGACCGTGCCAGCACCGCCGTCACTGCTGAACTCGTAATTGTAGGTCGCCCCCGCTTCCGCACCCGCAAAGGTGAAGCTCACCGCTGTCTCGTCCCCCGTATCGATGGGGTCCTGGTCGATCGTGACCGAGTAACCGGAGGGTACAGCCGTATCCTTTGTCGCAGTATCGGTGACCGCTCCCCCTGTCCCGTTCCCGTTGGTCAGGGTAACGCTAAGGGTAATCGTCCCATCCGGAAGACCGCTAAGATCGATTCCCGCTATCTGGTCAGTGGCCGTACCGATGATGCCCGTATCGGTGACCGTGCCAGCACCGCCGTCACTGCTGAACTCGTAATTGTAGGTCGCCCCCGCTTCCGCACCCGCAAAGGTGAAGCTCACCGCTGTCTCGTCCCCCGTATCGATGGGGTCCTGGTCGATCGTGACCGAGTAACCGGAGGGAACAGCCGTATCCTTTGTCGCAGTATCGGTGACCGCTCCCCCTGTGCCGTTCCCGTTGGTCAGGGTAACGCTAAGGGTAATCGTCCCATCGGGAAGACCGCTAAGATCAATTCCCATTATCTGGTCTGTGGCCGACACGATAACCCCCGTATCGGTGACCGTGCCAGCACCGCCGTCACTGCTGAACTCGTAATTGTAGGTCGCCCCCGCTTCCGCACCCGCAAAGGTGAAGCTCACCGCTGTCTCGTCCCCCGTATCGATGGGGTCCTGGTCGATCGTGACCGAGTAACCGGAGGGTACAGCCGTATCCTTTGTCGCAGTATCGGTGACCGCTCCCCCTGTGCCGTTCCCGTTGGTCAGGGTAACGCTAAGGGTAATCGTCCCATCCGGAAGACCGCTAAGATCGATTCCCGTTATTTGGTCCGTGGCCGTACCGATGACGCCCGTATCGGTAACCGTACCGGGACCGCCGTCACTGCTGAACTCATAATTGTAGGTCGCCCCCGCTTCCGCACCCATAAAGGTGAAGCTCACCGCTGTCTCGTTCCCCGTATCGATGGGGTCCTGGTCGATCGTGACCGAGTAACCGGAGGGAACAGCCGTATCCTTTATCACAGTATCGGTGACCGCTCCTCCTGTGCCGTCAATGTTGGTCAGGGTAACACTAAGGGTGATCGTCCCATCGGGAAGACCGCTAAGATCGATTCCCATTATCTGGTCCGTGGCCGACACGATAACCCCCGTATCGGTAACCGTACCGGGACCACCGTCGCTGCTGAACTCATAATTGTAGGTCGCCGCTGCTTCAGCACCCGCAAAGGTGAAGCTCACCGCTGTCTCGTTCCCCGTATCGATGGGGTCCTGATCGATAGAGACCGAGTAACCGGAGGGAGCCTGCCCAAACCCCGTACCCATTCCCAAAACGAGAAAAAGGAACAGTAATAGGCCGCTACGAACAAGAGCCGTGGGTTGTTGCTTTGAGGTTTTTGTAAGTATGGTCGACATCGCCATTGCCATCAGTTTCAGTTGGTTTAATCGCCATGCTCAAGTAGGTGGTTTGGGAGCTACCAATATTACAAAAAAGGCAAGGATTCTCCTTGCCTATTAGTTTAAAATTGCATTTAATCGGATAAACTGTTTCTGCCGTTTAAGAAACCTCAGCAGAGCTGGTTACGGCCTCTCGATGTATTTTTTTCACCAATCCCTGCAATACCTTGCCAGGCCCTACCTCCACAAAGGATGTTGCTCCATCCTTGACCATTTGCTGAACGCTTTGCGTCCACTTAACGGGCGCGGTAAGCTGCAGAATGAGGTTCTTTTTAATTGCTTCGGGATCGGATACCGCCGTAGTGGTCACATTTTGATAAATGGGGCAACTTGGTGCATTGAATTGCGTAGATTCTATGGCTGCTGCCAATTCTTCTCGTGCGGGCTCCATTAATGGCGAATGGAACGCACCGCCCACCGGCAACAACAATGCTCTCCTTGCTCCGGCTTCCTTCATTTTTTCGCAGGCTACATTTACGGCATCCACCTCTCCGGAAATCACCAATTGGCCGGGGCAGTTATAATTGGCCGGCACCACGATACCTTCCACTTCGGAACATATTTTTTCCACTACATCGTCTTCCAAGCCTAAAACCGCGGCCATGGTACTGGGCTGAATCTCGCAAGCTTTTTGCATGGCCAAGGCCCGTTGCGACACTAATTTTAGTCCATCCTCAAAATTTAACGTGCCATTGGCGACCAATGCTGAAAACTCTCCCAAAGAATGGCCTGCCACCATATCGGGGGAAAAGCTTTCGCCCAATACTTTGCTCAGGATCACGGAGTGCAGAAATATGGCCGGCTGGGTCACCTTGGTCTGTTTTAGGTCTTCGGCCGTACCCTCGAACATAATGTCGGTTATGGAAAACCCAAGTATGGCATTGGCCCTTTCAAAAAGTTCCTGTGCTTGGGAATGATTTTCGTACAGGTCCAGCCCCATACCTACAAATTGTGCTCCTTGTCCTGGAAAAATATATGCGTTCATGGTTGTCGAGTTTTTTTTGAGTGGAACAAAAATAGGGAATATAATCCGATAGGTTCCTTGAATCTTAGATTGTGGGATCTTGAAATTGTTGGATAGATGCCATTTTTAAAAGCATGTCCACCTACATTTAATCCTCTTTGAACCAACTGGAATACTTTACATAATTATTGGCGATTCGGTCTATCTCTCCTTTGGACAGCTCGGGACTGATATCCTTTATTTTTTTTGCGGGCATCCCGGCATAAATGCTTCCCGCCTCCACATGTGTACCCTTGGTCACCACAGCTCCTGCGGCAATAATCGAGTTACTCTCCACTACGCAATCGTCCATAATAATGCTGCCCATGCCCACCAGCACGTTATCCTTTATGGTACAACCGTGCACAATGGCATTATGGCCAATGGAAACATTGTTGCCAATTGTGGTCGGCGATTTTTGATAGGTACAATGGATCACAGCCCCATCTTGCACATTCACCTTGTTGCCCATTTTAATAAAATGGACATCGCCACGGATCACCGCGTTGAACCAAACACTACATTGGTCTCCCATGGTTACTTCGCCCACAATGGTCGCATTTTCGGCGATAAAACAATCTTCTCCTATTTCTGGGGATTTGCCCCTAACGGGTTGTACAATCATTGGTTTAAGGTTTAGTTGAAAACAAAGAAACGCTACTTGGCCGTGTTCTTTGCTCCTATTTATTTAAAATGTGATAAAAGTTCGGCTTTTTTGGAAGCGGACACAGAAAGTTCCTTGCCATTGGACAGTACCACACTGCCCCCCTTTCCTTTTTTGTACCGCACCACTTCGGATACATTGACCAAATATGATTTGTGGATACGTGCAAAGGAATAGGGCCGTAGCGCTTCCTCAAAATATTTTAAGGTTTTACTGATGACGATCTTTTTCTTTTCGAGATAAATTTCGGTGTAATTGTCGTCTGCCTTACAAAAATAAATGTCCGATACATCCAATACTTGGAACCCGTCTTGTTGCGGCAAGGTGATCTTTCCTGAAACATGATCGGATTTTGCTTGGAGCACTTCTCCTTCCAAGGCATTTTCCTTCTCCTTGACCCCTCGGACATAGTCCACCGCCTTGATCAACTCATCTATATTTATGGGCTTCATTAAATAATAGGCGGCATGATGGTTCAGGGCATCCATGGCATATTGGTTATAAGCGGTAACAAAAATGGTTTCGAAAGTGCGGTCCGGGATTTTATCCAACAGATCAAAGGCATTACCAAAGGGCATTTCCACATCCAAAAAGACCAGATCTGGGACATGTTTTTTGATTTGTTCCAACCCCTCTTCAATGGTTGCCGCTTCTCCCAAGACCTGAACTCCCTCGCAATACTTGGCCAAGTAGTTCCGAAGGATTTCCCTACTATTGGCTTCGTCCTCTACAATTACCGCACGTAGACCCATTATTGTTTTTTAAGTTTAAGGGATACTTTGGTTCCCGTTCTATCTTGGTTCAGATCGGAAATGGAAACCTCTACCCGGTTTTTGTACATATCGTTCAAGATTTGGATTCGCTTTTGAATGTTGCCCATCCCCTTGGATTTTTGCTTTTTTTGATTGGTGGTCTTTAGCTCCGCAGATTTTTTTCGTCCGATCCCGTTGTCCTCTATTCGTATTTCGACCATATCCTTTGTTAGCCGTCGTAATACAATTTTCAACATTCCTTTTTCCTCCTTGTATCGCAATCCGTGCCAAATTGCGTTTTCTATATAGGGCTGCAATAGCATCGGGGGTATTTGAAAAGCATCTACATCGATGTGCTGATCCACATTGATCTCGTAGTCGAACTTGTCCGAAAAACGGGAGTGTTCCAGCTTTACATATAATTGCAGCAACTGTAACTCCTTGGCCAAAGGGATAAAGTCTTCTTCGGAATTTTCCAGTACACTGCGCATAAGGACGGAAAACTCGCTTAGAAAACGATTGGCACTCCGTTCATCGCTCTTGGCAATATAATTGTTCACGGAATTGAGGGCATTAAAAATAAAATGGGGGTTCATTTGGGTGCGCAACGATTTTAAGGCCAGCAGATTATTGGCCAATTTTTGTTGCTTGTTGCTCCGGTAATATAAATATGCGGTGAGCGCCATAAGGGCAATACCGAAAATCAAAGAGTAAATGATCCATTTTTGGCGCTTGCTGGTCTCCTCGTACAATTGCTGTTCGGTTACGGCCAAGCTATATTTACTCTGGTTGAGTTCCCGCTCCTGTTCCAAACTGGAAATACGGTTTTGGGTATTGGCTATTTCCCTGTTAAACTGTGCCGCACTCGCTATTTCTTGTTCCTTTCGAACATACAGGCTATCCACCACGGCCACATAATCTTGATACGATTCCAGAGCTTTGTTGTACTCGCCCTTGTTGCGATACACTTCGGACAAGGTTCGCGTGGCATCTTTTTGCACCACCAAATCATCGTCCCTGTTGGCTTCCACTATACTTTTCTCCAAATACGGAATGGCTTCGTCCAGTTTGTCCTGGGCAATGTAGGCGTTTGCAATTTTGTAGTTGATGCGTTGGGAGGTGATCGTGTCCTTTACCGCACCTTTTTTATCCGTGGCACGACTTGATCGGGGCATCTGCTCCAGCTCGCTCAGATTTTGTTTTCGCAACTGTATCTCGTCCTCGAAGCGGTTCTTCTGATTGTAAAAATCCGCCACTTTTTCACTCTCCTGGATCAATCTTTCCGGCGCCACTTGCCTGGAAAGGTCCAAGGAGTTTTGATAAAACCCTTCGGCTTCGATCAGCTTATCTTCACTGGCAAATACATCCGCAATTTTAGAATTTAAATCGATCTCCTTTGGAGAAATCTGGTTCTTCTTTGCGATCAACAGTCCTTCCTTGTAGTAATCTTGGGCTCTTTTTAGATTGTTGCTGGCCTTGTTGGCGTCCCCCAAAGCCTCTAAAAGCTCAATGCGTTGATAGGGAACCATGTTCTTAACCTCTACCAATGGTTCCAACACCTCCATGGCACCGGTATAGTTGCCGTTCTGTACATAGGTTTTGCCCAATAGTATTTTGGTCTTGTTGGATTCCTGGGCCGCTAAAGCATCTTTAAAATTGGTAATCGCCAGGTCGTATTGACCGTGGTAGGTGTATATTTCTCCCAGCATGCGCAAGGACATGGAAAGCTCACGCTTATTGCCGGCACTGCCCAAAAGCTCCATGGAACTGGCAACAAAATCGATACTTTTCTCAAGGTCGGTTTTTTTGTAAAAATTGGCAGAATCCAAAAAACGTTGATGTTCCATTAAACTTTTTCTTGCACCGGAAACTTCCCGTTTCTTGCTTTTGGTATCAATCGCACTCCCATATCCCTCTACCAATACATCGATATCCTCTTCCGACTTTATTATGTGGCGTACCGTTTGCAATTCCGGCCCTTGTATGATCAACATATCGCCAACGGACGCTCTTATTTTGAACTCGCCCAAAGCATTGGTCCGCGTAAACGCTCCCTTGTCCGTGGATACCTGTACCCCGGAAATAGGTTCGTAATTCTCCTTGCCCTTCACGGACCCCTGTAACTGGAACTCAACGCTATTGTTGCCAACTTGGGACATACCAACAAAGGTGGTCATTACAAGAACCAATAATATGTATGCTTTTCGAACCATAACCAAGGTAAACTTACTGCTTCCCAATCATTTTAAAAAATGGACAAGTACCGAAATTGGCCCAAACACCTCCTATTTATCCAAGGTTACTAAGCCAACGGCCTTAATTACTCATTGGCACCTTTGTTTTACTCAATCCTGATTTTTTCTGATAAAAGAGGCCCATACATTTACATCAACTTTAAAAATTATTGCCTTATGAAACATATTAAACACCTTTTAGCAACAGCGATATTGATAGGGGCAACTGGAACCAGCTACGGTTGCAACCTTAAAGCGCACAGCAACGAAAAAATCACTTTATATACCGAGTTTACCGAGGAAAAGCCTTCCGAACAATTTGTAAAAATTGCCCTGCTTTTGGACACCAGCAATAGTATGGATGGATTGATCAATCAGGCTAAAGCCCAACTGTGGGATATTGTAAACGAATTTACCCATGCCAAATGTGGTACAGATCTTAGGCCATCGTTACAAATAGCCCTATATGAGTATGGGAACGACAACCTATCGTCCCACGAAGGATACATACGACAGGTACTAGGGTTTAGCAAGGATCTTGATGAGATTTCGGAAAAACTGTTTTCCCTGACCACTAATGGAGGTGAGGAATATTGTGGAGAGGTTATCCACACATCCTTAAAACAATTGGATTGGGGCAAAAATGCCGGTGACCTAAAAATGATATTCATTGCTGGAAACGAACCTTTTACCCAAGGAAAGTTGGATTATAAGGATGCGGCTTTAAATGCCAAGGAGAAGGACATTATAGTGAACACCATATTTTGTGGGAATTATGAGCAAGGGATTTCCTCCATGTGGAAGAATGGCGCCACATTGACCGGTGGTGAATATATGGCCATTGACCACAACAGGCAGGTCGTTCATATCGAGACCCCTTATGATGACATCATAATTAAACTGAACTCCAAGTTGAACAGCACTTATGTTTCTTATGGGGCGATGGGCAGACAAAAGAAAGAGCTTCAGTCCGTGCAAGATGCCAATGCCGCAGAACTTGAAGAAGTCGTGGTTGTAAAACGAGCGGTAAGCAAAAGCTCCAGACTGTACCAAAATTCAAGTTGGGACCTGGTCGATGCAGCCGAGGAAGACGCCACCGTACTCACTCAAATCAAGGAAAAGGACTTACCCAAGGAACTTCAGGGAAAATCGGAAAGCGAGATAAAAAATTTCGTAAAGGAAAAGAAACAAGAAAGGGAAAAAATCCAAAAACAGATACAAGAACTCAACGCGAAACGCGAGGCCTACATCGCCAAAAACCAAAAGAACGAAAAAGGTGAACTGGAAAATGCCATGCTATCGGCCATAAAAGCACAAGCTTCGAAGAAAAACTTTACTTGGAACAATTAGAAACACATGTATAGATCAAAATTCGGGTGCGGTGGGTTTTTAACTTGGCCGTGCTCGAGTTCCCTTTTAAACAATTGTATAGAATATTAATTGTTGGCGGCCGGACAATAACAATCGTAGCGTTTGCCCTGATCACTTTGCCCAAAATCGTACCCCAATGTAATCTGATGAAATCCACCATTATCAAAACGGATATCTCCCGATTGGTACGAATAATTATAGGAGAACATAAACCTGTTCACATTTACTCCCACGATCGGGGTAAACAACTGCAACCGTTGTTCGCCGAACTGACCATTGGTCTGGAATTGGGCCCCATCAAAACTACGACGATAGGACAATCCCGCCCATACGGTACCAAAGCTAACATCCCTATATACTTTGGCGTTGAAATCCACGGTCTTCTCTTTAGTAAAATCTGTCACCTGAAACAAAACAGAGGGCTCTACCCTTGTGTTTCTTCCAAAAACATACCCTACAGAAAACAAATAACGGCGTAAATTATCGAACTCCGCGGCCGTGTACAGGTCTCGCCCGCTTCCCAAAAGGTTAAGGACGGCTGCATGGGCATAAAACTCCAATAAATTATAGGAAACGCCCAAATCCACGTTAAAATAGCTAGTGGTATTCTTTACCCCGGTTACAATGGGGTCTGGAATTACGGACCTAAACTCACTTTCGTCCAAACTACTCAAAATAACACCGGCACTCAATCCAAAGGACAATTGGTTTAAAGTTCTAAAATCACCTCCCAATTGTAAGTGGTGGGCATAGGTACCCTTAAATCCTGTTTGTGAATGGTAACCGTTGGAATCGTTGAAGAGTATACCCCCGATTCCGCTGCGTTCGCCTATTCTGGAGTTGATGTTCAAGGTTTGTAAGCTAGGAGCTTCGTCCACATTGAACCACTGTTTTCTTGCTGTCAACCGAATTTTAGTGCCCTCTGCGATCCCTGCCATGGACGGGTATACCAAATAATAATTATCCGCCAAGTAATCAAAATACACCGGAATTCCTTCCTGTGCCTTGGCTGCGGACCCAAATAACAGGGCAACGATGATCGAGGTTAAGATACGTCTCATGTGACGGTCGGGGCTAAATGGTTGTTCAATGCAATAAAACAATAAGATAACGGTATGCTTCAGACATTATTATAATATTTTGTCACACATCCCAACTATTGGTATTTTTGCAGGAAAGATTCAACATGAAAGAATATAACATTACTGTTGTTCCCACCAACAATCCCAAGATAATCAAAATGGAAGCGAACCATTTTTTGGTGAAGGGCAACTACGAATATAAAAACATTGATGAAGCCAAAAGTTCTCCTTTGGCACAACAACTTTTCTACCTTCCATTTGTTAAAACCGTTTACATAGCCAGCAATTTTGTTGCCATGGAACGTTTTGATATTGTGGAATGGGACGACGTAAAGGATGAGGTGGCCCAACAATTGGTGGAATACCTCAACGCCGGAGAACCCATAGTGAACGAGGACGAAGTAAAAAAGAAACAGCCCATTACCGTTTATGCCGAGGTTACCCCCAACCCTGCGGTGATGAAATTTGTTTCCAATAAACGAATCGTACCCAGCACATACGAGTTCAAGAATATTGATGAAGCCAAAGATTCCCCATTGGCCATGGAACTTTTCCACCTACCATTTGTAAAAGAAGTGTTCATGGACGAGAACTATGTTTCCGTTACCAAATACGACGTTGCCGATTGGGAGGAGATCAATATGCAGCTACGCGAGTTTATCAGGGATTATTTGGCAGATGGGAAAGACGTAGTAACAGCGGAAGCAATTCAAAAAACCAAAGAAACGGTCGAAAATACCGCAACACAGAACCATTACGATGATACCTCACAGCAGATCATAGATATTTTAGAAGAATATGTGAAACCTGCCGTTGCGAGCGACGGCGGTAATATTCTCTTTCAATCGTACGAGGAAGAGACCGGTACCGTAAGCGTTATTCTGCAAGGAGCTTGCAGCGGATGTCCATCATCCACATTTACCCTTAAAAATGGTATCGAGACCATGCTAAAAAATATGATGGGCGAAAAAATAAGCGAAGTAGTGGCCCTTAACGGATAATAAAGCGTTGACCCTGCCATATTCCCATTAAAATTTATTACATTGAAGGGAACATTAAAAATACATTGACCATGGCAGTATTAAAAGTAATCGAAGTATTGGCCAATTCCAGCAAAAGTTGGGAAGACGCCGCTCACAACGCATTGGAGCAAGCCTCCAAATCCGTGAAAAATATCCGGTCCATCTACATCAACGAACAAAGCGCGACGGTAAAAGATGGAAAGATAGATGACTATCGGGTAAATGTAAAAATTACCTTCGAAGTAAAGTAACACCGTTCAATTCCAGAAAATGCGTCCACCATTGGACGCATTTTTTTTACCCCAACTGTATGTTATGATCAAAAAAGTGTGCTTATTCACAATACTCAGTATCCTAACGATCGGTTGTAAACAAAACTTAGAAAAAGTGACGCACAAACATACCAATGCCCTGATAAACGAAACAAGTCCCTACCTTTTGCAACATGCGCACAACCCGGTAAATTGGGAGGCTTGGCACCCCGATGTACTGGAAAGGGCAAAAGAAGAAGACAAACTACTTATTATCAGCATTGGTTACGCCGCTTGCCATTGGTGCCATGTAATGGAAAAAGAATGTTTTGAGGACGAGTCCGTGGCAAAGGTTATGAACAAGGACTTCATCAACATAAAAATAGACCGTGAAGAACGCCCGGATGTGGATCAAATATACATGGATGCCATTCAAATGATTTCCGGTCAAGGCGGTTGGCCTTTAAATATTGTAGCCCTACCAGATGGGCGGCCATTTTGGGGTGCCACCTATGTCCCCAAGAACAATTGGATAAAATCTTTGGAGCAACTTGCCGAACTATACAAAAAAGACAAACCACGGATCGAACAATATGCCACGGACCTTACCAATGGCCTGCAAGCCATAAATCTCGTGGAAAACAGCACGGACAATGAACACTATACCTTAGAGCAATTGGATGTGGCCGTGCAAAACTGGTCCCAATATTTTGATACTTTTTTGGGCGGACATAAACGGGCTCCAAAGTTTATGATGCCCAACAATTGGGATTTTCTGCTTCATTATGCCACATCGACCAACAAATCGGATATCATGGATTTCGTGGACACCACATTGACCCGAATGGCCTACGGTGGAATTTATGATCATGTGGGCGGTGGTTTTTCCAGATATGCCGTGGACACTAAATGGCATGTACCCCATTTTGAAAAAATGTTGTACGATAATGGGCAATTGACAAGTCTTTATGCAAAAGCCTACGCCGTTACCAAAAATGAATTGTATAAAAATGTGGTTGCGGAGACCATCACTTTTGCCAAAGAAGAACTCCTGGACAGCAATGGCGGCTTCTATTCCTCCTTGGACGCCGACAGCTTGGACAAAAACAACACCTTGAAAGAAGGTGCTTATTATGTTTGGACAGCGGACGAGCTTTCGAATTTATTGGGCGACCATTTTGAGGTGTTCCAAACCTATTTCAATATTAATTCTTATGGATATTGGGAAGAAGATAATTATGTGCTCATTAGGGATAAAAATGATGAGGAAATAGCGCAGAAATTCAACATTCCGGTAGATAGCCTGAGAAAACAGATCAAAAACAACCTACGATTGCTAAAAACCGAAAGGGAGAAACGCCCAAAACCCAGGTTGGACGACAAGGTACTGACTTCGTGGAACGGGCTTATGCTAAAAGGATTGGTAGACGCCCATCGCTATTTGGACGAAAACGAGTACCTGCAATTAGCAATAAAAAATGCCCTATTTATTGAACGGGAAATGATTAAGGCAGATGGCTCCATGTACAGAAACCATAAACAGGGAAAAAGTACCATTAATGCCTTTTTGGATGATTATGCCACGGTGATCGATGCATTCTTATCGCTCTACGAGGTAACTTTTGATGAAAAGTGGCTCAACTTGTCCAAAAATCTGCTCGATTACAGCATTGCACATTTTATGGAGAAAGAATCGAGTATGTTCTTTTACACTTCGGACAAAGACCTATCCCTGATCAGAAGAACTATTGAAATCGATGATAATGTAATATCCTCTTCCAATTCGATGATGGCGATCAACCTGTTCAAATTCCATAAACTGTACCCGGAGGAAGATTATGGGACTATTGCCAAACAGATGCTTAAAAATGTACAAAAGGACTTCGACCGGAGGGCTCAAGGCTTTTCGAATTGGCTTCATTTGGTCCTGTTCCTTAACCGAAGTTTTTATGAGGTCGCCATTTTGGGGAACGACCACAAAACCATGGCACAAGCAATTGCCAAAGTCTACATTCCCAACAGCATATTGGTCGGGTCGCAACAAGATGGAACCATTTCCCTATTAAAAAACCGGGCAGTACCCGGAAAAACACTCGCCTATGTCTGTATTGAAGGCGCATGTAAGTTACCGGTTTCCAGCTCGGATGATGTTCTGGAACAGTTCGAGACCATGCAATATTAACATTTGTTTAAAAACCATTTCTTTTATTTCTTTTGGATATTGATTAGGTTGACCACAACTAAAAAAACAATATGAAACAATTAGAAAATTACGAGCATTACGTAGATCAGGCCGTTGAATGGTCTTTAAGCATTTTACCCAACTTGATCACGGCGATCGTTATCTTTTTTATCGGACTTTGGTTTATACGACTGGTGAACAATATGGTGCGCCGTTTTTTTGCCAAAAAGGATTACGATGAAACCTTGGAATCTTTTCTACAGAGTTTTATCAGTCTTATCCTAAAAGCATTGGTTTTTGTTTTAGTGGTGACACAGCTGGGGGTAAAAACCTCATCCTTGGTCGCATTGGTAGGTGCGGCAGGTCTTGCCATCGGCTTGGCCCTACAAGGATCACTGGCCAATTTTGCCGGGGGCGTGCTTATATTGATCTTTAAACCTTTTAAGGTCGGTGATTTTATTTCGGCCCAAGGGGTGGACGGTACTGTAAAGGAAATATCCATCTTCAACACCAAGCTTAGTACTTTTGGCAACCAAATTGCGATCATCCCGAACGGGCAGTTATCCAATGGAAACGTGGTGAACTACAATATGGAAGATACACGCAGGGACAAATTTGATGTCGGCATCGGTTATGGCTCCAATATTAAACAGGCCAAGGAAATTCTGCTGCAAATATGTGCCGACAATCCAAATATCAATACTGAACCTGCTCCAGAGGTCTATGTTGGCAACCTGGGCGATAGTTCTGTAGATCTAAGCCTACGCTTCTGGGCCAACAATGATGTATTTTGGGCAGCACATTTTTATGTGATCGAGCAAACCAAGCTCCGTTTTGACGAGGCAGGCATCGAAATCCCGTTCCCACAACGCGTGATGCACAAAGCACTGGAAGATTAATCAAGTAGTTTTCTTCTTTTTTTGCTGGAGAACAAAATCCTTGAGGTAATACGGCTCAAAATAGGCGACATCCTCAAACTGTTCGGCTTCAAATTTTTTGAACGCCATTTTTACCATATCCTTGGAAGAAGGTATTACTGTAGTATCAAAAATAAAATTGGGGTGTTCCAAAACACCCTTTATTTTTTCGGCACCACTGCCCACAACATATATTTTTTGCGCAGTAACGAACTCCGAAAAAGAATCCTCGTCGATAATCTCTGCCCTAGTTTCCCTGATTTCTTGGTCGTTGTTGTCAAAAACGCAGGAGTAAACTTCCATTCGTCTTGCATCGAGAACGGGGATTACCAACTCGCCCGGCTTTACATCAACCTGATTGGCCATACTTTGTAAGGTGGGAATAGAAATAAGTGGAATATCCACCGAAAAACAGATACCCTTTGCGGCAGATACACCTATTCGGAGTCCGGTATAGGAGCCGGGGCCCTTGCTAACCGCAACGGCATCCAGGTCGGAAAAAGACAAAGAAGCCTCTTCCAAGGCTTCTTTTATAAATATATGCAGTTGCTCCGAGTGCGAATAGTTCGCGGCATTGTTCTCTTTTAAGACCAAGATTTCATCATTCTTGGATATGCTAACGGAACAATTGGTAGTTGCTGTTTCTAAATGTAATAGTGTGGCCATATTGGCCACAAAGATACTAGTTTAATGAAATCGGGATACCAAAGTAAAACTCCAAAATTTTCAATCGAAAAATATAATCGTACTTGGTCCGAATTACATTGGCCTCGGCATTTTCCACTCTGGATTGTGCTTGGCTAAAGTCGAAAGCATTCATTAAACCAACATCGTAGCGCTCTTTCGCATACTCATAGGACAAACGTCTGGCCTCCAGTGTTTTTTCGGCAGCGATGTAAGCTTTCTCAAAGGTATTCACATCTACATATGCCTGTTGAATGGTATTCTCCAGATCTAATTTATCCTGCTCGAATTGCAACCTGGCTTTGTCCAAGCTGATCTTAGATCTTTTCACATTATTACGGGCGCTCCACCCATTAAAGATGGGAACATTCAATTGGGCGCCATAACTAATACCATCAAAAATCCATAATTGATCGGTAAAATTTGGAGTATAAGGCACCCCGTTACCATCTGGAATTTGGGTTACATCGGAATACCGGGTTCCATATTGGAAAAATCCGGACAAAGTTGGTAAATAAGCACCTTTGGCAATTTTTAGATCCTGTTCTGCCAATTCCACGTTCGACTCCGAGAACTTGATATCGTTTCTAAAGCTCATTGCCTTGTCAAAAATTACCTTTGGTGAATTTTTTAAAATATCCGAAGGGGGAATATCGAATTGTTCTTCTGCGATATCAAAGTTTTCATAATCGGTTATCTGTAACAATTGCGCCAAATTCACCCTAGAGATCAGCACCAAGCTTTCCCCGTTGATAATCTGCTGTTCCTGATTGGCCGCAGTTGCCTCGATTTCCAAAAGGTCCCCACGTGGCAAAACACCGGATTCCACCAATTCCTTGGTCCTCTTCATATCTTGTTCGGTGACCGCATACTGTGCTTTAAAAGTTTTGAGCTGTTCTTTATTGGAAACTACCTGCAAGTAGGCATTGGCAACGTTCAAACGTATGTCATCCTTTAAATTATCCAAGCGGTATTGGTTGGCAATGGCATTCATCTTGGCCCTGTTCAACCTATTAATGTTCCTTAACCCATCAAAAAGTGTAACGTTGGAACTAAATCCTGCATTTACATTGAACGCCGTACTGTTCGTTGGCAAGTTGTTGGTTGGGTTAATGGAAAATCCGGTATTGCTCGAAGCGGACATTGAGCCGTTCAAGTTCGGAAGCATATCTCCCAAAGCGTCGGATCTATCAATTTGGGCATTCTCCAAATCCAATTCAAATTGTTCTATGGTCAAATTATTCTCTACGGCATATTCAACACATTCCTGTAGTGTCCATTTGCGAACTTGGGCACTGGAAAAGGTTACGGTGAACAACAGTAGAACTATTGCTATGCTATTTTTCATTCGTTTTTTGATTTTGGTTGTTAAAATGATGGCTCAGCATGACTTAGTCTTCGTCAGATTTTCGTTCAAGCTTGTTCCAGACTTTAATTTTATCATTCTCTCCAATACCTGAAACTATTTCGACATCTATTCCATCGCTTACCCCTAACTCAAGGTCCCTTCTCTCGAATTCATTTTCGCCCACTTCTACTTCCACGTAGGGTTTTTCGGTTTCTTTATCGAATTGCAACAAAGCTTCTTTTAAGGACAATACATCTTTCTTTTCTTCCAGCACTATTGATGCATTGGCACTATATCCTGCTCTTACATAAGAAGTGCTGTCACTTTCCTTTACGTCGAGATCACCTTCTATCTTAAATTGCACGGCTCCTTCTTCCTCAACGCCTTTGGGCGCTATAAACTTGAGCTTGGCATCGAATTTTTGTTCTTCCAAGGCACCTAGGCTAATTTCCAAAGGCATTCCAACATGTAGTTTTCCTACCTCGGCCTCGTCCACTTCCCCTTCAAAGATCATTTTGTTCATATCGGCAATGGTGGCAACCGTGGTACCATCGTTAAAATTGTTGCTCTGGATTACCTGATCACCTTCTTTTACGGGAATTTCAAGAATGGTACCCGAAACGGTGGCCCTAATATTGGTATTTGCACTGGCAGAACCTCCGGCGGAACCTTTTCTTATGATCTGATAATCGGCCTGCGCATTTCTTAATTCCTGCATGGCCTGCTCGTAGGTCAACTTTAGGTTGTTGTAATCTTGGTTGGAGATCACGCCTCTATCGAACAAGGTCTTGTTACGGTCGTACTCCAACTTGGCATTGCTCAATGCCAATTCCGCATTACGGACCCTCCCTGCCGCTTGATTTAGGGATTGTTCGTTGGGAACCACTTTGATCACCGCAATCAGATCACCGGATTTTACCCGCATACCTTCTTCCAAAAGGATCTTATCTATAATTCCCGAAATTTGAGGTTTGATATTGATCTCGTCCTCAGGAATTACTTTTCCGGTTACGATGACTTTATTTACAATGTCCTTCTTTTCTGCTGTTTCGGTTTTATACAGCTCTACAGGAGTACTGTTCTGCTTTAAAAAGTAGACTACAGCGGCCAAAATACCTATGACCACTACCCCTATCAATGCGTATTTTACATACTTGTTCATTCTTGTTTATTTGATTTCGTTATTTAATTGTATTGATTTATTCTTCTCTTAATGCTTCGATCGGCCTGATTTTTACGGCTCTATTGGCCGGCAACAATCCAATGAGCACGCTAAGCCCTACCATTAAAACAAATGATATGACAAATTGTGGCACACTGATCATTGGTTTTACGAACGGAAAGTCGTCTCCACTGCCGAACATCGCATCCAACAGTGATAATATCCCGACAGAAATGGCAAATCCGACCAGACCTGCAAAGGCGGTCAATACTATGGCCTCCACAACAATCTGACGTTTTACGATTACTGGGGTAGCTCCCAAAGCTCGCCTTACCCCTATTTCTTGTGTACGTTCCTTGACAGTGATCAAAAGGATATTGCTAATGGCGATCACCCCGGCCAATAGGGTAAATATGCCCACGAAAAATGAAAAACCTTTCAATACTGTGGTAAAAGCTGTTATGTTATTGAATATTTCGGACATATCGAAACTACCTATGGCCCGTTCATCGTCCGGGTGTATGTCATACTTTGCCTTAAGGATGTCCTTTATCTGCTTTTCTACAAATGCCACCGGAGTATTGTCTTCAACAGCTATGGCCATCCACCCCATCCTATCTCCGGAGTTAAATGCTTTTTGAAAGGTGGTGAAAGGAATAAATACAGCGTTCTCACCATCAATATTGATGTTATTGTTCGGTTTGTAGATTCCTACTACGGAAAAATATATCCCATTGATCCGAATATCCTGCCCTATGGCATTTTCACCCTTGTCGAACAAAAGTTTGTACGTCTCCTCACCGATTACACATACTTTTTTTGAGCCATCAATATCGGTTTGGTTAAGAAAACGCCCTTCCACCAATTTCTTTTTGGTAATGTTGTCTATTTCTGGATAATCACCGTACACAGCGGAACCACTGGTCTGGCCGTTCCTATATACGGTAACTATGCCTCTATGGCTTCCCAGCTCAATACGTGGTGCAAGCACCTCTATTTCCGGTATCTGTTTTTTAAGGATATCGGCATCTTCGATCTTATATCGGATTCTACGGCCACGCTCAAAACCCTTATAGGGTTCGGAGGTCGATTGACCCCAAACGAACAAGCTGTTCGATGCTGTTCCGGCAAACAATTTATTGAAACCATTGCTCATACCATTGGCCGACCCCAACAATAGCACCAAGATGATCATCGCGAAAATTACGCCGAGCATGGTGAGGAAGGTCCTGAACATATTTTTGCTCAGTGTATGAAAAATTTCTATCCACAAGTCCCTATCAAATAACCACATAACTATTTATCACTTAGTGCAACAATGGGTTTAACATTTGCAGCTTTCATGGCGGGCAGCAAACCTGCCAATACTCCTGCGATTATCAAAATAATGGTGGCGGTAATCACGGTAGAAAGCTCTACGGATGGATTACTAAAGGCCGGTGTTTCTATCATGGGGCCCAAGGCTGCCAAAATCATCCAAGCGAACAACAGCCCTACAAAGCCGGAAATTGCGGTGATAAAAACGGACTCCAACAACACCAAGTTCACAATTTGACGTGGCCTTGCCCCAAGGGCTTTTCGCACACCTATCTCTTTGGTTCGTTCTTTGATGGTAAACACCATAATATTACCGATACCTACGATACCTGCGATCAAAATTAAAAATCCGACCCCAATACCGATTCCTTTTAAAACTGCGGTAAAACTGCTGATATCATCAAAAGCTTGGGCATAGTTCCAAACATATAGACCTGCTTGGTCCTCTGGATCTATTTTATGCCGTCGCTTCATTAAATCTTCTAGCCTACCTGAAAACTCGAGTGCTTTGGACAAATCGTATGTTGGATTATAGGTAAGGGCGATCATGTTAATATGGTTTGTATTTCCATAGATCCGTTGATATGTACTCACCGGGGCATAAATCCTCCTTTCGGCATTATCGTCACCATCATCTGTAAAAATTCCGATTACCCTAAACGGCAAACCATTGAATTCCACAAACTTCCCCAATGGATCTTCTTTATCAAAAAGGTCTTCGGCAACTTTTCGTCCGATTACGGCAACCTTGGCCTTATTGACCACGTCTGCCTCATTAATATATCTACCGGCAACAATTACGGTTTTTTCTATGGCTTGGTGATCTGGGTGGGTAGCCTGCACCGAATATGAACCAGTTTCGCTTTTATATCTTGCCGTAGTATTGGAAAAATATCTTGCACTGATGTATTCTATATCCTTTGGAAAGCTTTGCTTTATGTATTCCAGGTCGTCATTTTTTAACTGGATACGTCTTCCGGCCTCGAACCCGCCGTATGCTTTGGAAGTTGTTCCGGGGCGCACAAATATTGAGTTGGTGGCATCATCATTGAACTGGCCCACAAACCCATTCTGCATACCGTTAACCGAAGCCAGTAGCATAACCAAGATAAATATGGCCCACCCTACCGAAAAACCGGTTAAAAAGGTTCTAAGCTTATTGGTTTTTAGCGTATTGAATATTTCCTGCCAAATATCGCGATCAAACATATTGCTCCGCTCTTACTTGTTCTATTTTCTTGTCCTCTACAATAACACCATCTTTAAGGTGTACAATACGTTTGCACATATGTGCAATATCCTCTTCGTGGGTAACGACCAGAATGGTATTTCCATCATCGTTGATCTTTTGGATAAGATCCATTACCTCATAAGAAGTTTTACTGTCCAAGGCTCCGGTCGGCTCATCTGCCAAAAGCACTTTAGGTTCCGCTGCCATGGCACGTGCAATGGCCACTCTTTGTTTTTGTCCACCGGAAAGTTCGCTGGGCAAGTGTCCCGCCCATGGCTTTAGACCTACTCGTTCCAAATATTTCATGGCCTTTTCCTGACGTTCTTTTCTCGGAACTTTTTGGTAGTATAGTGGAAGAGCTACATTCTCTACGGCACTTTTATAATTGATCAAGTTGAACGACTGGAAGATAAATCCTAAAAATTTGTTCCGGTATTGCGCCGCTTTGGTCTCGCTCAGGTTTTTGATCGGCACACCATCCAAGGTATACTCACCGGAATCAGCACCGTCCAACATTCCTAAAATGTTCAACAAAGTTGATTTTCCAGATCCTGAAGACCCCATAATGGCCACTAGCTCCCCTTCTTCTACTTTAAAGTTTATCCCTTTTAAAACATGAAGGGAGTTGCTCCCCATTTTATAGGATTTATGAAGATCTTTGATTTCTATCATGATTGGTGATGTTAGCTATCTTACTTTTACCTCTGTATGTAAGACAGAAATGTTGTTAAATTGTTACAGGATTTTTTACTTTTTTTTGATTTAGCCCGTCCATGCCCTTTATTCTTCTGCCAATGCGTTCCAAACTTTTACCTTATCGGCAGCTGTTACCCCTGACTTAACCTCTACAAAAATGCCATCGCTCACACCAAGTTCCACATCCTTCCTTTCAAATTGTTGGTCGGCGGTTTCTACCTCCACAAATGGTTTTTTAGTATCTCCATCAAACTGTACCAAGGCTTCTTTTAGCGCCAATACACTATCGGCCTTGGCCAAAATAATGGAAGCGTTGGCACTTAGGCCTGCCCTTATAAATACTGTGTCGCTTTTTTTAAGGGTTCCTTTGATCTCAAACTGAATTGCACCATTTTCCTCCTTGCCTTTAGGGGCAATATAATCCAAAACAGCATCAAAAACTTTGTTCTCTATTGCTCCCACAGTGATTTCCAATGGTAGGTTCTCTTTAATTTTCCCGACTTCGGATTCGTCCACTTTTCCTTCAAATATCATTTTATCCACATCGGCGATTGCTGCGATTGTGGTCCCCTCGTTAAAGGTATTGCTTTCGATCACTTGATTACCGACCTCTACGGGAACCTCCAGGACCATTCCGCTCACCGTGGCCCGGATCATGGTATTTGCCGAACTACTTAGACCGCTCGTGGTTCCTGTTTTAACTATATCGAACCTTTTATTGGCAGCCGCATAGGCTTGTTTGGCCTGATCATAGGAAACCTGTGCTCTTTCGAGATCTGTTTTAGAAATTACGCCTTTGCCAAATAGGGTGGACTGACGCTCGTAATTTCGTTTTTGATCATCCAGATTGATCTTGGCTTCATCTATTCCGTTTCGGGCATCGTTCAAGGCAGAGAGATTGGGTACTACCTTAATTTTGGCCAAAAGATCTCCGGATTTTACATAATCGCCGCCCTCAACATATATTTCCTCTATTACTCCGGAAATATTCGGTTTGATCAACACTTCTTCCAAAGGAAGAATGCTGCCAGTGGCCACTGCTTTTTTTACAATGGTCTGTGTGGAAGGGGTTTCTGTCTGATATACTACCGGGTCCTCGGCATTTTTCTGGTATAGGTAATACATGGAGCCACCGAATACGATTACGATGAGCAACAAGATGACAATGGTTACCGATTTTTTCATTTTAATTTATGTTATTGATTGATTCTTTTAACTTTTTATTCCGTTCGCAAGGCTTCTATGGGCCTTACCCGTATGGCACTCTGAGCTGGAATGAATCCTGCCAAAAGCCCTGAGACCATTAATATGGTCAACGCTCCGCTTACCACGCCCACACTTACGCTGGGACTCATAAACATATCCACGGGACCTACATTGTCCAGCAGGGAATTGATTCCAAAAATGACCAGTGCACCAAAAATTATCCCTACCATTCCCGAAATAAGGGTCAGAAATATGGATTCCATCAAAATTTGCTTTTTTATGGACCACGGCTGTTCGCCCAAAGCCCTGCGTATCCCGATTTCCTTGGTGCGTTCTTTGACCACGATCAACATAATATTGCTCACCCCGATTATTCCGGACAACAACACCATAATTCCGACGATATAGGCAACCGCCTTTAATGCTCCGAACAAACTCTCTACACGATTATATTGCTCGTACAAATCAAAATAGCCCACAGCACGGGTATCTTCGGGGTGTACTTTATGGCGTTTCTTCATCTCAGCTACAATTTTGTCCTTAAGTTGAGAAATGGAACTACCATCGTTTGCCGTAATGGCCATCCAACCCACATCCTCTCCACGATTAAATGCTTGGGAAAAGGAGGTAAAGGGCACAAATATTTCTTTTTGGCCTTCTTCGCCCCCTCCACTATTATTTTTTTTATAAGTGCCTATCACCATAAAATTGACCCCTTGTATTTTAATATAGGTACCAATCGCATCTTCATCTTTATCATACAGATCGTTTTTTACACCCTGCCCTATAATGGCCACCTTTCTTTTTTCGTTGATGTCGTTGTAATTTAAAAAGCGTCCGGAGGTTACGGCCATTGGGTCTTGATTGATGATTTCTGGATAATCACCATAAACATTATAGGCTCCTGTTCGGATTCCTCGGACCACATTATTGTTGCCCCCAAAACCGCCCAATTGGTTTCTGGGAGAAATAAACCTGAGGTCGGGAACATTATCTCGAAGGGCCTGAACATCATCAATTTTAAATTCAAATCTTCGACCTTTTGGGAGTCCTTCATAACCTTTGGTCGTGGCACGTGTCCACATAAACATGGTGTTCGTGGCAATGTTCCCAAAATCCTGTTTTATGCCATTTTCCAGGCCTTTGCCCGCAGCCAACAGCACTATAAGGATAAATATGCCCCAACATACACCAAATGCCGTGAATATGGTGCGCCATACATTGGTGGTGAGCACCTCGATAATTTCCCGCCATCTATCTTTATTGAACATTTTGGCAATGTGTATTATTCATCTCTAAGAGATTCGATTACTTTAACTTTTGCTGCTCTGTAGGCCGGAATAAACCCAGCCAAAGTACCGGCGACTATCAGTACGATCACTGTGGAAAAGGCCACGTTGAAGTTTACGGATGGATTCAAAATGTAATCCACTTCTATATTTGGTCCAACTATTTCCAATAGTGCCATACTAAAAATAAGCCCTCCAAATCCTGAAATTGCGGTTACAAATATGGCTTCGTGCAAGATCATAGCGATTATGGACCATGGTTTGGCCCCCAATGCTTTTCTAATTCCAATTTCCCGGGTTCGCTCTTTTACAACAATCATCATGATATTGCTTACACCGACTACTCCTGCGATTATGGTACATACGCCCACAAACCAAAAGAACAATTTAATATTATTGGTAAGCCCATAATATCGTTTGGCCTCTTCCATAGCACTCCATACCTCTATGGCGCCAGTATCGTCCGGAGCAATGGTATGGGATTGTTGCAGATAGGCACTAAGTCCGTTTTTAAAATCAATCGCTTGGGCCACTGCCTCATCAAAATTCTCGACAGCGGGCAAGGTAAATGCCATGTTGTTTACCCGATTGCCTCCATTAAAAGTTCTTTGAGCTGTTGTTATGGGGATATAGATACGTTCTTCTTCTCGATCTTCCATTTCCCTGTACACCCCGATCACTTTAAAAGGTATATCGGAGATATCGATAAACTCACCTATTGGGGTATCTACCGCTCCAAAAACATCTGTTTTGATTTTTTTGCCGATGATGGCTACTTTGCCGTTGGAAACTTCGTCTTGGTAATTAATGAACCGCCCTTCTACCATATCCGCATTTTCTATAAACTGAAAATCCGACGCCACTCCCTGGACACCATAGATCAATGCTTCCTTACCGTAGTTGACACTTACCCCGCGTACAAAAATTCGTGAGGACCCATACTCCAGCTCATCCTTGAACATGGCACTCGCCCGTGTATAATTTTCATTAACAAGTTGAATTCGTCTTCCGGGATTTAGACCCTTGTACTCTTTGGAGGTAACACCGGGCCACACCCAAACACTGGTAGATGCATCCTCTTTGAACTCGTGTTCGATACCGTTCCTCATACCTTGGCCAAAACCCAATAATATTACCAAAATAAAAATACCGGAGGCTACGGAAAGTCCGGTTAAAAATGTGCGAAGTTTGTTCTTTCGTATGGTGTCAAATATCTCTTGCCACCTTTCCAAGTCGAACATGGGTCAGCTATTTTTGATTGATGAGTTACCTATGGTACATCAATAAGACAATCAAAAAGGCCAATTGTTACAGTTTCAAGTAAAAAAAGCGTGCGCACGAGGAATCAACTCCTCATTTTTCTATAGATAAAATAAAAGAGACTTGCCACCAAAATATAGGGAACCGCCATAAGGTAAACAATACCATTATTGATCGCTTCGGCCGTTTTCCCATCCGATTCGCTTTCCACTACGGCCCTGCACATAGCACATTGCGCCTCTGTAACGGTTGGAAAAACGATCATAACCAGGAGTAAGACAAGTAGTTTGGTTTTCATGGAAATATTAATAAGGATAGTAGGGTGAAATCATAACATAGACCAAAACACCGGTTATAGCCACGTACAGCCAAATGGGAAATGTATATTTTGCCCATTGTCTGTGGCTTTCAAAATCATCCAGGTACACTTTTGAATAGGTGATCAATACCAATGGGATAACCGATATAGAAAGAACTATATGGGTCATCAGAATAAAATAGTACACAAACTTGATTGGGCCCTCGCCTCCAAATATGGTTGTCTCCGATGTCATATGATATGCCACATACATCACCAAAAATAAGGCGGACAGTACAATATTTATCATCATTAATCTACGGTGAATCAATTGGCGTCCATTCTTGATGGCAATTATGGCAGCTATCAACAAAATCGCCGTTAGGCCATTTATACTGGCATAAATCGGGGGCAAAAAAGATAAGGGCTTAGCATTGGGTATCTTATATCCAAACAACAAAGCTACCACCAAGGGTATTGCAATTGATACTATGGTAATTAATCTATTGTAACGTTTTTCTTTTAATGAAAAGTCCTCGGTCATTCTTTCAATAGTGTTTTTATGTCCTCTTTTAGTATGGTAATCTGTTGGGTTTCCCCGTCTGAATTTTCCCCTTGTTCCTCGGTAATGGTACCGCGATAGTAAATCAACGGATTGCCAAATTGGTCCTTACGCGATCTAATATACCCATTTTTGTCCACCAAGGCGAACATGCCGGAATGCTCGAACCCTCCGGGCGCTGCTTCGTCTTCATTGGCGAAGATATAGAAGCCCTCTTGCGCCAATTGATAGATTTTTTCCTGATCGCCCGTCATTAAATGCCAATCTTCATCGGTAACTCCATATTTTTCGGCATATTCCGTTAACACGGAAGGTGTATCGTATCTTGGGTTAATGGTAAAAGATGCTATACCAAAGTCGCCACTTTCGGAAAAAGTATTCTGGATCGCCACCAAATTCTTGGTCATTACAGGGCAAATTGTGGGACAAGTGGTAAAGAAGAAGTCGACTACATAGACTTTTCCCAAAAAGTCCTTATTGGTTACCAACACGCTATCCTGATTATAAAAAGAAAATGCGGGCACTTTCCGTTTTTCGCCCTGGTTCTCTATAAACCCTACTTCGGCCTTTCGGAGCCTGGCACTCATGCGATCGTTCTCCACAATAGTGTCACCTTTTACCCGCTTGGTAATTTCGTAAACGGCGAATATTCCAAAGACCAGAATAATTGCAGATACCCAAATATAGGTATGCTTCTTTTTTTTATTTGCTCCTGTCGGCATTGTTCTTTTTTAAGGCCAAACGGTATTCTGCCAATATAATCTTGACATCGTCCACCATTTTATTGTTCAATTCTGCTACGGACGAGGTATCGAAACCGTATTTTATTCCTTCATCCTCATCGTCGGTCCTTCCCCGAAGCATTAAATCCTTATCTATTATAAACACGTTGGGGGTAAATAGGTCGGCATCCAATGTAACATTGCTCTGCAAGGTTTGGAAAAGTGTTTTAATCTCGTCATCCGTCCCATAGGCAAAATGCCATTTATCGATGTCGGAAAGTTTACCCAATTCATCTTTTAAGGCTTCAACTTGATCTTGGCTTCCTTCGGGAACCACCATTACCATCTGAAAGTCGTTAAACTCCCCAAATCTTTTGTAGATTTTTTGATTGAGGTTAAATGCATTTCCTTGCTTAGCGCTGATATTATGGCCCAAAAATCCCAATATGGTGATTTTGTCCTTTAATTTTACAGAGGGATCGAACGCTGTGACATCGGACACATTTTCGCTGAGTATAGGCAAACGCCCAAAGTTATTTACTCCCGATGCAAAAAATAAATAGACCACGACCGGGAGTATAAAAAGAACGGCTAAAACAATTTTCTTCTTCATAGTGTTACATCATTGCAAAAATAAAAAAAGACGGTTGGAAAACCGTCTTTTTAAATTGTTAAAAACAATGGTGTTGTATTAGAAGTTCCAAGTAATGAACCCGTCTTTATAAACACTGTATATATAATCCGCTTCGAAAAGCAGAATAAAAATCAAATAACAGATCAAGAATACGGGGGTCCATACAATAACCCTTCTTAACGATGTTTTTTCGTCCCTTAGGTGCATAAAGTCCCATGCAATGTAATAGGCCTTTACCAAGGTTAGGATTATAAATATCCAGTTGATCAACTTCATGCCCAAAAAGAAGCTATGGGTCAATGATCTTGGTTTGATGATACCCAATACAACCTCGATGGTCGTAACTATTGTTAGGAAGATAAGCACTCCCCAAATTTTTTGGGTATTCGACTTAAATTTTAAAAGTCCTCTAAATATCTCAAGTTTATGTTCGTGTGCCATGTATGCTGAATGTTTTTATACCAAATAAAAGAAAGTAAATACGAATACCCATACCAAATCCACAAAGTGCCAGTAAAGACCAACTTTTTCTACCATTTCGTAATGCCCTCTTCGCTGATAGGTGCCCAAGATTACATTAAAGAAAATGATTATGTTGATCACGACCCCGGAGAATACGTGGAATCCGTGAAATCCTGTAATAAAGAAAAAGAAATCGGCAAACAACCTGTGACCATATTCGTTATGTACAAGATTGGCCCCTTCCACCACTTGGTTGGCCTCCAGTATTTTGGCAAGGGATTGCTTTCTATCCAAAAGTGTTTTTTCGCCTTCCTCGGTCAATTGTTCAGTTCTGATCAGGATATTCGGTGTGGCCTTAAACCCTTCCACTACCTCGTTCAAGGAGTAAGAAGTTTTATAGCCTTCACCTTGGAACCAGATACCTTCACTTGGTTCGTGTTTTACTCTTTCTTCCGGCAAGGTCTTGGCAAAATCTGCCAAAGCGGCCCTTTCCCCCGTCTCGGCATCAACAAACTGTAGGATCCTGCCCGAATTGGTTTCCAAAGCACCAAAATCCCCTTTTATAAAGGTTGCCCATTCCCAAGCTTGTGACCCAACAAATATTGCACCACCTATAATGGTAAGGAACATGTAAAGGATCACGCTTTTTTGTTTCATTTTATGACCTGCGTCCACGGCCAAAACCATGGTCACGGAAGACATGATCAAAATAAAAGTCATAAAGGCCACATAATACATGGGGTAATTTCCATGAAAAAATGGCACGTGGGTAAACACCTCATCTGCAATAGGCCATAACTCTATGAACTTAAACCTTGAAAATCCGTAGGCTACCAAAAACCCGGAAAAGGTCAAGGCATCCGACATGATAAAGAACCACATCATCATTTTTCCATAGCTAGCGCCGAGTGGTTTGTTGCCACCTCCCCAAACGCTGTCTTCTGTACCGGTACTTACCGTTGCATCCATATAAAAGGTCGTTTTATTAAAACTTTCACAAATTTACATTTTTTGATGTATTGAAAAAGATAAACTTGAATGAAAACTGCTCCAATCAAAATTTATTTTACGAAATACATAAATAGAATTAGATATACCCAGATAAAATCCAAAAAATGCCAAAATGAGGCGCCCAATTCCATTCCCAACATATTGTCCGGGGCATATTTTTTTCTTAACTGCTGAACCAATACCACTAAAAGGGTTATCAGTCCGGCCACAACATGTGCAATGTGCACAGCAGCCAACAAAAATACGTAGGACATTTTTATATTGCTAGTGGGCCCTGTAAAATAATAGCCACTCTCCAGCATTTGGGAAAATCCATAAAACTGAAGGGATATAAAAGTTATTCCAAGGGCCAAAGTCAACACCAAGAAAATGGTTCCATTTTTTTGGTTGTTCTTGGCTACAGCCTTTTTTGCCAAGACATAGGTAATACTGCTCAAGACAATAATAGCCGTACTTATAAAAAAGGCGCTGGGCAAATCCAGGTCGCTCACCCAATCTTCTCGTTTGCTGCTCACGATGTAGGCACTGGTCCAACCGGCAAATCCCATGATCAAACTCACTATACCAAACCAGAGCATCATCTTCTTTGCTCTCCTGTTCTTTTCCTTTGCTGTTCCTTGGGTTAAATCCATCTTAGCTAATAAACTTATCTATTACGTATACAATTTGAATCAATGAAATATAGGTTACGCTGGCCAACATCAATCTACGTGCTGAGGGGTTATCCCTATTTTCGTAGAGTTTGAACGCAAAAAATAGCATGACCAACCCTGACAACAGTACAATGGCTGCTGCCGGAATTGAAAGTTGCAACCTTCCGGTAAAACCGAATACAGGTATGATCGATATCACTATCATCCAAATGGTGTACAATATTATCTGCAATGCAGTACCTTTATCCTTATGGCCGGTGGGCAGCATTTTAAATCCTGCTTGTTTGTAATCCTCGTCCAACATCCAGCCCAATGCCCAAAAGTGGGGAAATTGCCAAAAAAACTGGATCATGAACAAAGTCCCGGGTTCAATACCAAATTCGTCCGTTGCCGCGACCCAACCCAACATAAAGGGAATGGCTCCGGGAAAGGCGCCAACAAAGACCGATAGTGGTGACTTGGTTTTCAACGGCGTGTAGACACTGGTGTACAAAAAAATGGAAATTGCCCCGAACATAGCTGTTTTTGGACTTAGTGCAAACAGGGACAATACACCCAAAACCGTTAATACAATGGCAATGATCAATGCTGTTTTTACCGACATTCGCCCGGACGGGATAGGTCTGTTCCTGGTCCGTTTCATCAAAGCATCCAAATCCTTTTCTATGATTTGATTGTATGCATTAGACGCACCTACCATGCAATAACCACCAAACATGAGCAGCAAAACGGAGACTAAATTGATTTGATAGGCTCCCAAAAAGTATCCAGCAATGGAGGAGAAAACCACACTGACAGCCAATTTGGCCTTGGTAATCTCCTTAAAATCTGTAAATAGTAAGGAAAGGGAATTATTTTTTACGGAACCTACGGCAGATTTCATCCACATCTATATTGGCTCGCAAAGATAACGCCAGTGCATATCTTTTGCAACCAAAGCTAAAGTTTTATGATTCTTTGGGTCAATTGCATCAAAAAAGCCCGAATGAAAAAATTCACTCGGGCTTTTCCATTCCTGCCTCGACAGGAATTTTATGTGCTTTTACTGAAGCTTAAACGTAATTGGAATACTAAAAGGAACCTTTACGGGTCTTCCTCTCTGCTTTCCAGGAGTCATTTTAGGTAGTTTTTGAATGATTCGCAATGCTTCTGCCTCCAAATTCTTATCTGGTCCACGCATTCTAATATTTCCGATGCTTCCATCTTTTTGGATAACGAAAATTACACTTACCCTACCTTGAACACCCATTTCTTGGGCAATTTCAGGGTAACGGAAGTTTTTACGGATATGCTTCTGCATCATTTCTTGAAAACATGCTTTTTTATCGCTTGCTCCTTCACAACCTGGGAATACAGGTACATCCTCGATCACCGCAAAAGGAACCGATATATCTTCTTCTACTTCCTCTACTTCAACCTCTTCGATTTCCACTACCTCTTCTTCTTGACTGGTTTCGGTAGATTCGATTACGGTCTCTTCCACTTCTTCTTCATCCTCTACAACCTCGATTACCTCGGGGGCAGCTGGTGGCGGTGGCGGTGGCGGAGTTTTAATCTGCTCGGTCATCGGTACTTCTTCGTCCAACTGATCTTCAACATTCATAGAAATGTCGTAATTGTTGACCTTGTCATATTTTTTCCACTCCATGGCTCCGTAGACTAAAGCCAAAACAGCTGCCAATCCTATAACAAAGTATAGTGCGCTGTTTCTTGCCACGTCCGCTTTCGGGTTCTTTTTTGGTTCCATCCTTTTTCTCCTTTTCTTAATTTAGTGTTTGCTAATTTAATTATTAATTGGTTAAATAAACAATTAAAATTTCCATTTTAACGGGTTTTTCTTAGAAAAAACCCACCGAATTAGTCCTATCCCTGCAAATGCGCCCAGTGTATTTGCCAAAACGTCGCCAAATTCGGCCATACGATCGGTAGTAACGGCATGTTGCAAGGCTTCCATTAAAATTCCATAAGCTATGGCAGTTACAAGAACAATATTGACGGTCCTGTTTATACCAAGGCTTCCTTTGGTTCTTTCCCGCAAACTTAAACAACCCACAAAACCAAAGACCATATAAAATATAAAATGGGTGATTTTATCGGCATATGGAACATTTAGGCGCCCGGCATCCAACTCCATATTCGAGAAAGAAAATAAGCTGAGCATTGTAATAAACATTGCCCAGCTTATAAATAATAAGGTATATATGTTTTTTTTAAGCACCTATAAGGGACTTGTAATCATCCGCGCTCATGAGACCTTCCACTTCGGAGGCATCGCTCATTTTTATTTTTATCATCCAACCATCACCATAAGGATCTGTGTTCACCTTTTCCGGCTCGTCTTCCAAGGCTTCATTAAACTCAACAATCTCTCCGCTGAGCGGCAAAAAAAGGTCGCTAACGGTCTTTACCGCTTCAACGGTTCCAAAAACTTCCTCTTTATCCAAAGTTTCGTCCAAAGTTTCCACTTCAACGTAAACAATATCCCCCAATTCGCTCTGTGCGAAATCCGTAATACCCACGGTGGCGATATCTCCATCTATCTTGACCCACTCATGATCCTTTGTGTACTTTAATTCTGACGGTATGTTCATTACTTTAAGTTTGAATTTGTAGATGGACAAATGTAACGGATTGCTGAAAGCTTTTCAAACAAACTTGAAGACAAAATACAATTAAAAACGATTAGTTCCCAAAGTTATACCTCAAGGTAAAACCAGCATTAATGGTTGTTTGTGGAAATGCCGTGGATACCGCAAACTCGGAGAACGAATGATCATAGAAGAACAAAGCGTTCAAACTTTTGCTCAAGGCATAGTCCGCTGTAAACTTTAAGGACATTAATTTTTGTCCGGATGTGATCTGATTGTTATCGATATCCAAATTTCGGATAATGGTAATATTATCTCGCAACGACAAGTCGGCTTTTAGGTTCAAATCCCCTTTTAACCTCGTTTTTTCCCCTCCAATGTTGGTCACAAATTTTACATCCTTAAACCGGTATCCCAAACCTAGGGTATATTCGCTCCCGTTTATTTCCGTTAACAAGTTGTTGTCAAAACTCAAGGACAATGTTCTACTGGTCCTTACTTCTGCCAATACACTAAAGGAGCTCTGCATCTCAAAGTCCACACGCATCAACGGGCTAAATTCGTCGGTAAGCACTACATTATTGATCAGGGTCTTTGGCAAGAAATCCCCGTTTTCCGGATCTATCGTGGTATTCTGGCGCTCCAAATTCGTTTGAAAGGAGTTAACACTGTACGCTGCTCGATACCCGTGAGTTAATGAGAAGCGTTTAAATTTCTTTTTAAACCAACGATTCTTCATGAGGCCGGTATACTTTATGTTCCAGTTGGGAATCGGAATATCCCTAAAAGCATCCAGGTTTACACGCTCCACATCCTGTCCGGTGTAAGCCGCAAAGAATGCGGGAAGCAGCACCTCTTGTTGAGTTTTACCATACCGCTCCGGAAACCCTTCTTCATCCAATTCACCTGGATCACCACCTCTATCGGACACCAATCGGTTGGCGATAGTAATCCTATTTTGTTTAAACTGCTCAAAAGTTTCAGAATCGAACTCATCGCTTTTATTAAAAATGGTACCGATCATTACCGTGGAAATACTAAAGTTCCCCATTTCGTTGATAAGACCGTCCAAGCCATTGCTCCACTCTTCTGGACTATAGCTTTCTTGTGTAGAGCTCGTAAAACTCCTGTCGGCACTCAAATCTATGGTAAGATCTTGGGTAGGCTGGGCCGTGGCAGTTATATTGAGCTGTTTGTTCATGTTCTGCATAAACTGTGTACTGTACTCCGGATAGTCTGTTAACCATCCTTTTCTGGCCGCTTCAAAACGCACATCTGCCTGGCTACCAAAAACAAAGCCCAATGTTGGACGGGCCGTTCCGATGAACCCTATGGATTGTGTGTAACCTGGTAATACTGTTCCCCTGTTTTCGCTATAATTTACGTTCACTCTTTTTACCATGGTAAGCACATCCACCAATGTATTGAACCCTTTACTTGTTTTTCGCGGGCCATTACCATTAGCTTCATTTACAGGATTACCGGCCTTGTCCCTGCGCACCGGGGCCTGGTTTGCCGTTACTTTGCCGTCTCGTTTTTTAAGCCCCAAAAAGTCATAGAAACGTTGCATGCCCATGTTGGCGGTCAATGTATGCGTACTGGCATTTTGCACCACGTTGATATCCTCATTGGCCACCTCTCGTAGTGCATCCCCACCACGTTGCCAATCAAAATTACTGGTGTAGGTGTATTGTGCATTTATAAAATTGAGGAACGGGATCTTACTAAATGGCAGCTCGTAGTTCAACTGCATTTGTTGTGCATGACGATTGGGCTCCCCCACATCAAAAAAGCCATCCCAAAGATCTAATGCTTCGTTGATTCCAGAATCGGGGTTGTCGTCCACATTAAAATAGTTCCGAACTATGTTGTTGTTGGATGCGGTTAAATTTACCCGTAAAGATTTGGACAGACTATAATTAAGGGCATACTGCCAATTGAACAGGTAATTCCGTTGCTGCAACAATGGCAATTCCAAAGCCTCCACCCCTGGTTCCAAAACATCGCGATACCTTTGTTGATTAAAGGATCGGTTGTAATTGGCATTTACCGATATGCTGGTCGGCAACGCATTAAAGTTCAAATCCTTGAGCCATTGCCAATATTTGCCGGTAAGCATAGAGTCTTTCTTGGCAAAAGGCGCTACAGGTGCCGGTTTAAAATTATGATTGTACACAAATCCTGTCGATACATTTTGATCTCTTAGTTCGGCTACCTCAAAATCCCTATGGTTTGTTTCGTTATAGGAATAGTTAAAGGTGAAGTTTTCTATATCGAAGAAATTCTCTTCCGCTTCCTCCCCTCTATTTTTACGGACACCTATTAAATTAATGCTGGTCCGTTTGGTGTAATCCTCTGCTTGTTGTTTTATGGTTTCGGCCTCTTCTGGGGTAGATGCCGCAGCAATCCTATCATCCAATCTAAGGTCATCGTAGACTGGATCAAATTCGGGGGTGATCAAGGTTTCGGAAATACCATAATTGAACGGTAGTTGTAGGTTCCATTTTTTTGGAAACAATTGCCCTACATTTACATTGGTGACCACATCGTAGGAAATCGCATCTTCCAAGGCACGTTCTGTAGGGGTTTGATCTATAGATCCGAACCCGGAAGTACTTTTGCTTCCGGTTGCTGTCACATTTGCAAAATCGGCCATGTTTGCATCCAAGGCTGCCGTAGCGGCCCAGCCTCCATTGTTTTCCAATCCTGCCAAACGAAGTTCATTGAACCAAACTTCGCCTCTTGAAGGAATATCATCGATATTTTTGATACCTACCATCATTCCACGAATACTTCCCAAGGACGGGTTTCCTCGAATCCCGATTCGGACTCTACCAAGTGTTCTTGGTGCAAACTCATCTACCGGCACAGCTTCACCATCCACAATTTCATAATAGTTGATTTCATCCAAAGTTTGATCGGATATTCCTTTGGATTTCACCTTGCTCAAATCGCTCAGTGCAACATCCAGTTCATTGACGTCCGGCCAAATCTCTTCGGATGATGTTGAACCAAAGGGTGTAAATTGAAGAGGCAATTCCAGTTGATAAAAGTTTTGTGAGAAATCCGTTCCAATTCTCAAGAAACCTACTAAAGGTGTATCGTTATCGGAATAATCGGTATTGAATATTTTTTCGGCGTGCATGAACATTTTTAAACGCTCGTACTGGCGCACGTCGATATTTACATTTTTGAATACTCCCCTGGAATCTTCGGACTCCAAATTTTCCACCACAAATGATAGTGATTGCTCATTTTGGCGGATAATGGTGTTATTATTGTTCAATTGTTCCCGAACTACTCCTGGAGGCAGTACATATGGTATGGGCTGCCTTCCATAATTCTCTTCAATATTTACTGTATTTACATCGGTAACCGTTGCGTCGTCGGTAGGATCATTGTCCACATTGGGCTGTAACGAATTTGTATAGGTCCTCCAGTCACCACGAACCAAATCCAGCGTAGCAAATCGCAATACTACATCATCGGAAAAGCCAGTAAGGTACATTCGCATAAAACTGATGGATCTAAAATCGGAGATTCCCCCAACAGCATCGGTAAAATCGCTCAACGGAATTTTATATTGAATCCATCTACGGTTCAACTGCGTACCATTGGGCAATGTCGGGGTTTGTCCTTCACGAATATCTGTTACATATTGATCATCTATTGTGGTGTTAGGTTTAATCTGAATCCGGTATTCATAATAACTGTTCACCGTGTTCATGGTCAAATCCCTGTCAATATCTTCTACATCGGGCAATGTTGTGGAACCTCTATTGGTATCGGTTACTGCCACCGGGGAGTTCCCCTGAGTATTGTTAAAATCCAAATAACGTTCTAAAATTCCACCATCCCGGTTCAAGTAATATTGATAGTTATCCAATGCAGGGTCTTCTGCCGGTCCATTGTATATAGCGGCCTCCTCGGCATCACCATACCCATCCAGACCTAAATCTTGGGCTGTTCTGTTGGCTTCGTCGGCATCAAAAGCATACACCAAGGATTGAGTCGATGGTACCTGTCCCCAGATAGTTTCTCTGGGCACCTCATTGTTCGTGCTTGCAGGAAGTCCATTTTCGTATTGTTTACGACCGTCCTTTAAAATATCCTCGGAGATGTTCCCCAAGTTCAAAACCAATTCGCCCGCATTGTTACCTGCGGTTTCGCCATCAATATAAGGGTCCAATACCCAAAACTGTACAAATTCCACATTGGATTGCTCAAAATTGGTACTGCTCAATGGTCGCATTATACCTGCCCATTTGGCTTCGGGTGTTTCGCTCTCAAAACTTGGATTGGCGTTGTAAGGTCCTTTTTGGTTAGGGTAATACACAATATCCAATGTGCTCTGCACCTGGGTCTGCCCTTGGGCTATATCGGTCTCAGTAAATACTTCATCTATAAATACCCTACGGGTCGAGTTCAAGGAAATATCGTTGTCCGACATTCCAGAAGGTCTTTGGTTGGTATAAAAAATAGGGTCGATGGTGTACCACGCCATCTTTGCGCGTTCATAGCCCACATCGATACCGGTTCTATCGTTTAAAAATTCCACTGGCGGACTTGCCAAGGTCCATCCTAGGGACGAGCGAATATCGATCAAAGCCTGGGCCCCTTCAAAATCGTCCAAATAAGTCGTTGTTTCCCCTTGAAAATCCGCATTTTTTGGTGAGTTGGGCCTTAAAAAAGCGACTTCACCGCGCAATGATAGGTTAGAGGGTACATCGGTATCTATATTCGGTAACTTGTTCGCCAAGCGGGTCAGAAACGGCATTTCCGTACTAAAGTTTCCATTTAGACCAAAAATTGTATTGTTCACCGGTTCTATTCCGTAGTTAGATTTTTGGGTGAGCGGCCGTTCGTTCAGATTGAGCAAGGTACCGCCCAAAACAAATTTATCGTTGAATTTATGCTCTACGTTTACCCCCGCAAATCTTCGTGTTTGCTGTCCGAACACGGCATTATTTTCCACCGAAATATTGATCGGTGTGTTGGATGCCTCCAAACTTGGGTCCAAAAGCTGAACCGTACCCGCTTGATAATTTACCGTGTAATCGATGCCTTCCTGCAGTTGACGACCACCGGCAGTTACCGTTACGGAACCCTGGGGCACATTGAATGCCCCGATCGGAATACCGTTTCCGGATTGCGAAGTGTAACGTCCTTTTATTTGGAATCTATTTTTCTCGGCATCTTGCAAGGAAGCTGCTTTGGTCTTGGCATACATGTTTCGGAAAACATAACGCTGCTGGTTGGGGTTGTATCCTTGATCATTGTCCACATCATAGACCCCACCGCCCAAAAGCTCAAAGAGATACTCTCCAAACGGCTCTACCTTGGTAAAAATAATTCGCCCCGATTGTGAATCTACTGTAATGCCCTCAACATAATCAAAGAAGCCATCGCCTCCCGGCTGTACATCATTGTAAATATTTAGACGATCCAGATTGAAAACATTCAACAATATTTGATCTTGTAATCCCGTGGGCCACCCAGCATTTGGATCTACGGGCGTAATGTAGTTCCTCGGCGTAGGATCGGAATAGAGTATATTCAGTTTAAAATCTTCTTGATTTAGTTGATAGGCCCCTGTGGAGTAGATATTTTTCATCATCAAATCCCAAATAGGGTCTTGCACATTGGTAATGTTGCTCTTGAGCAGTTTCAGTACCAAGGAGTTGTTTTCTATAAGATTGGAATTTGGCGGTATTGTTGTCGCGTCCACACCTCCGTTGGCAAACTCTCCCACTTGAAATACTTGTCCGTCAAAGGTATATTGAAAAGCCACACCCAAAACTTCATCGTTGCTCAAGCTCTGGCTCAAGGAAATATATCCTAGCTGGGAATCAAACTCGTAGTCACGACCAGGTTCCAACTTACGTGCATTTTCCAAAATGGCGTAATCGAACCCTTGGTTTACGGTGTAGCCGGGTATATTGAACCCCGATTCTACAGTTGCGATATCCCTAATGGATTGTGTAAGGGCCCCACTGCCAATCTGATTGGGATCGTATGCGTTGGCGGCATTCTGGGGCAAGCCCGATGCTACCGCAGAAGGGTTGAAAAAGCCGGCAGGGTCGCCATTGTTTACACCAATACGGGTATTATCGGAAATAGCCTCTCCCAAATCCTGGATGGCCACCACGTTCCTGACGTTCTGTGTCTGCTGATTCCTGTTGGTCACCCACACCTCCAAACGTGTAATTTGCACCCTACTTTGAACAAAAGGGTAAAATTCCAAGGCTCTGTCGTAATTATCCCTGAAATAGTGGGCAAGGAAAAAGTGACGGTCCTCATCGTAATCCAAGGCGGTCAAGGCGAACTCATTCACAGTTCCTCCGCCTTGCGCAACTACAGTATTGCTTTGTGAACGTTGTTCCGAGAACACTGCTGTTACGGTTGTTTTTCCGAACTGCAATTGGGTTTTTACACCGAATAAGCTCTGCGCCCCAGTAATCAAGGAACTATTGAGGGGCATATTTACATTACCAATTTCTATTTTACGAAGGATATCGTCCTCGGTCGGGGTATAATCCAGTTTTACCAAGTTCTGAAAATCGAAAGTAGCCTCGGTATCATAATTTGCAGTTACCTGAAGTCGCTCGCCCACTTTTCCCAATAAACTTAGACTGATGCGTTGGTCAAAATCAAAAGAAAGATTGGTTCTATTTCTGGGCGATAGTGCCGGGTTATCGTTTTTTTGCCATAAAACACCAAGATCCATGGCCACCGAACCTTGCGGAATCACCTCTATTGTATTACCTCCAAAGACAGACTCAAAAAAGTTGCTGTTAACATAAAAATTGGGCAATAGGTTTTTTCGGGCCTCCTCACTTCCTTCCTTTTTTCCCGCATAGGCATCCGCTTTCTGCTTAAAGTAGGATTTCATCTGTTCCTTTTCGATGAGCTCATAATACTGTTCCGGAGTCAAGATCAACGGGTAATTGACATTAAAATCACCTATGCTCTCGGTGTAAACGTATGTATTTGTTTTGGGGTCGTAGCTGTACTTGGCAACAATACTGTCCGGGTTTTCCATAATAAGGCGACCTAGAGCAACTCCGGTCTTTACCGAGTCTTGGACCTGCTCATTGGTGTCCTGTGCCATTGTTACGGAAATGGACAGAAAACATACAACAAAGAAAATGTACCTAAAACGTGCCTGTTTAAGTATTGGTTTTGCCCCTTTTTTCAAACTAGTTACAAATTTTTCAGCGCCTGTTTTATAATGTTCTCTACGCTTAACAAAGTGTCTTGGGAAAGTACCTTGTCCACGACCTTTTCAGATTGCTTTCTGGTAAAACCAAGAACCTCTAATGCAGATAACGCTTCTTCTTTATTTGTATTGTTTGATTTTTGTGAAACTTCGCCTATGTCGTAGACTTTTAAAATTTTGTCCTTTAAATCCAAGATTACCCGTTGGGCCGTCTTGGCCCCAATCCCCTTTACAGACTGGATTACGGGCACATCACCGTTGGCAATGGCATCCCTGACATCGGCAGGGGACAATGAGGACAACATAGTTCGAGCAGTGCTGGCACCGACCCCGGAAACCGATATAAGTAAGCGAAACACATCCCGCTCTGCTCTTTCGGCAAAACCATAAAGCGTATGGGAATCTTCTTTAACCAGCAAATCGGTGTAAACAAAAATATTTTCTTCGTCCGATAGCAAGGAAAACGTATGCAACGAAATGTTTAAAAAATACCCTACACCTCCACATTCCACAATAAGGTATGTTGGATTTTTCTCAACAAGCTTTCCTCTTAAATGGGTAATCATCAATTTAGGTTTATAGGTTATCCGGCCTGCATTTTTGCTTTCCTTCTTTTTTCTCTCTCTTGCGCATCGATTACGGCAACCGCTGCCATATTTACCATTTCATCGACACTTGCACCCAATTGCAAAATATGGGCAGCCCTGGTCAAGCCGACCATTATCGGCCCAATGGAATCCGCCTCGTGCAGTCCTTTAAGTAATTTATAGGTGATATTGGCCGATTCCAAATTTGGAAATATCAGCGTATTTACCTTTTTCCCTGATATTTTTGAAAATGGGAAGTTGTTATTGCTCAATTCCGCATCCAGGGCAAAATCGGTTTGAATTTCTCCATCCACAACCAAATCTGGGTTACGTTCGTGAAGAATTCGAACAGCCTCTCTTACTTTTTGTGCATTTGGATGACTGGATGACCCAAAATTGGCATAGGACAATAATGCTATTACAGGTTTAAAACCGAAGGTTTTGGCCACATTTGCGGTCATTTGGGCAATTTCGGCCAATTCTTCGGCATTAGGATCCACGTTAATGGATGTATCTGCCAAAAATAGTGGCCCACGCTCGGTGATCATTATATTGACGGTGCTTGCATTTTTAACGTTTTTTGCTCTACCCAAAACCTCGAAAACAGGTCGAAGCACCTTGGGGTATGCCCTGGAGTAGCCAGAGATCATCCCATCTGCATCTCCTTCTTTGATCATCATGGACCCAAAGTAATTTCGCTTGCCCATATTTACACGGGCGCTATATTTTGTCTCGCCTTTCCGTTTTCTTTGTTCCCAAAGTTTTAGGGCATACTTGGAACGCATCTGACTGAATTCATCTGAACGCGGATCTATAATCGGCACTTCTGCATCAAAATCGAGTTCTTCTTTTAAATTTTCTATAGTTTGCTTATCGCCCAATAAAATTGGGGTCGCAATACCTTCATCATGCACGATCTGCGCAGCCTTCATAACATCCAAAAGCTCTGCTTCGGCGAAAACTATACGTTTTGGGTTTACCTTAGCCCTATTGTGCAATAGCCTTACCACCTTATTATCGTTGCCCGATCTTTGGTAAAGCTCTTCCTCGTACCGATCCCAATCCTGAATCGGCATACGGGCTACACCGCTATCCATAGCCGCTTTTGCCACAGCTGGCGGTATTTTAGTGATCAAACGAGGATCAAATGGTTTTGGAATGATATAATTCCGGCCAAAGGTCAATCGCGTTGCATCGTAAGCTATGTTTACCTGCTCAGGCACTGGTTCCCTTGTCAAATCGGCCAATGCACGTACAGCGGCCATTTTCATTTCTTCGTTGATCTTGGTAGATCTTACATCCAATGCTCCCCTAAAAATAAAAGGGAACCCCAACACATTGTTCACTTGGTTAGGGTGATCGGAACGACCTGTCGCCATAATGATATCCTTACGTGTTTTCACAGCCAGGTTATACTCGATTTCTGGGTTAGGGTTGGCCATGGCAAAAACAATGGGATTATCGGCCATGGATTTCAACATTTTGGGCGAAACGATATCTGCTATGGAAAGTCCTATAAACACATCGGAGTCTACCATTGCCTCTTCCAAAGTATCTATTTTTCTATCTGTGGCAAATTCTTTTTTTTCTGTAGTAAGCGTATCCCGATCACTTCGGATCACACCTTTACTGTCCAGCATAACTATATTTTCCGCCTTTGCACCAAAAGCTTTGTACAATCGAGTGCACGAAACTGCTGCAGCTCCGGCTCCACTTACCACTATTTTTACTTCTTCGATTTTTTTGTCGGCTATTTCCAGTGCATTCAACAACGCCGCAGCGGAAATAATGGCAGTACCGTGTTGATCATCGTGCATTACGGGAATGTCCAGCTCATCTTTTAACCGCTGTTCGATCTCGAAAGCTTCAGGAGCTTTAATATCCTCTAAATTGATTCCTCCAAAGGTGGGCGCAATAGTCTTTACGGTTTCTATGAACCGTTCCACATCGGTAGTGTCCAGTTCGATGTCAATTCCATCAATATCGGCAAATATCTTAAAGAGCAAACTCTTGCCTTCCATTACCGGTTTTGATGCCTCTGGGCCAATATTTCCCAAACCCAAAACTGCGGTACCATTGGAAATTACCGCAACAATGTTCCCTTTTGCGGTATACTTGTACACATCGTCCTTGTTTTTTTCGATTTCCAGACAGGGTTCCGCTACTCCTGGCGAGTAGGCCAATGCCAAATCCCGTTGTGTGGAATATGGTTTTGTTGGTACTATTTTAATTTTTCCGGGTTGTGGTTTTGCGTGGTAGAGTAATGCCTCACGTCTTTGCTTTTCCTTGCTCATATAGTCAAAAATGAATTGGTAAAGTTAGGACATTCATTGGTTTTATCTTAAAATACAATGAATCAATTTAAACAATACCAAAACGCACGATAATATTAGCAGATCCTTTCCCCTACTTTAGATCAGGCATCCAACGGATACTCATCCTTACTGTCCGATAGCTTGAGCCGCATGGCCAAGATTGCCGCTATCACAAAAAATACGGCAGCAAACAGCATCGCATTAATTGAATCCCCACCTAATAGATTCTTGAAAATAGGCCCAAAAGTGAGTGTTTGTATTCCCATAGGAATAACGATCATCATATTTAAAATACCCATGTACACTCCTCTTCGCTCCTGGGGTACAATTTTGGAGACCATGCTATAGGGTATGCCCATCATGGCTGCCCACCCGATACCAAATAGCACCATGGGAAACAGCACATATACCGGATCTTTGATATAAGGTATTGAAAATAAAGCCAATGCTGTACCAAATAAACTCAAAGCATATACTTTTTTACCACCGAACCGCATGGTAAGCGGGACCAAAACCAAGGCAACCACCGCTGTGACCACATTATATGTGGTGCTCATTTTTGCAGCCTGTGCAGCAGCCTCGGAGGTGTCAAAACCCAAGGAAACCCTAAACAAGGGTGTTATAAACTGCCAGTACACAAAAAGGGCATACCACTGGAACAAATAAACCCCGGAGAGTTTCCACATAAAATTGGGCATATCTTTAACCGCATGCGCTATTTCCACAAAAGGGACTTTAAACCGCTCCAAAAAAGGCAAAGACTTGTGCTTGTTGATTTCCTCAAGTTCTTGGTCAGTTGGTGGGATTTCCGGTGTTTTTAAAACCGACCATAAAATGGTTGCAATGGAAAGAAAGGACCCTATAAAAAAGGAATAGTACAACCATTTGGGTACAGCCCCGTCCACTTCTTGCCCTCCACCGAACCAATCCTGAAATAAAAAAATAGACGCGTTTGCCAATAATATACCGGCCCCGACGAACAAACTCTGCATTTGATAACCAATACTAAATTGGGATTCCGGTAATTTATCGCCCACAAAGGCACGGTATGGTTCCATGGCCATATTGTTGCCCACATCCAAGATCCATAACAGACCGACGGCAAACCAAAGAGCCGGACTCAGTGGAAAGGCAAATAGGCACAGACTGCCCATTATGGCCCCTATTAAAAAGAAAGGTTTCCGTCTGCCCCACCTTGGTGACCAAGTTTTATCGGATATAGCTCCAATAATCGGCTGGACCACCAATCCGGTCACAGGGCCGGCTATGTTCAGTATTGGAAGTAATTCTTCCTCGGCACCCAAAAAAAGAAATATAGGATTAATGGCACTTTGTTGAAGCCCGAAGCTGTATTGGATGCCAAGAAATCCAACGTTCATATTAAAAATCTGCCAAAAACTTAATTTGGGTTTTTTAATCTTAATCATACTAAAGGTTTAGCTGGTCATCAAAATATTGACTGGAAACATACGAATCCTCCAAAATATAGTTCAATATAGTATTTTATTCTTGAGGTGACCCGCCGAATTTATGAATATCGCAGTAAACCTATTTCTTCAAAAAGCGAATATTCCGTTCCAATCCAGACAATTTGGTTCTTTTTACCGCTGATTTTTTAAAAACTTTATTAAAGATTTCCCCTGTGATTTCCTCCCAATCTTTTTTTGTGAACGATAGCAGTTCCGGATTTGGGTTGAAGAGTGGTTCGTTATGTGGTTTCGAAAAACGGTTCCAAGGGCATACATCTTGGCACACATCGCAACCGAACACCCAATCGTCCATTTTATCTTGAAACTCGCTCGGAATCTCATTTTTAAGTTCTATGGTAAGGTAAGAAATACACTTGCTGCCATCGACCACATAGGGTTCAATTATGGCTTTTGTTGGGCAGGCATCTATACATGCCGTACAGGTTCCACAATGATCGGTCACAGGTGTGTCGTACTCCAATTCCAAATCCACTATCAGTTCGGCCACAAAATAAAAAGACCCCACTTGTTGGGTAAGCAAATTACTGTGTTTCCCGATCCAACCGAGTCCACTTTTTGCAGCCCAGGCCTTATCCAGTACGGGTGCAGAGTCTACAAAGGCCCGCCCATGTACCTCGCCAATTTCTTCTTGTATAAAATGGAGAAGACTCTTTAGTTTATCCTTTATCACAAAGTGATAATCCATCCCATAGGCATATTTGGAAATTTTAAAGGAGTCTGGGTTTTGCTTTTCTTCTGGAAAATAATTCAACAATAGAGAGATAACCGATTTGGAATCTTCGACCAGTTTTGTGGGGTCCAAACGTTTATCAAAATGGTTTTCCATGTACTGCATTTCTCCATGCATGTTTTGTTTAAGCCATTTTTCCAATCGTGGCGCCTCGTCTTCCAAGAATTCCGCTTTGGATATCCCGCAAGATAAAAAACCGAGGCGTTTTGCCTCGGTTTTGATCAAATGTGTCCTTTTGGTGGCATTCATGCCCTAAAGTTAATCGATTAAACTTTTTCTCCCGAAAATCCCTTTTATTTTGCTTCTTTAATATAGCCCCAACCGTCTTTTTGCTTCATCACGATCTCATAAATCCCATCGGGCACCGAGCCTACGCCGGGAATAAGATCTCCTATGGTCATTTTATGTCTTTTCATGGTTTGCTCACAGATTACGACATCCACATTATCTTTATTTACTACTGCCGACAACATTTCGCCTGCCACGGATGCTTTTTTATCTACCATTTGGTAGGCTCCACTGTAAATTACCATTTCAAATTGTGATTGCGGATAGGCTTCGGCCATCAACTGCAAATGTTTTGCGGCCATGCGATGGACATCCGGATCGCTACTGGTTACATCAAATACCAATTTGATGGGCTCTGTTTGTCCGAGCACTGTGCCCGACATCAATAGTGTTAAAATTAGCAGTAGTTTCTTCATCTTGATCAAATTGTGTTCCCTGCAAAAATATAACCACAACCTTCTTCCTGTGCCCTACCCAAGGCCCACACGCCGGAAGGAACAATCTGAATATCAGGCAATACAGCTGCTTTCCATTCCTCGTACACTTCCGATGCATCTTTGCCCATTTGTTGTGCCGCGGCTCCGCTATAGACCTTTATGGCCAAATTACAGACACAGAACATGGCCCCGCGACCGATCATATCCTTAATACCCTGGATAACAGGCATGGGGAAATCTCCCTCCTGCGGTTCATAGTACGGGTTGCGATTATATACTGTGCCGTCCGCTTTTTTTACATGGAACATAGTGCCCAAGGGGTATTTTTTCCATAGGTCGGTGTGAAAAGCAAACGGAATAGCGTCGTGCCGTAGTACCGTCATGGCCGTTATTTCATTATCCATGGAACCCATCTCGTTGTTGGACAAATAATAGGCCCAGTTCCAAATTATGGGAAATCCGTGATGTGGATATGAACCATCGTATACCACTCTATGTTTTCCTTTTATTGTTTTCATCCATGCCTCCGCATCGTTCATTTCCGACTCGGTGTAATCGGCCATCCCCGCTAAAACGGGATTGGTAAAGGCCATTAATGTGGATGCAGAGGCACCCAGCATCATAGCTCCCATAAAATTTCGTCTTGATGTTGTTCTTGTTGTTTTCATTGCTTGTAGTGTTTACTTGGTTTTACGAAGTTGATGTTCCTTAAGGTAGTAATCCATGATAGGCTGGAACGGGCCTAACTGGTGCTGCTCGGGAGAGAAGGGATCCACATAAGGACCATAGGGCGTAGATACGGGTTTTTTAACCAGATCTGGAAAGTCTGCCTCTCTATTGGGCTTGGTAGGTCTTATTTTCTGATTGATGTACCCTGCCACATCGTAGGCTTGCTCGTCGGTAAGAACAGGTTTGTCGTATGTAGTGCCAAATGGCATATTACCTTTTATAAATTGGGCCGCGGTGATTACGCGGGTCATGCCCGCACCATTGTTATAGGAATCACTGCCCCACAATGGAGGGTACAGATATTGGTCGTTTTCGGCCAATAATTGCCCCTGTCCGTCCAGACCATGACAGATAACGCAATGTTCTTTGTAAACGGATTCGCCATGAGCAAGATCTACTACCCTATTAGGGATTTGAATCTTAAAGAAGCCCTGTCCCTCGATCTTGCCGTTCGGGGGAGTTGCTCGGCCCAACCAATCCAAATAAGCTATAAGGGCTTGCATTTCTTGTGATGCTACAGGCAATATTCTACCATTCATGCTCCGCTCCATACATCCATTGATCCTTTCTTCAATGGTTCCCATTTTGTTTTCTCGACCTCTAAATTGGGGGAAACGTTTTACCACACCGATCAATGGTGCCGCGAAGGGTTTGGTTCCTCCGCTTATATGGCAACTGGCGCAGGCCAAGTTATTGCCTGCATATATTTTGACTGAATCTTTTTGTTTGGGTCCTACATGCAATGTTGTATTTCTAAAAATCTCGAATCCAAGTTTGATTTTTTCATTTTTTATAGTGGATGATAGATTGTACACATTGTAATCCATACGGTATACATCATCGGGAACTGGGGCCAGGTTGCCATTAGTGGTTCCAATACCAAACTGAAACACTAACAATGTAATGGCCAATATCAAAATAAGGCCTACCCCAATACCTACTTGGACCATTAACTTACGTATTTGACCGGAAAGCTCCGGAATCTTATCAGCATTGGATATTGGCGAATATTTAGGATGGTTTCCCGACATCTACTTAGAAAAATGTACGTTGATCTTAATAAAATGTGGTGTACTTTGGGAATACAACCTTATGTACTTTTAATTGACATGAGGGAAAAGTAGGGAATTTCTTTGGTTTAAATAACCTAATAGAACCTTGTAAATGAATATAATAAACAAGATACAAAAAGATTTTTAACGTAACGGTAAAAGTTAATAGGATTGTTACAACCATCGGCTTTAAAACAATCCCGCCTGTGTACCTCCCTTTACTCTGCCCAAGTGTTTGTAAGCAAGTTCTGTAACCTCCCTACCTCTTGGTGTTCGCATAATAAACCCTTGTTGTATTAAAAATGGTTCGTATACTTCTTCCAAGGTTTCTGCACTTTCGGATACAGCGGTTGCCAAGGTAGTTATTCCCACTGGGCCTCCTTTAAACTTATCGATGATGGTGCTCAAAATTTTATTGTCCATTTCATCTAGGCCATGTGCATCCACATTAAGTGCTTTGAGTCCAAATTGTGAAATCTCGAGATCTATGTTGCCATTCCCTTTGATCTGGGCAAAATCCCGGACCCTTCTTAAAAGTGCGTTGCAAATTCTCGGTGTTCCCCTGCTTCGTCCCGCAATTTCGATGGCTGCATCGTTGGTAATGGGGACCTTTAGTATCTCGGCACTGCGCTCAACTATAGTGGACAATAGTTCGGTGTTGTAATATTCCAGCCTACTCTGTATTCCGAATCGGGCTCTCATGGGGGCAGTCAACAATCCGGACCGCGTAGTTGCCCCTATCAATGTAAAAGGGCTCAAGTTTATTTGAACGGTACGTGCATTCGGCCCCGTCTCGATCATAATATCGATTTTATAATCCTCCATGGCGGAGTACAAATATTCCTCTACAATGGGGCTCAATCTGTGGATTTCATCTATAAACAGTACATCACGTTCATCCAAATTGGTCAAAAGGCCTGCCAAATCCCCAGGTTTATCCAAAACAGGCCCGGATGTAACCTTAATATTTACACCAAGTTCATTGGCCAATATGTGGGCCAAGGTTGTTTTACCCAAGCCGGGGGGACCATGAAAAAGAGTATGATCCAAAGCTTCACCCCTTAAATTGGCCGCTTGCACAAAAACCTTTAGGTTTTCGAGCACTTGAGCCTGTCCTGTAAAATCATCGAAGCTAATTGGCCGGAGAGCTCTTTCTATATCGAACTCTTCTGGTGATAGGTTTTCGGCGGTAGGATCTAAATTTTCGTTCATCGTTCAACAAATATAATTGAAAAGCTCTGCTATGCACAACTTGATGACCTTTTCAATTAACGGTGATTTTTAAAGCTATTCCTTTTTTATGAGTTGTACTGTGTCCAAAAACTCATCTATTCTTATCTTGGGCGTTCCGTAGAGGTAAATTCTAGCATCTTGTGTTGCTTTAATAGCAATATCCCTAAATGCATAGACCCTTGCATTGGAGTTTCCGCTAATTATAAGTTGATAAGACCCTACTTCCATGGTCTCGCCCTTATATTTTGCATAATCCAATATATTGGCTTGCAACCTATCGGATGTACCTTCGATGGTCAAAGATGAATTACCTTCCAAATCCAATGCCCCAGAATCCATCTGCGCATATACATAGGCATCTGAACGGGCCCCTAAATTTATATTAAGTGAATCCACTTCCACATTAAATGTTCCGCTGCTGGTATCTTCCAAATTTATATCCATTACCGCTGCATTGGCCCGAATATCCAATTTGGTGTTGTTAAATCCATCCACAAACAATTGCTCGGTATCTATTATTTCGTTGGAAACCACGCTGCCGTTCTTTACTGTTATTGCCTGTAAATCTGTATAATTGATTGTAATTTCCAGTTGTTTCTTTGCCGTAATATTATAGTAAGAACTAATTACCAAAGTGCCTTCTTGCACTTCAAACTTGAGTATATCGATCAAGTTATCATCGGCGATCAAGTGATACCCTGGCCCTAGTGCTTTGTTCAATCGAATATCCAGATCATCGTTGAGCACAATGGCGTTAAAGGGAGGCAATTCTTCGCTCAGCTCGGAGACAATTCTGCTCCCCTTTATTTTAGGCTTTCGTTGTGCATTGGATAATATTGGGAAGGTGATCAATATTAAGATTACAATCTTTTTCATGATGGTTTGCTTTTTGATAAGGGGATCTCCCTTTAAAGATATACAATTCAGCATAAAATCTAATCCAATAAAAAAGCCCATCCTTATGGGACGGGCTCAGTTTGTACAATAATATATTCTTGATCTTAATGATTGAGTTCTTCCTCGTTCTCTTGCAATGGAACGTTCTGTGGCACAAAATCTTGTCCCGCAATAATATACTCACCATTTTCGTATGTCTTACTGTAATCGTAAGCCCATCGGTACACATGTGGGATTTCCCCAGGCCAGTTTCCGTGGATGTGCTCGCGTGGGGTAGTCCATTCCAATGTATTTGATCCCCATGGGTTAACCGGTCCTTTTTTACCGTAGAAAATACTGGATATAAAGTTGTACACAAAAATCAACTGGGCAAGGCCAGCAATCAGTGCAAATACGGTCATTAATACTTGGACGTTGGTCAACTCATCGAACATTGGGAACGCCGTGTTTTCGTAATAACGTCTTGGTACTCCGGCCATACCTACAAAGTGCATTGGGAAGAAAACCCCATAAGCACAAACTGCAGTAATCCAGAAGTGGACGTAGCCCAAGTTTTTGTTCATCATACGGCCTTGGAACATTTTCGGGAACCAGTGATAAATTCCTGCGAACATTCCGTACAATGCGGAGATACCCATAACCAAGTGGAAGTGTGCCACTACAAAGTATGTATCGTGAACATTGATATCCAATGTACTATCTCCCAATATTATTCCTGTTAGACCTCCAGTGATAAATGTTGACACCAACCCAATGGAAAACAACATTGCAGGGTTCAACTGCAGATTTCCCTTCCATAATGTAGTGATATAGTTAAAGGCCTTAACCGCCGATGGTATGGCAATCAATAATGTGGTAAATGTAAATACGGATCCTAAGAATGGATTCATACCGGACACGAACATGTGGTGTCCCCAAACTATTGTGGACAAGAATGCAATTGCCAAAATCGATGCAACCATTGCTCTATATCCAAAAATAGGTTTTCTTGCGTTTGTAGACATTACTTCGGATGTAATACCTAATGCTGGCAACAATACGATGTACACCTCAGGGTGTCCCAAGAACCAGAACAAATGTTCGTACAGTACTGGAGATCCTCCTTGGTAATGCAATACTTCTCCCTGAATAAAGATATCGGACAAGAAGAATGATGTTCCAAAACTTCTATCCATAATCAATAACAAAGCGGCAGAAAGCAATACCGGGAATGATACCACACCGATTATCGCAGTTACAAAGAAAGCCCACACTGTTAATGGCAAACGTGTCATGGACATTCCTTTTGTTCTAAGGTTGATTACCGTTACGATATAGTTCAAAGATCCCAAAAGTGAAGATGCGATGAATATTGCCATGGAAACCAACCAAAGTGTCATACCCATACCAGAACCCGGTTGGGCCATTGGCAGTGCGCTCAATGGTGGATAAATGGTCCAACCTGCAGCGGCCGGTCCAGCTTCCACAAACAAAGAAATAATCATAATTACGGACGAAACAAAGAACATCCAGTAAGAAAGCATGTTCATAAATCCGGAAGCCATATCCCTTGCTCCGATCTGTAATGGAATAAGTAAGTTACTGAACGTACCACTAAGACCCTGTGTGAGTACAAAGAACACCATTAGGGTACCGTGTATAGTAACCAATGCCAAATAAATATCGGCATCCATTACACCGTCCGGGGCCCATTTCCCCAAAACAGCTTCAAATATTCCGAAAGATTCACCCGGCCAGGCCAATTGCATTCTAAACAACAATGACATGGCTATACCAATGAATCCCATAATTAGACCAGTGATGAGATACTGTTTGGATATCATCTTATGGTCCTGACTGAAAATGTATTTTGTAATGAAAGTTTCCTTATGGTGATGTCCATGATCATCGTGGTGATCATCGTGACTTACATGGGCTACTTCAGACATATTCCAATTAATTTTTTTTGTTATTTTTTGTTGCTTGTTACTCTACCGAAGTTGTTTCTTCCAAAGCTACTTCTTCGCCGTCTTCGGTGTTGAATGCTTGCTCTCCGCTCTCGTCCACCATAACAGTTTCTTTGAACGTTTTTTGCTCGGCAAGCCACTTATTGTACTCTTCTTCTGTCTCCACTATAATCTTCATCTGCATGTTATAATGGGATTTTCCGCATATTTTGTTGCACAATAGAACATAATCGAACTCCCATGGGTCCGAATTAGGCTTTCCTTCTGCAGCCCATTCTGCCCTAAGGGCATTGGTTCGCTTTACTTTGTCCGCAACATCCGGGTTTAAGCGCATTTCTTCGGTTGTAACCGTAGGTGTGAAGGAGAATTGTGTGATCATACCGGGCACACAGTTCATCTGAGCTCTAAAGTGCGGCATATATGCTGAGTGCAATACATCTTGAGACCTCATTTTAATGTTTACTTTGCGTCCAACGGGCAAGTGCAATTCCTTTACAATAATATCGTCCTCTGCATTGGGGTCGGATTCGTCCAAACCTAAAACATTTGCTTTACCTATATCGATCAAGCGTACGTTTGCATCACCCAGTACGTTATCCTCTCCGGCATAACGGGCTGTCCAGTTAAACTGCTGGGCGTATAGTTCAACGATCAACGGATCATCGTCCTCGTTAATATCCATGATATTGGTCCAAGTGTAAAGACCCCACAGAATCAAACCTGCCAACACGATTACCGGGATAATGGTCCAGATAAACTCCAGTCTATCATTATCGGCAAAAAAGAGTGCTTTTCTGCCCTTTTGCCCTCTGTACTTGTATCCGAAGTAATGCAACAAAGCTTGTGTAATGGTCTGTACAAAGAAAATTATGGCCATTGAGACCCACATCAATTGGTCGTACTCACCACCGTGCTCTGATGCCGCTTCGGGCAATAACATTTTAGAATATTTGGCAAAACTGAAAATGGTGATTCCATAGATAAAAATCAAAAAAGCAAACAATAGGTATCCATTGTTCTTGTTATCGGAATCGTTGGCTATTTCAGCGTTTTCTGTTTTAGTTTGCGATAATTCAAAAATCTTGGTCATCTGCCAAATGGCAATCGCAACCAATACTAAAACAGTCAATGTTAATAATGCAGTCATCGTATATCTATCTAAGACTTAAATCGTATTAATAATGAAAATGTCTACTCTCTTCAATAAATGGGTTTCGTTTGGGTTGTAATGGCGCTTTGGTCAACGCTGTGAATACCCAGTAAACGAACAAACCTCCAAAGAACAAAATACCTCCTATTTCCGGAAGACCAATATACCATTGATCCCCTACCGTTGCAGGCATTACCATATTAAAAATATCCAAATAGTGCCCAAACAGCACCACTATTCCCGTCATGATAACAAACCAGTTTACCCTTTTATAGTCGCTGTTCATAAGAACCAATAATGGGAACACAAAGTTAAGAACCAACATTCCAAAGAAAGGCAGTTTATAGTCCTGGAAACGGGCTATATAGTAAGTTACCTCTTCTGGTATATCCGCATACCAAATAAGCATAAACTGAGAGAACCATAAGTACGTCCAGAATATACTGATACCGAACATAAACTTGGCCAAATCGTGGATATGACTATCATTTACTTGCTCTAGATATCCTTTTGATTTTAGGTATACGGTAACCATGGCAATAACAGTGATCCCAGATACGAACATACTTGCAAAAACATACCATCCAAATAGGGTACTGAACCAGTGTGGGTCCAAGCTCATGATCCAATCCCAAGACATCATGGACTCAGAAATTAAATAGAATACCAAGAAAGCGGCAGACCATCTAAAATTCTTTACAAAGTTACTGTTATCGTCCGACTCATCTTGCGCCAAGGACAATTTTCTGGAATACTGACGGTAAAAAATCCATCCACCCAAGAATATAGCTGCTCTTATCAAGAAGAAAGTTGGGTTCAAATACCCCGCCTTGCCCTGTAATAGTTTATCGTGTGCCACTGTGTCCGCATCCATCCATACGAACATGTGGTTCATGTGCAATACCGATAGCAATAATATTACAAATACAATGATACCTCCGGGGACAAGATATGCCGTAATACCCTCCATCACCCTAAAGAGCAATGGGGACCATCCTGCTTGTGCAGCACGTTGTATGGCGTAAAAGGCCAATACTCCCAAAGAAATCATAAAGAAAAAGAATGCTGCTACGTAAAGTGCGGACCATGGACGGTTTTGCAACTGGTGCAACAAATGCTCATCGTGAGAAGCATCGTGTGTTTCTCCATGTGCAGCTTCGGCTCCGTGACCTTCTGCTACGCCATGGGCATCGGCTGCTTCTGCATGCCCTCCTCCATGACCATCGTCATGCACTGCTACCATGGCCTTGGCTTCCTCCACCGTTGATGGGGCAGATACAAAACCAATTACTAGGAAAATAAATCCAAGCCCCATGGCTATGAAAGATCCAAGTCTAAGTTTGTTTGAAAAGGTATACATAGTTTCTTCTTATCCTATTATTTTGTTAGGTCTTCCTTTAATTTCATCACATATTCGGACACTTGCCACATTTCTTCTTCATTGGCGAACTGTGAGGCGTAAGACCCCATTGAGTTCAACCCGTAATAAATGGCATGATATGTAGTTCCGACAGTAATGTTTCTAGCTGCATCGGCATAGCTGGGAACACCCAATATTTTTTCTCTTTTTACAAGGTTTCCTTGACCATCTCCTTTAGCTCCGTGACATATGGCACAATAAATATCGTACAGCTCCTTGCCTCTTGCTAAATTCTTTTCACTATTGAGCGAATCCAATGGACTTGGGTTCAACCTTGCCATTTCTTTACCTTCTGGAGTGTTTTCTATTTCGTAGGGCATGTAACCTCTATTAATGGTCCCCTCTACGGGCAACATGGCCTCTGTTCCATCAGGAAACAATCCATTATCAACACCTTGATAAGTTTCGTACCCTACGGTTTCGTACATGTTTGGCATGAATTGGTAGTTTGGACTGTTCTTATCTGCACAAGAGGCTGCAAACAGTACCAAGGCCAAAGCAAGACTTATTTTACCTAATTGCTTCATATTATTAAGACTCCTTTTCTGTAACTTTTACTTCTACCGCTCCTGTTTCCCATAACAGCTCGGCAAGTTCATTCTCGTTATCGTGAACACCTAGCTCCATCAAAAAATGGTCATCAGTGGTTCTTTTATCTGGGTTCTCCGCCTTTTTAAAGGGCCACATCCTACTTCTAAGATAAAATGTAATCACCATTAAGTGGGCTGCAAAGAAAACGGTAAGCTCGAACATGATCGGTACAAAGGCCGGCATGTTTTCCAGGTAGCTAAAACTTGGCTTACCTCCAATATCCTGTGGCCAATCCTCGATCATAATAAAGTTCATCATAACCACGGCCACGGTCAATCCCAAACATCCATACAGGAATGAAGTGATAGCGATTCTTGTATCGGCCAATCCCATTGCTTTGTCTAGACCGTGAACAGGAAACGGGGTGTACACCTCCTCTATATGATGGTGTTCTGCCCTAACCTTTTTTACGGCATGCATCAACACATCGTCATCGGTATAAAGTGCTTGTATAACTTTTGATGCCATAATTATTTTTTATCGTTTAACAACTTCGCTTGACCCGCCCAATCGTCACGTTGTGCACGACCTGGGAACCTTCCGGTAATAGAGTCCAACAGATTATACTCCTTTTCGGTCATTCTGGCGACCTGTGCATAGGTGTAAATACCTATTTCGTTCAAGGTACGCTCCATTTCCGGACCTACTCCCTTGATTACTTTCAAATCGTCCGGTGTTTCCGTAGCGGCATCGAATGTACCTATACTGCTCAGCAATTCGGTTACACCGACCTTATCACCTGCTGTAGGCTTTACTTCGCCCATCAACACATCATCCGTTATGGGCTCTTCATAACCCACTACTTTATTTACACCTTGTGGCATTTGATAAAGAGGTTGACCAGCATCCCTTAATTTTTTATACTTCTCTCCAGATGATTTCAAAATTGATTTTACCTCGGCTTGCGCTATTACAGGGAATGTTCTTGAATACAAGAGGAACAGGACAAAGAAGAATCCGATGGTTCCAATAAAAATTCCAATATCCACAAATGTTGGGGAGAACATGGTCCATGAGGATGGCAAATAATCCCTGTGCAACGATGTAACGATGATCACAAAACGCTCGAACCACATTCCAATGTTTACCACAATGGAAATGAAGAAAGAGAACATAATACTGGTACGCAACTTTTTGAACCACATAAACTGAGGCGAGAACACATTACAGGTCATCATTGCCCAGTAAGCCCATGCATAAGGTCCTGTAGCCCTGTTCAAGAAAGCGTACTGCTCGTACTCCACTCCGGAATACCAAGCAATGAACAACTCAGTTATGTAGGCGCATCCTACAATGGAACCTGTAATCATAATTACAATGTTCATCAATTCGATATGCTGTACGGTAATATAAGCCTCAAGATTACACACTTTACGCATAATGATCAGAAGCGTGTTCACCATGGCAAATCCAGAGAAAATCGCTCCCGCAACAAAGTAAGGAGGGAAAATGGTAGTGTGCCATCCTGGAATCACCGATGTGGCAAAGTCAAAGGATACAATGGTGTGTACAGAAAGTACCAAAGGTGTTGCCAAACCGGCCAATACCAAGGAAACTTCCTCAAAACGCTGCCAATCCTTGGCTCTACCTGTCCAACCAAAGCTCAACAAGCTATATATTTTCTTTTGGAATGGTTTTACCGCTCTATCGCGAATCATCGCGAAATCGGGCAGTAATCCTGTCCACCAGAATACCAATGATACAGAAAGATAGGTCGATATCGCAAATACGTCCCAAAGCAATGGTGAGTTAAAGTTTACCCAAAGGGAACCAAATTGGTTAGGAATGGGAAGTACCCAATATGCCAACCAAGGACGGCCCATGTGAATGATCGGGAACAAACCCGCCTGCACAACCGAGAAAATGGTCATGGCTTCCGCTGAACGGTTAATTGCCATTCTCCATTTTTGACGGAAAAGCAAAAGTACTGCTGAAATCAGTGTACCTGCGTGACCAATACCTACCCACCATACAAAGTTGGTAATATCCCAGGCCCAGTTTACGGTTCGGTTAAGACCCCAAACCCCAATACCTGTTGAAATGGTGTAAATGATACATCCTAGACCCCAAAGGAATGCCACTAATGCGATAGAAAAAACAATCCACCATTGTTTGTTGGCCTTTCCCTCAACCGGACGGGCAATATCCACGGTTACATCGTGGTAACCTTTGTCTCCGACTACTAAGGGCTTTCGAATAGGTGCTTCGTAATGCGACGCCATAATTTATCTTCTAGTTACTTCTTTTTTTATTGATTAAGCCTCGTTGGTGTTTCTTACCTTAACATGGTAGAACACGTTTGGTTTTGTTCCCACATGCTCCAACAAATGGTACATCCTATCATCCTCCTTCAATTTGGCCACTTTACTATCGTGATCGTTTACATCACCGAACACCATAGCCCCGCTGCTACATGCTGCAGAACAAGCAGTTTGGAACTCACCATCTTTCACCACTCGACCGTCTCTCTTCGCGTCCAAAATGGTCTTTTGGGTCATTTGGATGCACATTGAGCATTTTTCCATAACCCCCCTAGAACGCACGTTAACGTCTGGATTAAGTACCATTTTACCCAAATCATTGTTCATATTAAAATCGAACTCGTCGTTGTTATTGTACAAGAACCAGTTGAATCTACGAACTTTATAAGGACAGTTGTTGGCACAATATCTTGTTCCTACACAACGGTTGTAAGCCATATGGTTTTGACCCTGTCTACTATGCGATGTTGCCGCTACCGGACAAACAGTTTCACAAGGTGCATGATTACAGTGTTGACACATTACCGGCTGGAAGGCCACCTGTGGATTGGCTGACGGATCTTCCATCTCCCTAAAGCCTCCAAGAGAACCATTTTCTCCCCAAAGGCCATCCATGCCTTCTTTCTTCTCGTTATCTTGCTCAAAGGTCTCTTCGGAAGAGTAGTACCTGTCTATTCGCAACCAGTGCATATCTCTGGAACGGCGCATCTCCATCTTTCCGACAACCGGAACATTGTTCTCGGCATGACATGCGATGACACAAGCACCACATCCGGTACATGCATTTAGATCGATGGACAAGTTAAAGTGATGCCCGATGCTTCTATCAAACTCCTCCCAAAGGTCTGCATCTGGAGAGGTAACAGGTATTTCCTGATGATTCAATGATACATGCGGCATTGGGTTCCATTCCGCATGATCTTTGGTATTGAAAATCTCCAAAGTAGTTTCTTTGATGATATCTCCCCTACCCATCAGTGTTTTTTGAGATTGCACACAGGCAAACTCATGAACTCCTGCTGATTTTTCTATCGTAACCGACTGTACATCGGAAAAATTACTATATAAAGCGTATGCATTGACCCCTGTGGCCATCTCTTGCTGCATTCCGGCTTTTTTACCGTATCCGAACGAAAGCCCGACAGTACCCACTGCTTGTCCTGGCTGAACGATCACAGGAACATTTTCCAGAACCTTTCCATCAACAGTAAGATTGACATAACTACCATTTAGACCGCCATCGGCCACTATGGTGTTCTCCAATCCCCAAGTTTCAGCATCGGCCTTGGAAACGGTAACATAGTTATCCCAAGACACCCTCGAAATCGGATCAGGGAACTCTTGCAACCAAGGGTTGTTAGCCTGGCGACCGTCACCCATACCCACTTTGGAGTAAAGTACCAGCTCCGTGCCCGGGCTTGTGGAATTCACCAAAGAACGTATCGCTGACGCTATTGGTACAATTTCCGGTTGCTCTTCCTCGCCTTCATTGCCCGAAGCAACCTCGTCATTTTCTGTATTCATCACAGAAACCTCAAATACCCCATCCTGCAAAGCTTTGTTCCAAGAACCACCTTGAAGAATATCAGTATTCCAATTTTCCTTAATGTATTCGTAGTATGTTTTTTCCACACCCATCCATTTCAAAAGTGCCGTCTGAAACTGCCTCGTATCAAACAACTCACGAATGGCTGGCTGCATTAAGCTATATTGTCCTTTTTTGAACTCTGCATCGCCCCATGATTCCAAATAATGGGATGATGCCGCCACATAATCGGACGACTGTGCCGTCTCATCATTATTGAACGCAAAAGCTACAGAAATATCTACCTGATCCAAACCAGCAACAAACTCTTCTGCATTTGGCAATGAATACGCTGGATTTACACCGTCGGTAATCAACATACCTACACGACCGGCATTCATATCCGATATCAATTTATTCACCTTTGCAGCATCTCCTTGGCGCACATATTTTGGCTTGATCGGATCAAATGCCTCACTAGCCAATAATTTATTGATCGCCAATACAACAGATTGTGCATTCTCATCATTTAATCCGGTAACAACAACTGCTCTGCTGCCTGCTTTTTTGATTTCGGCCGCAACTTGGTCAACGGCAGCATCCACATCAGATGTACCACCGCCTACACTGCTACCATTTAACTTACCATACAATTTGGCCAGCGCAATTTTCTGCTGGGTCGGCGTCATTGGATATCTCTTGTCGGCATTGGCCCCGGCCAAGGACATATTGGACTCCATCTGAATATGCCTGGACATTTTCCCGTTCTTTGGAATACGTCCTTTTGCATAACCAGAATCATAGCCCCCACCTTGCCAATCTCCCAAGAAATCAGCCCCGAAGGACACTATCAATTCAGCTTTTTCAAAATCATAATCGGCCAAGGCACGTTCACCGTACACCTTATTAAATGCATTAAGCGCAGCATCTTCGGAAATTGCATCGTAAACCACGTGATTCACGTTTTCCCCGTAAGCCTCTTTAAATTCCGAAATTAATTTTGTTGTGGACGGACTTGCATAGGTCTGCGTCAAAAGGGCAATTTGCTTACTAGAACCCTTCAAAGAGTTCAGCTTGGCCATCACCGTAGCATCCAGTACCTTCCATTCCATAGGCTCACCATTGGCCATTGGCCCTTGAACCCTTTTACTATCATACAGAGACAAAACAGAGGCTTGCACTCGCGCATTGGCCCCACCATTTACCTTTGCATCCGTATTGTTTTCAATTTTTATCGGCCTTCCCTCACGGGTTTTCACCAAAATACTGGCAAAATCAAAACCATCCGCTATAGTTGTAGCATAGTAATTGGCCACACCTGGAACAATATTGTCCGGCTGGACCACATACGGTATAGATTTGTGAACAGGTCCCTCGCACGCTGCAACGGTTGCTGCCGCAGTACTGAAGCCGACATATTTCAAGAAATCCCTTCTTGAAGTATTGGAGGCGGACAGTTTTTCCTTGTCCCCCAAAAAGTCATCAACGGGAATCTCCTCTGTAAACTCGTTGTTTCTTAGCGCCTCAACAATGGAATCGTTCGGATTCAACTCCGCTTCACTTTTCCAATATTTTTTGTTTGATGCCATACGATATATCTGAGATTATCTTCTTTTAATTCTTAATAGTGACACTTACCACACTCCAAACCGCCCATCATGGCAGCAGTCAATTCCTCAACACCATACTTTTTGGACAATTCTTCATGAATTGCCTCATAGTACTCATTACCTTCAACCTTCACATTGGTCTCCCTGTGACAATTGATACACCAACCCATAGTTAATGGAGCATGCTGATACATAACTTCCATTTCCTCTACTGGACCGTGACATGTCTGACACTCAATTCCTGCAACGGATACGTGCTGGGAGTGATTAAAGTATGCGAAATCTGGCAGGTTATGGATTCTAACCCACTCCACTGGCTGTGTTTCACCAGTATAGCTTTGGTTTTCCTCGTCCCAACCGACCGCTTTGTACAATTTCTTGATTTCGCCCGTATAAAATTCATTGGTATATCCATTGGCCAAATCTTCAGCTGAAGGACCTTCTGGATTACCGGTGTATTCGTAGATAGATTTGTGACAGTTCATACAAACATTAAGGGAAGGAATCCCGGAATGCTTGGAAGTCCTTGCGGAAGAGTGACAATACTTACACTCAATCTTATTATCTCCAGCGTGAATTTTGTGCGAATAATGGATTGGCTGAACCGGGGCATATCCCTGATCGATACCTACCTGCATCATCCAACCGTAAGCAAAGTATGCACTTGCCAAAAGCAAGAACACTACACTTACCAGCACCAAGAACTGATTTTGAACAAATGCTTTCCAAATTGGCAAGCGCTTTTCTTTCTCCTGCGCAATCACAACACCATTTGCTTCGGCTATTCTGCGCAAGGTCTTGTTCACCAAGATCAACATCATGACCAACAGACCGAACACCAACACCAATGCGCCAAGTATCATTTCGTTGGAAATACCGGAAGTTGACTCACCAGCATCACCTCCAGTGGCGGCGGCAGCTGTAGCAGCTGCAGGCGCGGGCGGCGGAGCGGCAGTATACGCCAAAATATCATCGATATCCTGATTAGACAACGTCGGGAACGGGGTCATTGCCGCTTGATTGTACTCTGCGTATATTTTTACAGCATAAGCATCTCCAGCGGAAATCATGGCAGGACTATTCTTGATCCATTGATAGATCCATTCCTTGTCCAAACCTTCATCCTCAGCCAACCTTGTTTCTACATTGGCCAGTGCAGGCCCCGTCATTTTACGCTCCAATGCGTGACAGGCGGCACAGTTCTGATTAAACAGTTGTTTCCCCTTTACCGGGTCTCCTCCGACAGCTTCCACTGTTTGTTCAGCAGCGGCATCAGCCTCTTCTTGAGCATAAAAAGATGTGGAGAACAATAGGAAAGTTAAACCTAAAACTTTTGAAAATAGATGGCGGTATAAAACCTTTTTCATATTCGTGAAATTTCTATCGAAATCCTTGGCACGATTCTTTCTATTGAGTTTGAGAACAATAGCTTTTCACCCTACCAAGAGTGGTCACAAAAGTAAGACATACAAGCATTTTTTGAAATGTTAAGGTATTTATAACTCATAATTTATAAAGATTCTAAATAACTTTGCTTCAACTTGTTTAACCTATAATAATTTACTTTTGCAAAAAGCGTTATAATCACAATACTGAAACACTATGAAAACCACGCTATTCACAGCACTAATTATAGGCTTTGCCACTCAGCTTTCGGCACAGCAAGCCCAAGTGACCATTCAACAAGACCCGAAAATCGATCAATTGGTTCAACTGTATGCTAAGGTAAATGCAAACAGTGGTTTTTATCAAATACAAGTGGGCTTTGGGAGTTTTGAAAAGGCTCAAGACCTATTGAACCAAGTCGAGGTAGATTTCCCTGACTGGTATTCCAAAATAGAGTTTGAATCTCCCACCTACCGTGTAAGGCTAGGAAAATTTAAGACCAAATTGGAGGCCGAGAGAAAATATCTTGAAGTACGAAAAAAATATCCGGACGCCATGCTCCTGAAACCTGAAGAAAGCACTTCCAAATAACTAAAAAACCCGCTCGATGAGCGGGTTTTTTTAATTAGAATTATACTCGTTACAGCTTTTTCTTCACTGCCACTTCTTGGAAGGCCTCTACTATATCCCCTTCCCTAATATCGTTGTAATTCTTGATCTGTAGTCCGCAGTCGTATCCTTTGGAAACTTCTTTTACATCATCCTTGAATCGCTTCAACGAGGCGAGCTCCCCGGTATAGATTACTACACCATCCCTGATCAGCCTAATATTGGAGTTTCTAAAGATTTTACCACTGGTCACCATACATCCAGCAATGGTACCCACTTTCGAAATCTTGAAAGTCTCCCTAATCTCGGCATTACCGGTGATTTCTTCTTTCATCTCTGGAGACAACATGCCTTCCATCGCATCTTTAAGATCGTTGATGGCGTCATAAATAATGGAGTAGGTCCTGATATCGATCTCCTCTTTATCGGCAATGGTTCGAGCGTTGCCCATCGGCCTTACGTTAAATCCGATTATAATCGCATCGGAGGCACTGGCCAACAATACATCGGATTCTGTTATCGCTCCTACGCCTTTATGTATGATGTTGACTTGTATCTCATCTGTGGACAATTTTTGGAAGGAATCCGTTAAAGCTTCTACAGAACCATCTACATCACCTTTTAGGATAATATTCAGCTCCTGGAAGTCGCCCAACGCAATTCTACGTCCAATTTCGTCCAACGTAATGTGACGTTGTGTTCTTACGGATTGTTCGCGTTGTAATTGGGAACGTTTTGCCGCAATTTGCTTGGCTTCCCGCTCATCTTCCAACACATGGAACTTATCACCTGCCTGCGGCGCTCCGTCCAATCCCAAAATAGATATTGGCGTGGAGGGTCCGGCACTTGTAATATTATGTCCTCTTTCATCTTGCATGGCCTTAACTTTACCACTACAGGTTCCCGCCAATACATAATCACCAATGTTCAATGTACCGGTCTGGACCAAAATGGTCGCCACATAACCCCGGCCTTTGTCCAAAAATGCTTCTACCACGGTTCCCGTTGCCAAACGTTCTGGATTTGCTTTCAATTCCAATAACTCGGCCTCAAGCAAAACTTTTTCCAAAAGTTCTTGAACTCCTTGACCCGTTTTTGCGGAAATATCGTGCGATTGCACTTTACCCCCCCAATCTTCGACCAAAAGGTTCATTTGCGCCAATCCTTCTTTTATCTTATCAGGATTTGCCGTAGGCTTATCCACTTTGTTGATCGCGAATACTATAGGCACCCCGGCCGCTTGGGCATGGCTGATTGCTTCTTTCGTTTGCGGCATGATATCGTCATCCGCTGCAATTACGATAATGGCAATGTCGGTTACCTGTGCTCCACGAGCCCTCATTGCGGTAAACGCTTCGTGACCCGGAGTATCCAAGAAAGCAATTCTTTGACCATCTTCCAGCGATACACCGTAGGCTCCAATATGCTGCGTAATTCCTCCACTTTCCCCTGCGATTACATTTTCTTCACGAATGTAATCCAGAAGCGATGTTTTACCGTGGTCTACGTGCCCCATTACAGTTACAATGGGCGCCCTTGGTTTCAAGTCTTCTGGAGCATCCTCCACCTCATCGATGGTTTCCTCAATCTCGGCCGTTACAAACTCGACCTCATAACCAAATTCGTCTGCTACAATGGAAAGTGTTTCAGCATCCAATCGCTGATTCATGGTTACCATGATGCCCAAAGACATACACGCTGAAATTATCTGGGTAGTGGATACATTCATCATCGTGGCAAGTTCGTTCACGGTAACAAATTCGGTCACCTTTAAAATCTTGCTTTCCAATTCCTGTTGTTCAAGATCTTTTTCCGTTTGCTGACGGTGCTGATCTCTTTTCTCCCTTCTATATTTTGCTCCTCGACCTTTGTTGGATTTACCCTGTAGTTTTTCGAGGGTCTCACGTACTTGTTTTTGTACTTCTTCTTCGGTAGGCTCTACCTTGGGTGCATTGGACCGCTGTCCTTTTCTGCCCGCGCCTCCTCTGTTATTACGACCTCCACCAGCTTGTGGGCCATTCTTAACTATTCTCCTTCTTCGCTTTTTACGCTCTGCCCCATCGGAAGATCCTCCGCCAGTTTTTGACTTTTGGGTATCTTCTTTTTTCTTTTTCGCAGGCTTTTTAAATTGCGATAAGTCTATTTTGTCCCCGGTTATTTTTGGTCCGGAGAGTTTTTGATAATTGGTCTTTATGGTTCCTGTGCCTACCTCTTCCGTAGACTGCTTTTCTTCCTCTTTTACCTCGACCTTTTGCTTTGTTTTCTCTTCTGGCTTTTCTTTTACGGGAGCTGGAGCCTCGACTTTTGGCGTTTCTTTTTCAGGAGCTTTTTCAGGAGCTTTTTCCTGAACCTTTTCCGGTTCGGGTTTTGGAGCTTCCTCTTTCTTGGGCTCCTCCTTTTTAGGTTGTTCGGGTTTTTTGTCCAAATCAATTTTACCCACAGTCTTTGGACCGGATAATTCGGCCTTGGCCTTCACGACCTGCTGCTCGGCTTCTTTCTTTTCTTTGGCCAATCTGCGCTCCTCCTGCTCTTTCTCCATTCGCATTCGGATAGCTTCCTTCTCCTTTCTTTTTTCTTCACCAACTTCCTTGGAAGCAACCTTTTTGCTCTTATCCGTTTGGAATTCATCCAACAGAACTTGATACACTTCATTGGAAATCTTGGTGGTTGGACGTGCCTCTACCTCATGCCCTTCCGAGTTGAGATAGTCGACCGCTCTATCCAGTGAAATGTTCAATTCTCTAAGAACTTTATTAAGTCGTATTGTTGGATTTTCTGCCATAAATTATTTTACTTGCCCTAATTTTTCGCTGCTAATATAAGCCTAATCTTCAAATTCTTCCTTGAGGATACGAACTACCTCTTGGATTGTTTCTTCTTCAAGATCTGTTCGTTTCGCCAAATCTTTTACGTCTTGCTCCAAAACGCTGCGTGCAGTGTCCAATCCTATTTTCTTGAACTCCTCTATTACCCAGCCTTCTATTTCATCGGAGAACTCTGTAAGCTCCACATCTTCCTCTACACCCTCCCTAAACACATCTATCTCATAACCAGTTAATTGACCGGCCAATCTAATATTATGACCTCCTCTACCAATAGCCTTGGACACTTCTTCTGGCTTTAGATAAACTTGAGCTGTTTTCTTCTCCTCGTTCAACTTAACGGATGATACTCTGGCAGGACTTAGTGCCCGGGTAACCATTAGTTGGGGATTATTGGTCCAGTTGATTACATCGATGTTCTCATTGCCCAATTCACGGACAATTCCATGGATTCTTGAACCTTTCATACCTACACAAGCCCCAACGGGGTCGATCCTATCATCGTAGGAGTCCACAGCGACCTTTGCTTTTTCGCCTGGAATACGAACGGCTTTTTTAATGGAGATCAAACCATCGAAAACTTCAGGAATTTCCTGAAAGAACAATTGCTCCAAGAATTTCGGGGAAGTTCTGGACATTATGATCGCCGGCTTGTTTCCTTTAAGTTCCACGCTTTCAATAATACCTCGTACGTTATCTCCTTTACGGAAAAAATCGGCCGGGATTTGTTTTTCTTTTGGAAGAATGATCTCGTTGCCTTCGTCATCCAACAAAATTACGGCACGGTGCCTAATATGATGCACCTCTGCCGTATAAATCTCACCCTCCAAGTCTTTAAATTGCTTGTAGATAGTGGTATTATCGTGCTCATGGATCTTAGAAATCAGGTTTTGGCGCAATGCCAATATCGCTCGCCTACCCAAATCGATCAATTTCACTTCTTCGGAAACATCTTCACCCACCTCAAAATCCGGCTCTATTTTCCTGGCCTCGGACAAGGAAATTTCTTCATTTGGCTCCTCTACCTCGCCATCTTCGACCACGATTCGGTTTCTCCAAATTTCCAAATCACCTTTATCGGGGTTGATAATGATATCAAAATTGTCGTCAGAACCAAATTTTTTCTTGAGCGCACTTCGGAAGACTTCTTCCAAAATCGCCATAAGGGTCACCCTGTCAATAAACTTATCGTCCTTAAACTCCGAAAAGGATTCGATGAGCGCTAGGTTTTCCATATTCTACTACAATTAAAATTTTAATTTAACTTTTGCTTCTTTAATGTCAGAAAAGGCAATTTCCTGCGTTTTCTGCACCGTAACTTTTCCTTTACCCACTGGTTTTGGCTCGCGGGCCTTCCACTCTAGGGTAATGCTATTTGTCGAGGTTTCGACCAGCGTACCTTCCAATTCCTCGGAGTTGGTCTTGACCTGTAATTTTCTTCCAACATTTTTATTGTACTGACGCGGCAATCTTAAAGGCGACGTAGCGCCCGCAGATGTAACTTCCAGAGAAAAATCCTCCTCTTCGCAATCTAGGTTGTGCTCAATGGCCCTGCTCACGTTCATACAATCCTGCAGGCTAACTCCATTATCCCCATCCAAAACAATCTTGATCCCATTATCGCCCCCTACGGTAAAATCGACCAAAAACAAGGACTGATGCTCTTCCAACGCTTGGTTCAATAATGATTTCACTTTATCCTTCAACATAAGAAATGAGTAATAAAAGAGGGGACTCAAGGTCCCCTCATGAATACTTTTATATCCGTTCAGTTTTGCAAATATACAACAATTTATATCGCTTGTGCAACCTCGCCACAAACAAAAATAGGGGTTAGTCCATCTATTTTTCAACCAATTACCGAAAGAAAGTCTATTAAAATGGTGTCCAATTTCCGTTTTTCACTGTCCGTTGGCTTTTTGCAAGTCCAATCAATTTTCAACATTGTCCACATATTTACAGGGTTAACCCTCCTTTTGCCGTCTTTCACAACAATTATTTTGCACCGCGCCATTTGCTTATAATTTTGTACCATATCTAAAATCTACATGGGCACAACCTCAGTCTCCAAAAAGAAAATGAACCATTTCCCGACTGGATGGATGCTAATACTGGCATTTTTCCTTTTAGGCACTTTTTTTTCGTTTTCACAAACCACTATTTGGAGCGAAAACTTTGATAGCTACTCCAACAATACCCAAAGTGGAACGGCAACAGGTCCCTCATCTTCCAACTGGACAACTGACCGCGGCAATAATTTGTCCGTAAGAAGCAATGCTCTAAGAGGAAGAAACGTGGGATCAGAAGGTACTTGGGCGGTTAGCCCAATTGACATATCAGGCTACGGCTTTATCAGCTTTAGTTTGGACACTTGGGTAAACAATCAGTCACAAATGGAAAACGGGAGTGATTATTTTATAGGAGAATACCGCCTAGATGGTGGGACATGGCAGCAATTTGTCAATGCATCTGGATCCGCCTCCGACCCTTTGGATTCATCGTATACGGTAAACATACCAACTTCAGGAAACTCAACTCTTGAAATTAGAGTACGGATGGACAACAATAACAACAACGAACAGTATTTTATAGATAATGTAATGGTTGAAGGTGTATCCGGAATATGTAATGGTGAAGTGGATTTTGAGTTCTACGATAGTTCACCTTCCGGAAGTACTGTTGACAATATCCCAACGACTGGATATATTGGATCCGGCACGTACACCAGTTTTAATGTGGATAATCTGCAAAACCAAGAAGACCCGGGTGATAGAGACAACTTTAGTATTAGGTATACCGGTTTTATTCAAATAGACACTCCTGGCTCGTATACTTTTTATACCACATCGGACGATGGCTCCAAATTATATATAAATGGGACCCAGGTGGTCAATAACGATGGGGCGCATAGTTCTCAAGAACGATCGGGGAACATTACACTAACAACCGGTTTGCACGATATCCAGGTACTTTTCTTTGAAAATGGCGGAGGGGAAAACCTATCGGTTGCCTACCAAGGCCCCTCTATTTCCAAACAGAACATTCCATTTTCCAAATTGTACTCCACTTGCAGTGTAGGCAGTGCCGACTTAGATGGTGATGGCATTGACGATGCCAGCGATGTGGATGATGACAATGATGGCGTCCTGGATGTGGATGAATGTGGTGGAGCTACGGGAAATTTTGTACAGACCGCAACAAATATTCAAAACTTCAGTGATGCTTCCAATGCCGAAGGAAACCCAAGCACCACGTATGCCTATAACTCTACGACCACATATCCGGGGCAATCGATCATTTCATTTCAATTTTCACAAGTGATCCCCATCGGCACCACGGTAAGTGTATTCTTAAGTGCCGACCCGGTAGTATCCACCTCCGATATGCAAATACAATACGATAATGGAAGCTGGTTGGCAAGTGCCAATGGAATACCATCGGGTTCAATTACAGAGATCACATTTAATGTCAGCACCAATAATTTCCAATCGTTTAGGGTCATGGCCTATCAGATTGGCGCAAGGGTCCATGGTGCCAGTTACCCCGGTACGGTAGACTGCACCACAGTAGATACCGACGGTGATGGCATTCCTAACTATCAAGACCTGGATAGTGATGGCGATGGCATTCCCGATAATGTGGAGGCCCAAACATCGACAGGGTATACGGCACCGTCGGGCAATGATACCGACAACAATGGTCTCGACGACGCCTATGAAAGCAGTGGCTTGTCCGCAATTGATACGGATGGTGACGGTACTCCCGATTTTTTGGATACCGATAGCGACAATGATGGCACAGGTGACACGACAGAAGCATCCCTAACACTATCAGGGTCGGATAACGATAATGACGGACTAGATAATACCGTGGATACCACAACAGGCTATGGTGACCCCGGAGGGGATATTGACGACCCTACGAATGCCATTGGAGGTTCCTTGATATTACCGGATTCCGATGGAGACCTTGGATCCGGCGGCGATCTGGATTTTAGGGATGACACCGTGGACGCAGACGACCCACCGAGCATAACCGCAACCGGAGACCAATTATATTGCCCGGGAAATGCCATACCAGTAGTGGAATCGATTAGTATTACAGATCCCGATAGCAGTACAGTGGATGCTGTTTATATTCAAATAACCTCCAATTACGATGTTTCGGGCGATGTCTTGAACCTTACCGGCACACACCCCAACATCACTGCAAGCTGGGATACTTCCGAAGGAAGATTATTGTTGAACGGACCTGCTACCTTGGCCGAATTTGAAGCAGCGATTTCGGCCGTTGAATTCCAGACTACGGCCGCGGTAAGTTCTGGAGATACCCGGACTTTTTCCATAGTATTGAACGAGGCCAATTATTTGGAGTCTACAGGCCACTACTACGAATATGTTCCCTCTTTGGGCATTACTTGGACAGCAGCTAGGGATGCCGCTGCCTTACGGACATTTTATGGTTTACAAGGTTACTTGGCCACTATTACGGTGCAGGACGAATCCGATCTATTGGGTGCTCAAGCCCCCGGTGCTGGTTGGATAGGTGCCAGCGATGCCGCCACCGAAGGTGATTGGTATTGGGTAACCGGACCGGAAGCTGGAACTCTCTTTTGGAGAGGAACCTCTGGAGGAACAGCCTTTGGGTATGAATTTTGGAATACAGGGGAACCCAATCAATCTGGAGATGAGGATTATGCCCATATCACTGCTCCGGGAGTTGGACTGGATGGTTCCTGGAACGACCTTTCCAACACAGGGGCATCCAGCGGAAGTTATCAACCTAAAGGGTATTTGGTGGAATATGGCGGTATGGCAGGCGACCCTCCATATCCAAATATTGCGGCTACCACTACAATTACGGTAGATACAATTGCCCCAACTGCCAGTGCACCATCACCTATCTCTGTTTATTGTAGCGATGATATTCCTGCAGCGGATATTACGGTTATTTCCGATGAGGCCGATAATTGTGCCTCAAATCCGACAGTGACCTTTATAAGTGACGTTAGTGATGGAGGTACCAACCCCGAAACCATTACCCGCACCTATAGGGTAACCGATGATGCCGGGAACAGTATTGATGTGCAACAAACCATAACGGTAACGCCGTTCACCATTACCACACAACCAACAGATCAAACGGTAGTAGTGGGCAATAGTGGAAGTTTTACCGTGGCAACAACAAACGCGGACACCTATCAGTGGGAAGTGAGCACGGATGGGGGCAGTAATTTTAGCACCATAATCGATGGCTCCGAATACACCGGAACGCAAACCGCCAATCTTATTTTGAACACTCCGGATGTGAACTCCAACGGATTTATTTACCGTGTACTTGTTTCGAACAGCAGTGGAAGCTGTACCCCGATCATTTCTGATGAAGCCCTCTTGACCGTGAAAACGGGAAGAGTGATAACCAACAGAGGTGTAACCTTCAGAGTCAACAAAAACTGAAAATAATATCTAGCTCGACTGTTTCGTCTTTTGCCCAAATGAACCTACCATTTGCTCTTCAAATAGATTATGGATTTCCTGTAAAATAACGGGATCATCAATGGTGGAAGGTGTTGAATATGGTTTTCCATCTGCAATGGCGCGTATCACTTTGCGCAAAATTTTGCCCGATCGGGTTTTGGGCAATCGTTCGGCCACCAACACCTTTTTTAAAGACGCCACCGGACCAATCTCCTTTCTTACATCGGCCACGACTTCGGCCTGCAACTGAAAACTTTCGATGTCCGCACCTGCTTTAAGCACGGTTATGGCCAAGGGAATCTGCCCTTTTAAATCATCCTCAATTCCCACAACACAACATTCGGCAACATCCGGATGCTTGGCTACCACCTCTTCCATTTCTGCAGTGGACAATCGGTGACCTGCCACATTGATAATATCGTCTACCCTCCCAGTTATAAAAACATATCCATCTTCATCCAAATATCCCCCATCCCCTGAAAAATAGTAGCCATCGAACTTGTCAAGATACCCTTTTACAAATCTGTTGGTATCTCCCCATAAATTGGGCAAAGTTCCTGGGGGCAGAGGTAGTTTTATCGCAACATAGCCTTCTTCTCCTTTATCGGCTGCCGTACCATCTGCACGCAAAATCTGTACATCATAACCACATACCGGTTTCGTGGCAGACCCCGGTTTTACTTTGAAATGTTCTTTAAAGCCCATCATGTTGGCCACAATGGGCCAACCTGATTCTGTTTGCCACCAATGATCGATTACTGGTACTTTAAGTTTCCCTTCTGCCCATTTTAAGGTGGAAACATCGCATCGTTCACCTGCCAGGAACAAATACCGAAGGCCGCTCATATCGAATTGATCTATAAATGAGCCTTGGGGATCTTCCTTCTTGATTGCTCGAATTGCTGTTGGGGCGGTAAACATCACCTTTACATTATGGTCACTGACCACACGCCAAAAAGTTGAGGCATCCGGAGTACGGACCGGCTTCCCTTCAAAAAGAACCGTTGTGCAACCATATATCAAGGAGGCGTATACAATATAGCTGTGCCCCACTACCCAACCCACATCGCTGGCGGCCCAGAATACTTCGCGGGGATTAATACCGTACACATTTTTCATACTATAGTACATGGCTACGGCATGTCCTCCATTATCCCGAATGATTCCTTTTGGTTTCCCCGTAGTTCCGGAGGTGTACAATATGTACAAGGGGTCTGTGGCATCTACCTCGGTACACCGAACCGGGTCGGCAATCTTCATTAAAGTGGAGTAGTCTATATCGTTTTCTCCATCCGGACGCGCTGCTCCCAAACGTCTGTTGTAGACAATTACGTGCTCTGGCTTATGCGCTGCCAAACCTATAGCTTCGTCCACCATAGGTTTATAGGGTATTATTCGATCCACTTCTATACCGGAGGTTGCCGTAATGATCAATTTAGGTTTGGCATCATCGATGCGAATAGCAAGTTCGTGGGGGGCAAAACCACCAAATACTACCGAATGGATGGCACCCAAGCGGGCACAGGCCAACATGGAAATCACTGCCTGTGGTATCATCGGCATATAAATGATCACGGTATCGCCTTTTTCAACACCGAGCCGCTTCATTCCGCCTGCCAAACGGCTTACCCTGTCCCTTAGATCTAAATAGGTAATTTTCTCCATCGTTTGCGTAACGGGAGAATCGTAAATAAGTGCAATTTCCTCACCCCTACCGTTTTCTATATGGGCATCCAATGCCAAATATGAGGTATTGAGTTTTCCTCCCTTGTACCAACGATAAAATCCATTTTCATCTTTGGTCAATGCCCTTTGCGGTTTTTGGAACCAACTGATATTTGCTGCTTGTTCCATCCAGAAATTCTCGGGGTCTTTAATAGACCTATTAAATTCCCGATCGTACATGATCTTCTCCATTATAGTATTGTTTGAATAGTTTTTTTATGTGCATGCGCAACATGGAACTCATTACACATACAATTTCAACAAACTGATAATGAAATCCTTGAGAGCATATTCTCCTAAAGTAGTAATTTATAGTACTGGAGCACCAATAAATATCGCTAAATTGATATACCTATAATTTTTTGATGGTAAATCTTAAGGTTTATAGCAATCAAATGGTCCATACATATGCTATTTCCATATACCTTTACCATATGAAACCACTCTTAAACCCCAAGCAGCGTTATTTTTTTAAACGAATTTTTCCCTTTGGGGCAATTTGGTTGATATTGAGTTGGTTCATCCTCCTGATCGAATCCATGGCAACCGAGTACCAAAATCAACGACCGGAAACGGACATTACGCTATCTTGGGACATTCTGATTTTTGCCTCCCTCGCCGTTTTTTTAATGGGAACCGCAATGGGAGCAGTAGAGGTACTTTGGTTGGACAAACGATTCAAGAACAAATCGTTTTGGAAGAAAATCCTTTATAAAATGGGATTTTACTTATTGTTTATACTTATTATCAACCTAGTTACCTTTCCCTTGGCGGCCAGCATTGAACTTGGCACATCCATTTTGGACACCGAGGTTTGGCAAAAGTTTTCCAAATACGTAGCTAGCATTACATTTTTGAGCACATTTACTTCTTTATCGTTCAGTATATTCTTGTCCTTACTGTATTCGGACATCAATGAATATCTGGGCCATACCTTTATGATCAATCTCATAACCGGAAAATACCATACTCCAAAGGAGGAATCCCGGATTTTTATGTTTTTGGACATGAAGTCTTCCACCTCTTTCGCTGAACAACTGGGACACAAGCTATATTTTAAATTTTTAAGGGATTATTATGATCAACTGTCCAATGCGATTATCGAACACACGGGCGAGGTCTATCAATATATTGGGGATGAAATTGTAATTACTTGGGAATTGCAGAAGGGCATTGAAAACCAAAACTGTTTGTTATGCTTTTACACCATGAAGAAGAGTCTACAACAAAAATCAATCTATTTTGAAGAGACATATGGCGTTGTTCCCTCTTTTAGGGCCGGGTTGCATATGGGCAAGGTTACCACAGGGGAGATCGGTGCTCTAAAAAAAGAGATTTTCTATACCGGTGATGTTCTCAATGTTACCGCTCGCATTCAAAAATTATGCAAGCCCATGGAGCAGGAGATCATTGTTTCGGAAAAATTGGTATCGCTTTGGAAGTTTAGTGATATAGAATTTGTTCCGTTGGGCAATATGGAACTCGAAGGAAGGCATGAACCTATGGAGCTTTATACTCCTAAAAATAAGGTATAAGTCGGGTTCAAAAATGCATTTTCATACCTTCATGGCTGGCTTTAAACCCTAGTGATTCGTAAAACCGAATGGCATCTGGCCGTTTTTTATCCGTGGTCAACTGCAATAGATGCGCGTTACGTTCCTTTGCCCTATTTATGGCCCATTCGAATACACTTTTACCTATTCCCATACCACGATGCTCCTTGTGCACACGTACACCTTCAATTTGGGCTCGAATACCACCTTGATAAGTCAGATAAGGAATGAACGTCATTTGGAAAACTCCAATCACCTCTCCAACTTCGTTTTCAACCACAGTAAGTTCTTGGTTGGAGTCCGAATCGATTCGTTCAAAAGCATCATAATAGGCTTTGGGCAATGGGATTATATACTTTTCCCGTTTACTGCCCAAAGCATCATCGGCAATCATTTGAACAATGGTCGGAACGTCCTTGATGGTTGCTTTTCTGAATTTCATAATTATTACCCGTCCTAATTTTTATCAACTCCTTTTCAATTATCTTTTTTAAAAATTTCATCGGAATTCACCCAGTATACTTCTCCTTTTGTAACCCCGTTCCAACCACTGTTTGGTGGGGAACTATATCTTTTTGAGAAGAAAAAATAGTTGTTATCCGGTGACATATAAGGGCAATAGTACACCCAATTTTCATCTATATTCTCACCAAGCTCAAAAGGAACAGGTCTCTGCCATTTGCCATTTTTCTTGAACGAGACCGCAAATCCTTTTTCATCAGTGTACGTATTTGCAGTGATCAGAAAACTTTCATCCGGAGAGACATAAGTGCTTCTTTCTCCTTTTTTAGAGTTGACTTCTGGACCAATATTCACTGGTGTATCAAACTTTCCATTTCCTAAATATTGAGCACGATAGATATCTCCCTTCCCCAGTCCACCAGGTCTGTTGGATGTAAAATACAAGCTGCCATCGGCGACCACAACCGGGTACGATTCTGTATATTCCTGAGTGGATATGGGGTGGCCAACTTTTGTGGCCACTTGCCAATTGCCATCTATTTTCTGGCTTTTGTAGATATCAGGTTTGGATTTTTTGGAGTTATCTTCTGGACTTATACCAAGAAAATACATGGTGTTTCCATCTTGACTAATGGAAGGGTCTATGGCAACGGATTCTTTATCTTGCTCTTTAAACATTTGTAGGGGTTTCGGTTCACTCCATTTACCCTCAATGAATTCAGCATGGTGGATGACAAATTTCTTATCGATTATTCTTGTAAAAAACAGTTCCGTGAATGACGGGTTAAATACTGTATTGATTTCAATGCTGTCCGTGTTCACGATTGAGGGAGCAAATAATTTAGGACTAGCTTGGGGCTGCTCTTGATCTAAATACAATTTATTGACGTTGGTTTGGCCAAAGCCAAAGAACATTAAATTGAATCCTATTATGGATAGTAGCAAATATTCTCTATTCATTTGTTTTTTAATTATGATGTCTCCTTAAGTGTTTTATTAATCTTTTTTCATCAAATTCCATGGACATGATTTGGCCGGCGGTATGTTCCACAATGGCATCCATGTGAAAAGGTTCTACCTTGGCCCATATTTTTATTTTGACAAAAATACCATTGTTTCCAATTATCATATCCTCTATGGTTACTCATCTACATATTTCGCCGATAAGTCCATTCTATTTAAGGATTGCCCATTAATAATTACTTGTTCAATATCATTATAAGCCGTGATATCCCGTAATGGATTCTTGTTAAGAATAAGAAGATTGGCTTTTTTACCCACTTCTACCGTACCGTATCTTTTTTGAAGGTGGAATGCTTTTGCATTTTCTATGGTCGCCATAGCCAAAATTTTGTTCAAGGGAATTCCTGCATTTGCCATTTCCAACATTTCCAAATATCCATTATACCCCGGAGGATTTCCATAGGTGGGTGAGGATGGTGTATCTGTGCCGAACAGCAACTTTCCGCCATTGTCATTCATATATTTCATGCTGAGCTTGCCTTGTTCAGAGATACGGTTAAAATTGGTTGCGATAATATGTTTTGGGGCATTACCAAATACATTGGCATACATTATATTGGAATTTGCCTTGTAGTAATCGAGCAACGGCTTGGGCAGCACATGTTCCAACTCCGTATTGTCCAGATATTCGGCATTGGTTAGTTCCCGAAGTCCATTGATCACTTGTAGGGTTGGCATATACCCTATCTTACTTTTAATTTCCGCATCCAGTACCTCTTTTATCTCCATAGGAAGCACCATAGTGGAATCCAACCTATGGTTGCCCCAGTTCCACAATCCATGGGCCATAACATCTACTTCTGCTTCTGCCAAAAATCCGTGGGCCTCCAACGAATTTCCATGAACCGCCAAAACCAAGTTGTTTTTGTGCGCTTCCTTTTTCAAATTAGACATCAATTTTTGGGAAGGTGTGGGAAAACGCGGCTGTGCAGGATCAAACCCTGGCTCGTAATAGGTTTTTAAAACAATTGCACCGGATTCAGCTATTCTTTTCGCCACGGCCTCTGGGGTATGGTTTTCTTTTACATAACTATCCGGAAAGGGATAGGCCTCGTTCTCCTGATAAACAAAATTGGGAACCTCATCTTCCCAATTGGACAGTCCATAGCCGTTTCCGATTACAGCGCCTCCCCCTGCATAATATAGATCTGGCCTTACTTCCATTTTTTGAAAATCGACCAATCTGTCGGGTTTGGCGGTCCCCAAATCGATCAAGGTGGTATATCCAAAATATAAATAGCTTTTTGGAAGTTGTTCCCTAAACAATTTTACTAGTTCGGGGTGTTGCAGTTCCTCGTCGTAGGATAGTGCATCGGTCCCGGTTACATGCACATGGCTATCGATCAGTCCAGGAATTATATATTTTCCTTTTGCATCAATAGCGGTAAACGCCCCTTTTACCTTGGGCTTTTTCTCTCCTACATACACGATACTGTCTCCTGCCGTAACAATAAAATCATTAGAGGATATGGTTTGATCTTCTGGTGATATGATCTGTGCATTTTTAAGCAACAATCCATTATCCACTATAATTTCGACCTCGCTGGTTTTACATGAAATCAAAGTGAGGGTAAAGAGCAATAATCCTATTATTTTGTTCATCGTGATGTGTTATTGAAACTTGTGTGTTGAGTATTATAAGCTGCCTTAGTTAAATTTATTTTGCCTCTCCAAAGACCAGTGGGATATCTATTGGAATTTGGTCGCTAAGTAATGCAAGGTTTGATTTCCTTTCTTGCCGACAAGATAAAACGAGAAAAATATAAAAAGTCGATAAAAAAATTGTTGGTATGTGTTCCATGTTCGTTGATTTGATTGATGATTCCACTATTGCTCCTCTCCATGGATATATAACAACAGATGCACACTGCTAAAATACAAGTATTTAGCTGATTTAAAATCTAGATGGGTTACCGGTTCGGACCCCAACTGAAATAGTTACTCCGCACTCTGGCGATTTGTTTGCTCTATGAGCTTATATAGATCGTTTTAGAATGATCCATAGGTCTCCCCATAGCGGTTGTTACTCAAGATCGCAAGAAACTCATTGGTTTTTGGTAAACACAATGGATTCGTCTTTAGAATAGAGTATATTTCCGTTAAAACCCTCGGTTAGATAAACCTCGGCCAAGCTACCTATACGTACTGCCATTTACCCCCGTACTACAAAGGCAAGCAACTTAAAAACCAACGGCAGTAATTTATAAATTGGCATTTCTCTTTTTTTTGGAGTATGGATAGTTTTTATAGATAGTTAGGCTCTAAAATTCTCAATAAAGTTCCTCTGTCATCCGTTTTAGGCCCACTTCGGGCAAAAACTGATCGGAAATGGTTAAAATGGAATGGATGTTATCCCGTAACCTATCTAACTTTATGGATTCGGGGGACATAGCGGTCTGTAACAAATGAAGCGCCATGTCCGCCAACAACAATCGCTGCTTTTCCAGCCAATCTGTATCCATTTTGCTGGCCGGATGGTTCAAATAGGCCGTTTCGACCCGACTATGTAGTTCCCAACTGGTCTTTATCAATTGGTTTCGTTCCTCTTGTGTCATTTTCTTTTTTAAAAGCCGATTAACAAACTGTATTTCTGGTGTCCATTGGTTTAGATGGTTCGCAATCCAAAGCAATTTCTATTTCACCTCGTTACCATGTTAAACATAAGTCTCAAAAGAAAGGATAAAATTACTTTTGAAACATCCCTAAACACAAATCAAATCCATAAAATGGGCCTTTGATTTCTATATGGGCTCTTTTACACCCGACCATACTCCTGTTTTGGCTGTTTCGATCACATACTCCGAAAAACTTTTGGGTTTACGTTTGAGCACTTTTTGGATATCGTTGGTAATTTCCGAGACCATGGGATTGCCCAATACTTCGGTAAACAAGTACTCTACCAACCAAACAAAATCCGCAGGAATACCCTGTTCTTTCATGGCCGCCACATAAGTCTCAATGGAAATGGGAACAAAGCTTATGTTCCTCTCTGTGGCCTTGGCAATTTCTTGAATAGCTTCTTTGAACGATAAGGTTGTGGGACCCGTCAATTGATAAATATTACCATTGTGCTCTTCATGCAATAAAGCCTCTACCACAACATCGGCAATATCCCCAGTGTCCACATAAGGCACTTGCACATTGGCTTGAGGCAAAGCAACCACACCTTGCTGGATCGGTTCCAAAAAGAAACTTTCACTAAAATTTTGATTGAACCAACTTGCCCGAACAATCGTATAATCCATCCCGGAACTTATAACTGCTTGCTCACAAAGCTCTGCTTCCCGTTCGCCTTTACCGGATAACAAAACCACTTTCTTTACATTATTTTTCTTGGCAAGTCTTACCAATTCCTTAATAGACTGCAAAGCCCCGGGCACTGCAAGATCAGGTTGATAGGTGATGTACATTTTATCGACCCCAACAAGTGCGTTTTCCCATGTATCGGCTCTATTCCAATCAAAAGAAGGGATGGACGACCTTGAACCCACTTTAACATTTTGGTTGAGCAATCGTAAACTATCAACAACTTTTCTACCTGTTTTCCCTGTTCCACCAAGGATTAAATAATTGTCTTTTTTCATAATTATATTGTTGTATTTGAATTAATTTGATTTTGAAAAAGCGTTATGATCAGCAATACAAAAGATAGTATGGCCGTAATGGTCCTGATCAAGTGCAGCAGGTTCCATTTGTTCTCGAAGTTGTTCCGCAATTGTTTTAAACTATCTGGTGATAACATTTCGAGTTCAGCGTTTTCCAATAGTTCATTTAGGGGAATATTTCCAAAAATGGTTATTACGATCACACCGGCGATGTACAATATGCCAGCGGTAAAAACCATCCAGAAAATAGCGCTAGGTTGATTTCTATTGAGATAAACATTGATGATGTGCAAAAAAAACGGCCCAAAAAACACAATCAGAAATATTGGGTTTATAATGGCCCTGTTCATTTCTTGAAAAGATTGTAAGTAACCGAGGTCATCCAAGCGACCGATTCCCGGTGTTATGGCATTGGTCCAAGTAAAACACAGGCCTGCAGACAGACCGGTTAGCAAGATAGTGCTGATCGTTGTAATGGTGTTCACTGAAAATTCCATAATTGTCCCGTGTTAGCAGCTAGATCCAGTATGTGTTGGACGTACATTAAACCACCAATAAAGTGTAGCAATGGCCACAAACTCAAAGGCTATCAACCAAAAATCCAAAGAGCCAAAGAAACTGGCATAACTTCCCCCATAGGGAACAATCATAATCGGCACCGTTACCAAAGCATCCATTATCGTACTGGTGATCAACATGAGTACTCCAAGTTTTAACCCATGCATGGTGCCGTTTTTCCCATAATAAAGCTTTGCCGCCATCCAAATCAGCGGAGGCACCAATAAGGCAAGCCCAATGTTGGCCTGTAAATAGCGATCTCTGAGAATTGGAAGCTGATAAATGGAGCCAAAAGCGACTACGCCAAAAATCCAGACCAAAAATCCCAAAACCAATGCTTTTATAGTTTTCATTATCCTGTTTTTATTGATTACAGGACAAAACTACATGCACCTCTTATCCTTTATTTATTCCAAAAGGAGTATAATTTGTTGCAAATGGAGTTTACTTGATCTGACTAGGGCGGTAACCGAACTTTTTCTCAAAGGCATTGGAAAAAGAACTTAAGCTATCGTACCCAACATGCCATGCCGCCTCCTGCACAGTGGCCTCATGGTTACTGATCAACTTATGGGCAGTTTTTAGACGCTCGTTTTGCAGGTACTTAAAAACCGGCACACCAAAAAGTTCTTTAAAATTCTTTTTAAGGTTGTAACTGTTCAGGCCAATTTGTCGTGAAATCTCGGAAAGTGATGGCGGACTGTCCAAATTGTTGATTAAAATTTCTTTGGCCCTATACAGCTTTTCACGTTCCGTAGTATTTATCTTTTCGGTTTGCAGACTGGCCAGTTGCCCAAAAAAATGAGACAACAAAACCGTCATTTGGCTCCTAAAAAACATCATTTTGGTTTTTCCATGGTACTTCATATCGAAAACGGATTCCACAATACGATCCATCTCCGGCGTCATAAAAAAGCGGGGGCCTTCCACATAATGATCGGATGGATTCACGAGTTCGTTTAAAAGCGAAGTAAAGATTTCCCCTTCTTCATTGGGCAAATTCTCAAGGTTGCGCAAAGCGGTCGCAATTAAAATACACTTTAATGGTCTTTGTGCGGAAACCGTATGCTCAAATTCAACATTGGAATCAGCATAAAAGGATAATGCAAGCCCTTTGGTATGGCTGTATGTCTTGGTTCTCTCCCCATACTTTACATTAAGATCTACATTTCCGGAGCCATAAAAAGCGACCGAGACCACTGGCTCATCAAAGTGGCAAGTGTCCACAATCAAGGTATCACTCGTTGCCTCTTCGACCAAAATGGTAAAATCGTTGATGTCTATAAAATCTCGGGTCATTCGGGTGAAAAATCCCTTAAAGATAAGCAACCTGCTCCAATCTTTTCGACACCCGCTCACCTTATTATGGGTTTCTATTTTTGGTTCCAAAAATCAATTGATATGGATTACCTATTTCATCTAAAAAAAACATACAAATCTCATTTTATGATAATTAGCAATCTAAATTAAAAAACACCCATACATCCTAAACATTAATTAATAATTAATAAAAGATTAAAGGACATTAATATCCTTTTTATGATTAAAATCATGTTTTGAATTGAATTGCCTATTTACTTTTGAGACAAAATTTTAAAAAACCTATACATGAATAATTTACTGAAAGGAATGGCCCTATTCTTTGCCCTAGCGGTTGTTGGCTGTGGCGGCAAGGAAAAAGAACAAAAAGAAGAAGGATTTAGCGTCCAGAGAAAAAAAACAACTACGGAGCAACCAGTTGAAACTACCACCAACACCGTAAAAGCTTCCGAAAGGGTAGATATGAGCACCAAGGGCGTTGGTCCTGTAACTTCCGTGGAGTTACCTGCAGATATTGACCAAGCGATGGCTACCAAAGGAAAGGAAGTTTATGACCAAATGTGCCTGGCATGCCACAGGATCGGCAAAAAATTCATTGGTCCGGCACCCAACGGAATATTGGAAAGAAGAACCCCGGAATGGGTAATGAACATGATCTTGAACCCTCAGGAAATGGTCCAGAAAGACCCATTGGCCCGTGACCTTTTACAAGAATTCAACGGTTCTCCTATGTCCAACCAAGGATTAACGGAAGAACAGGCAAGGGCCATCCTAGAGTACTTTAGAACTTTAAATTAAAGCTATATGAAATCAACCATTAAACTCACTACCCTGGGATTCTCCTTACTACTGGCACTCAGTATGGGATGTAAGGAAAAGTCCCAAAACACTACGACGGCAGCAGAGCCAGAAGAATCCACGACTGTTGTGGAAAGTAACAAGGGACAAGCTTTTATCGAAGATGATGGATCAACGCCCAATGTACTTCAAATTGCAATAGGCTCGGAAGACCACACCACTTTAGTGGCCGCGGTACAGGCCGCAAGTTTGGAAAATGCATTGGTAAATGCAGGACCTTTAATGGTATTTGCTCCAACCAATGCCGCCTTCGATGCATTGCCCGAAGGTACCGTAGAAGATTTACTAAAACCTGAAAACAAAGATGCACTGGCCAATATTTTGAAGTATCACGTTACCCCTGGCAACTACTCCAAGGATTTTCTAAAAAAGTTTAAAAAACTTGGGCAGGCGAACAATCAAAATGTAGCTGTGGAGGTAAAAGGGGACGATGTTTTTATCGGTGGCGCTAAAATAATTGGTAGCGTACCGGCAGGAAACGGAATTGTCCATGTGGTGGACAAAGTAATCCTGCCTCCAAGTCAATAGCTCAATAAATCCAAAAAATAAACCCTAACACAATGAAAATATATCGTTATTTAACCATCACCCTTGGATCGGCGCTTATGTTGATCTCATGTGGTCAGCAAAATCAGAGTTCCAATGGTGCCCTCTCATCGAGCGCTGCCGAAAAAGTATATGTTGCTCCTGGCGAGCAGGACGAGTACTATGCCTTCCTCTCCGGAGGATATAGCGGAAATCTTACCGTATACGGGTTGCCTTCGGGCAGGATGTTCAAGGAGATTCCAGTATTCTCCCAATTTCCCACCTCAGGGTATGGATACTCGGAAGAGACGAAGCCCATGCTAAATACATCTCACGGGTTTGTTCCTTGGGACGATGCCCACCACCCAGATATTTCCCAGACCAATGGCGAATTGGACGGTCGCTGGATATTTATCAATGGCAACAACACCCCACGTATAGCCCGTATCAGTCTGAGCACTTTTGAAACGGAGGAAATTATTGAAGTGCCCAACAGTGCAGGGAACCACAGTTCTTCCTTTATCACAGAAAATACCGAGTACGTTGTTGCCGGTACACGTTTTGCAGTTCCCGTACCCCAGCGCGACATGCCCATAAATGAATATAAAGGAAACTTTAAAGGTGCCCTGACGTTTATCAGTGTTGCTCCAGAAACCGGCGAGATGGACATTAAATTCCAACTATTGATGCCTGGTTTCAATTATGATCTTTCTCATCCGGGTAGAGGTAAATCCCATGGATGGTTCTTCTTTACCACTTACAACACAGAAGAGGCCAACTCCCTTTTAGAGGTGAATGCCTCCCAAAACGACAAAGATTTTATTGCAGCCATTAACTGGAAGAAAATTGAAGAATATGTAAACAATGGCGGCGGCACCAAAATACCGGCCAATTATGCACATAACGTGTACGAGGAGGAGACACATACCGGGACCACTACCATGAAAAAAGAAGTGCTTACCGTAGATCCTACCAAAGTTCCAGGAGCCGTTTACTTTTTGCCAACACCAAAATCGCCTCATGGATGCGATGTTGACCCAACCGGTGAGTATATTATTGGAAATGGGAAACTATCCGCAGATTTAACCGTTCATTCATTCGACAAAATGCTGGCCGCAATCGAGGGTGAAAAATTCGACGGCGAAGCCTATGGTATTCCAATCCTTAAATTCGAGGATATTATGGCCGGACAAGTAAAGAGCGGAGGCCTTGGCCCATTGCATACCGAATTCGATGGCAAAGGCAACGCTTATACCACCTTCTTTATTTCTTCCGAGGTGGTAAAATGGAAGCTGGGAACTTGGGAAGTAATAGATAGAAAACCTACTTACTACTCTGTAGGGCACCTTATGATTCCTGGAGGCAACTCCAGAAAACCCTTTGGCAAATATGTAGTGGCCATGAACAAGATCACCAAAGATCGCTACTTGCCCACCGGCCCAGAAATGGAACACTCAGCACAGTTGTACGATATTTCCGGGGACAAAATGGAATTGATCTACGATTTTCCAACACACGGAGAACCCCATTACGCAGCAGGGTGCCCAGCTGAACTTTTGGCCCCCAAGTCCAAAAAAATATATCGCTTGGACGAGAACAAGCACCCTTATGCGGTAACCACGGCAGACGGCTCAAAAGTTGTACGTGACGGCAATGAGGTACATGTTTACATGTCCATGATCCGTAGCCACTTTACACCGGACAATATAGAGGGTATCAAAGTAGGTGATAAAGTATATTTCCACATTACCAATCATGAGCAGGATTTCGATGTACCGCACGGATTTACCATCTTGGGTCAGAATACCTCAGAGTTACTGATCATGCCCGGCCAGACCAAAACATCGGTCTGGGAACCCAAGCAGGTCGGTGTATGGCCGTTCTATTGCACAGATTTCTGTTCCGCATTGCACCAAGAAATGCAAGGGTATGTTAGGGTTTCCCCTGCCAATTCCAATATAGAGTTAAAATGGTCTCTTGGTGAATAATTCGGATTGAACCACCAACGATCAAAGCGGGCCGTGTCCTAGACCTGCCCGCTTTTTTACAAATTGAACATCAACCACCTCCAAAAAGCCACAATCAGTTTGTAACCTATAAATCTTATAAAATGAAAAAGGCAAGTATTTTAATGATCCTTGGCCCATTGTTCTTATTGGGGCTGTACATCTTCCCTTTATGGAACATTATGTTGGGAGCTCCACAATATCCAGACCCACTTGGATTGAACATCCATATTAGTGGACTACGAGGTGTCAACGAATTCGACATCCAGAACATAGATGGTCTCAACCATTATATAGGTATGCACACATTGCCCAAGCCTGAGGATATGTGGGAGTTCGGCACATTCCCTATGATCATAGGGTTTATGGTCGCCTTTGGAGTTCTAATCGGTATTCTTGGCTATCTCCAAAAAGTAAGCTACCAATGGTTTTTTGGCTGGTTTATTTTGATGTCCGTCCTCGGAATATTGGGTATGTACGATTTTAACGAATGGTTGGTCGATTACGGCACCAACTTAGATCCTAATGCCATTATGAAGTTGACCAACCCTGATGGAACCCCAATGACCTATAAGCCCCCATTGTTGGGACATGTAAAAATGTTGAATTTTGATGTAACCTCTTTGCCATCTACCGGCGCCTGGCTCATGTTCGTAGGAATGATGCTAACCCTAACAGCGGGCTATCTAGGTTGGAAAAACACTAAAACACAATAAAACCTTGAGTATGAAACCTTCTATTTCCATATTTTTAGTACTACTAGGCTGTATGTACGGTTGTTCCATCGGACCTAAACCAATTGATTATGGCCATGTGGGCTGCGACTATTGCAGCATGACGATCGTGGACAAGCAACATGCCGCACAAATGGTAACCAAAAAAGGAAAGGTGTACAATTTTGATGCCGTGGAATGTATGATGAACCAATTAAAGGAGTTCGATGAAAATGAAGTCGCCCTTTTCCTGGCCAATGATTTTGATCGACCCGGGGAACTTACAGATGCCACTAAAGCTACATATTTGATCAGCGAAAATATTCCCAGCCCCATGGGTGCATTTTTAAGTGCATTTTCCGAAGAACAAGCGGCCAAGAACACCTTGGACGCCAATGGTGGGGAACTACTTAACTGGAACGAATTAAAAAAACAATACCAAGACTAACAAAAATCACAAACCCATGTATATGATCGATATAGACAATACCATTGCCCAGCAACCATTCAACGACCTTCAAATAGAGCAATTGGTCAAGAACAATACTTTGGAAATATTGAGCATCAGCTTGGCTAAAAATGCGATGTTCCCAAAGCACGTTTCCCCCAAGGATGCCCATTTGATCGTTTTGGAAGGCAACATAAACTTTCACATACAAAATCAAACCGTTAACCTAACAGAGCAACAGCATTTTAGTTTTTCCAAAGAAGTGGAACATTGGGTTCTTGCCAAGGAAGATGCCAAATTTTTGATTATCAGATAAAACCGGGTACCCATTCAAGAAATTAAAATTCTTTGACCTGAAAGACACCATGGCACTCAAAAATCCACATCGCACCAATTTAATATATATCATCCTGCTCGTTTTTGGACAAATGGTCTGGGCAAAAAGCTGGACGATCTGCCCCACCTGTGAGCATAACTCCATTAAAAAAACCATTCAAATGGCCAGTGCCCAAGACACCTTATTGGTTCAAAAAGGGACTTACAAGGAGTTCGAGATATTGGTGGACAAGCCTTTGGTCATCAAAGGGATCGATTACCCTGTGGTGGACGGCGAAAAGAAAGGTGAAATTTTTAGGATAACCTCCGACAATGTAACCTTGGATGGACTGTTCATCATCAATGTTGGTGTTAGTTATACCAAGGACAATGCCGCCATACGGGTGGTCCAGAGCAAGAATTTCTTACTCCAACATTTGGTTTTGGAAGAATTGTTTTTTGGCATCTATCTGGAAAAGTCTTCCCATGGCAAAGTGTACCACAACCGCATTATCGGTGAAGCCGTGGACGAGTACAATTCCGGGAACGGGATTCAACTTTGGTATTCCACCGATGTGGAAGTACTAAAAAACCATGTACAAGGCACCCGGGACGGTATCTATCTGGAATTCTCCGATCACATTACCATTACCAACAATGTTAGCATGGACAACCTTCGCTACGGTTTGCATTTTATGTTTTCCGACAACGATATTTACGCAAACAATACTTTCGAAAACAACGGTGCAGGAGTGGCAGTGATGTTTTCCAAATTTATTACCATGAGGAACAATACGTTCCGAAAAAATTGGGGCACCGCGGCCTATGGTATGCTTTTAAAGGAAATCAATGATGCAGAAATCAGTGGAAACACCTTTGAGGAAAATACCATCGGCATAAATATAGAGGGGTCCAATCGCATTGACTATACCAACAATGATTTTATTGGCAATGGATGGGCCATTCGGGTAATCGGCGCCTGTTACACCAATAGTTTCAAGAGTAACAACTTCCTTTACAACTCCTTTGATATTTCTTATAACAGTAAATTGAACGACAATGTGTTCGAAGGAAATTTTTGGAGTGGCTACACCGGATATGATCTGGATAAAGATGGCATCGGCGACGTTCCTTACCGACCTGTAAAATTATTCTCCTATGTAGTAAACCGAACTCCGGAGACCATTGTTCTTTTGCGAAGCCTTTTTATGGATATTATTGACTTTTCTGAAAGAGTATCTCCTGTATTTACTCCGGACAACCTAAAAGATCCACAACCACTAATGCACAAACGACCATGACCATTGCTATAAAAAACCTACATAAAAAATTCGGAAAAAATACAGTTCTAAAAGGAGTTGATGTCTCTGTGGACGAAGGGCGCATCTATGCTATTTTAGGTCCCAATGGTTCTGGAAAAACCACATTGATCAAAAGTATACTGGGCATGGTAATCCCCGATAAGGGCAGTATTAAGGTACTGGGCAAACCCATTAAAAAAGATTGGAAATACCGCAAAAAAATAGACTACCTCCCCCAAATTGCCAATTTTCCGCCCAACATTAGGGTAAAGGAATTGATCGGCATGATCAAGGACCTAAGAAACAGTCCAAGCAGTGAGCAAGCCTTGATCGAACAATTTGGCCTAGAAGCTTTTATGGACAAAAAACTGTCAACACTTTCCGGGGGAACCAAACAAAAAGTAAACCTTGTTCTGACCTTTATGTTCGATAGTCCCCTTATTATTTTGGATGAACCAACAACAGGATTGGAACCCAAAGCCCTCATAAGTCTAAAAAAAATTATAAAAAAGGAAAAAGAACAGGGCAAAACCATTTTGATCACATCGCATATTATGCAATTTGTTGAAGAAATTGCCGATGAGATTTTGTACCTGCTAGAGGGGGAAATCTATTTTAAAGGTAGTATCGACACATTGATGGAACAGACCCGCCAAAACACGTTTGAACATGCCATTGCGGCCCTAACAACTCCCGACAGCCATGCTTAAAATTTTAAAATATAGTTTTTACGATCTTATCCGTAGCCGTTGGAGCTATGTTTATTTTCTTTTTTACCTTTCACTCGGATTTGTTTTGCTGTTCCTTAACAACGATGTATCCAAAGCAGTGATCACATTAATGAACGTTATTATTGTACTCATCCCGTTAATAGGTACCATTTTTGGAGTAATGTACTATTACAATTCACGCGAATTTACCGAACTCTTATTGGCTCAGCCCATAAAACGGAGTTCCATATTTATGGGACAATATTTTGGTGTGGCCGGTTCTTTGACCCTCAGTTTGGTATTGGGACTGGGTATCCCCTTCTTATTATACGGGTTGTTACGGAGTAATGCCATATTCGACTTCACCCTTTTATTGGTTACGGGAGCATTTTTAACCTTTATATTTGTGGGCTTGTCCTTTGTGATTGCCATAAGCAACGAAAACAAGATAAAAGGTTTTGGGTATGCCGTGTTGCTATGGCTCTTTTTGGCCGTAGTCTACGATGGCCTGTTTCTTATGTCCCTTATTATGTTTGAAGAATATCCTTTGGATACCTTTTCGTTAGTGGCCACAGCACTCAACCCCATAGATCTTTCACGAATTTTGATTCTCCTAAAATTGGACATTTCTGCGCTTTTGGGATACACCGGTGCCATTTTTAAAAGATTTTTTGGTACAAATATCGGGTTCTTGGTCTCTATGGCCATACTTCTCGTTTGGACCATTCTGCCCATTTTGGGAATACGGTACAAAACCAAAAGAAAGGATTTTTAACACGGACCACAATAGCAATGCATGAAGGCAAACAAATATAACCGCCATATACAAATAGCAATTTTATATTTTGGGATTGCCGCCTTGTTGGGCTTATTGCTCCGCTCCTACGCCGTTTTTCCGTTCGGGTTCAATTATAAGTATATGGTACATGGGCACTCGCACATTGCTCTTTTAGGTTGGGTCTATGTTGCATTGACCACAATGCTCCACTACCTTTTTGTAGACCGAAAAGTTTTCTCAAAAAAATACCAACGTTTATTTTGGGGCACCCAGGGCACACTCATTGGTATGCTGCTGACTTTTCCATTTCAAGGGTACGCCGTTTCCTCCATAGTTTTTTCCACCCTCTTTTTGGTTTTGTCCTATATCTACACCTATCATTTTTGGAAAAACATTGACCCTGTCCATACAAGAAGAAAAAGCTTGAGAATAGTAAAAGCTGCATTGATCTATATGATAATTTCCAGTATAGGGCCATGGGCCCTAGGTGCCATAATGAGCACTGTAGGTCAGGAATCGGTCTGGTACCGGTTGTCCATCTATTTCTATCTACATTTTCAATATAACGGCTGGATGGTTCTTGCGATACTGGGAATGTTTATGTACCTATTGGAACGATTGGACCTGGAATTGCACCAAAAAACCTTCTCCATTTTCTTCATCAGTATCAACCTAAGCATAGTGTTGAGCTTTCTGTTGTCCGCACTTTGGACCAATGCATCGATTTGGCTCAATATTTTGGCGGGATTGGGGGCCATGTTACAATGGTTCGCTTTTGTCCACTTCTGGAGTATGATCAAAAGCACTGTCTTCAAACTAAAATTAACAGGAAAACAAAAGCTACTGCTCAAGACAGTAGTGATTTTGTTAACGATAAAAATCACATTGCAAATTATATCCGCCCTGCCCTATTTTGCCCAATTGATCGCAACTTATCTGGACCTGACCATTGGTTACTTGCACCTAACATTTTTGGGGGTAATAAGTTTAGGAATTTTATTTCTAAGCGATTATTTCAAATTAATCAGGTTGTCCAACTTATCCATGGGAATGTACCTTGTTGGTTTTATGCTTACTGAACTGCTGATTTTTTATAAAGGGCTTGCTGCCTGGATCAAATGGCCGGTTTTTAAAGAATATACAACGGTATTGTTCAGTGGCTCAACACTCATTCTTTTTGCACTGGCAATACTGAGCTATCAAAATTACCGTAAAGTTTGAGTTATGGATTACACGTGAAATTATATATAAAAGACTTTTTTGTCCTAAATATTTTTAATCCTATCTTTGTACAATAAAATTATCCCTGATGTTTTCAAAAGCTTGTGAGTATGGTATTCGAGCAGCAGTGTATATTGCTCTGCAGTCTTTGGAAGGAAGACGGGTAAGCGTTGCAGAAATTGCAGATGAAATAGATTCTCCAGTAGCTTTTACAGCAAAAACACTACAACAACTCACACGTAACAACATCGTAAAATCCATTAAAGGGCCATCGGGTGGTTTTGAAATAGAAAAAGAGGATATGGACTCCGTAAAGCTGAGCATGATCGTAAAAGCTATTGACGGAGATGGAATTTATATGGGATGTGGTCTTGGACTCAAAGAATGTAATGCCAACCAACCCTGTCCCCTACACGATAAATTTGCTGATATCCGAAGTAACCTTAGAAAAATGTTGACAAATACCAGTTTATACGAACTTGCAACCGGCCTGGAAGTTGGATTGACATATTTAAAACGCTAAAAAAATTTATTCAAAAAAAGGATAAAATTGTCCTTTATAAAAGTAATCTATATGACCCGAACAAAAGAAAAAACCATCGGACAAATGGTAGCGGACAACTACAGAACCGCAGAAATATTCAAGGCCCACAAAATCGACTTTTGTTGCAACGGCAACAGGACCCTAGCCGAAGCTGCCTCAAAAAAAGGATTACAACTAGAAGTAATTTTGGAAGAGCTCGCTGCGGTTACGGAAGCAAACCAAACCGACCAACCCAACTTTAAAACCTGGCCCTTAGATCTTTTAATTGATTACATAGAAAAAAAGCACCATCGATATGTGGAAAAACAAATACCGGTTCTAAAACAGTATCTGTCCAAACTTTGCAACGTTCATGGTGAACGGCATCCCGAGCTGTTCCAGATTTCCGAACATTTCAATGTTTCCGCCGGAGAGTTGGCCATGCACATGAAGAAAGAAGAGCTTGTTCTTTTTCCCTACATAAAAAAAATGGTGAACGGGCCAGAGACCGATGCCAATTTGGAAACTCCCCGCTTTGGTTCGGTACGCAATCCCATTGCTGGCATGATGCAAGAACACGATAACGAAGGGGAAAGGTTTAGGAAAATTGCTAAGTTGAGCGAGGACTATACCCCGCCCTCGGATGCATGCAATACCTATCGCGTAGCATTCGCATTATTACAAGAATTTGAGGACGATCTACATCGTCACATCCATTTGGAAAACAATATTCTTTTTCCAAAAGCAGAGTTGCTCGAAGCCCACTTACTCAACCATAATTAAATGGGAATTAAACCAATAAAACGACACAAAGCCTTACAGGGAGTGAGCCGTGAACATCATCATGGGTTACTCCTATCCTGGAAGATCAGAACAGGGCTGTCGAAAAATATTGCTCCAGAAAGAATCAAAAAATATATGGATTGGTTCTATCAAAACCATTTGGCCCCTCATTTTCATATGGAAGAAACATACCTCTTCCCCATTATTGGAAATGGACATCCTTGGGTACAAAAAGCACTTAGCGACCATGAAATATTAAAAAATTGGTTCACCTCTTCAAAATTGGACGTGAACACATTGGAACAAATCGAAAAAAAACTTGAGGAACATATTAGGTTCGAAGAACGGCAACTTTTCAATCACATACAAGAGGTTGCCGACTCTGCCCAACTGGACCTGATCAATAAACAACATAATGGCGAAAAATTTAACGACAATACCCATGACCAGTTCTGGCTCTAAATTCAAGACAAAAAATCCAAGGAATCCATACCAACAGATGTATCTGGAGTTTAAAAAGAAACAACTTGGATATTCTACCATAGCAATTATCGGACAAAGTTGCCTGGGTTCTGGTGCAGCGATGATTTTATTAATGGGAGAAACGACTATGCTGCTAAAAATGATCATACTCTTCTTTGTGACCATATTCTGCATGGCTTTCAATGGAGCCGTTTTGGCACAATTAAAAGCAAAGGCTACCTTTAATTTATTGATCCTAAGTGTTGTTTTTAGCACTTTGGTGATACTCGCCCACTTATTTTAATCAAAAACCAAGTATAAATTTGCCATGACTGAAAGAAAAGAGATCACAACTATAGAAGAAATTAAACTACTGGTAGACCTTTTTTATGACAAAGTACGCAGGGACCCTTTACTTGCCGATATTTTTAATGGAGCAATAAAAGAAAATTGGCCGTTACATTTGGAAAAAATGTATCGGTTTTGGCAAACCGTTTTACTACAGGAGCACACCTATCAGGGCAGCCCTTTTGCTCCCCATGCCCAACTTCCTGTTAATGCAAATCACTTTGACCGTTGGAAACACTTGTTTTTTGAAACAATAGATGAAAATTTTTCAGGTGAAAAAGCTGAAGAAGCCAAATTCAGAGCTACTAAAATGGCAGAAATGTTCCAATTGAAGATTGCCTACATACAGCAGAACAGTTAAAGCTTCAATCTCTAAACTGTTCTTTTTGCTTTAACTCTAGTAATGTTAAACTTATCAGAGAAAATCCAACTATTCAACACACTGCTTATAAGCCAATGTAGCCCTCTAACTATTCCTCTTATTTGACTAGCCCACCAAAGGTGGCTTATCCGTAATAAATGGTTGATGGTAGTACCTTCTGCCCGTTGCTTTATACAGTGCATTTGCCAAGGCGCCCATAATTGGTGGAAAAGGAGGCTCTCCCATTCCAGTGGGATCTATGTTGCTCTTCACAAAGTGAGTTTCCACAGCTTTTGGCGCTTCACTATGCCTGATTAATCGGTAACGATCAAAATTGGTCTGCTCCGGAGACCCGTTCTTAAAAGAAAGCCCACTGTACATGGCATGCCCAATCCCATCCACGGCACCACCTTCTGACAAGTTTGCGGCCGCATCGGGGTTTACCACAATACCACAATCAATGGCAGCGGTAACTTTTTGGACTACGGGCGTATTATCTTCCATTACAATGTCCAGCACTTGGGCCACATAACTTTGATGACAAAAATATGCTGAAACACCTCGGTGCAAGCCTGCTTCGTTTTCTCCCCAGTTGGATTTTTTCCGAACCAGTTCCAGAACCCCTGCATATCGTGATGCATCATAATCGTTGGATTCTGGACTTCCTACCGGGTTATCTTGAGCACGCTTCAACAGCTCCAATCTAAAATCAATCGGGTCCTTGCCCATTTCCTCTGCCAGTTCATCTAAAAACGATTGTTCGGCTCCCGCAATAAAATTGGAACGTGGTGCCCTAAATGCCCCTGTCGTAATATTGGTGTCAACGGTAAAATCTTCTGCTAAATAATTTTCTATGGCACCTGCTGGAAAACGATTTGCAAATAGAGGACTTTCGGGAATACCTCCCGCCCTAACATGGAATCCTATCAAATTGTTGTCGGCATCCAGTGCAGCACGGTACGTTGCATAATACGAAGGACGATAAATTCCTTGAGACATGTCATCCTCGCGAGTGTACACTAGTTTAACCGGCGCCTTCATCCGTTGTGAGATAGCAGCTACCTCAACCATAAAATGTCCATAAAGCCTTCGTCCAAACCCACCTCCTTGACGGGTCATTTGAATATCCACTTTTTCCAAAGGAAGACCCAAACGATCGGCCACTGCAACTTCCATCCATTCGGGGGTTTGTGTAGGCCCCAATAATTCGGCACGATCTTCGGTAACATTGGCAAAAAAGTTCATAGGCTCCATGGTGTTGTGAGCCAAAAACGGACAACTATAACTACGCTCGATAATTCTATCTGCATTTGCAAATGCTTTATCCGGATCTCCATCTTTACGGGCCACTTTAGCCTTTTGGGCAATAAGTTCCTTTAATTTAGCTGTATGATTGTTGGAATTTTCCATCCCTGCCGGGTGTTTTACCTCCATAGCATTACCAAACAATGAGAGGTTTTGTGTAACCTCTGGTGCATCTTCCCACTCAATTTTCAAAGCCTTTTTAGCTTGGAATACTTGCCAAGTAGTGTCACCCACTACTACTACCACTTCGTTGAAAGCGGTAAAGTGAAAGGCCATTTTATCAAAATCGTCATCATACAGTTTTAATGAAAAAGCATCTCTAATCCCGGGCATTTGTTTAGCCTCATCCGCATTGAAAGATTTTAAGCGCTTTCCAAAGGCGGGAGGGTGGACCAATCCAGCAATCAACATCCCTTTTCGCTGAACATCTATACCATACAACGGTTTACCGGTAACAATTTTCTTTCCATCCACATTTTTTCGGGAAGTCCCAATAATCGAGAACTCCGAATGATCCTTTAGTTCTATTTCCTCTGGTACTTCTATTTGAGATGCTGCGGATGCCATTTCGCCGTACCCTGCGGTTTTTCCACTGGCCTCATGAGTTAAAACACCTGCTATTGCGGTAATCTCACCAACTGGTACTTGCCATGCTTGTGCTGCAGCTTCTTTTAACATATGTCTCGCAGTTGCACCTGCCATTCTTAGGTTTTGCCAAGAACTACTAATGGACCTACTTCCCCCGGCCACCTGCCAACTGTATAAACTAGTGTTTAGCGGAGCTTGTTCCACCACTACATTTTTCCAGTCAATTTCAAGCTCATCTGCCACGATCATTGGCATGGATGTCCGTACATTTTGACCAATTTCAGGATTGGGCGACATTATCGTCACCACTCCATTATTCCCAATTTTTAAATAGCCATTGATTTCGTACCATTCTTCGGGCATTTCCAACTCCATGGCTACTGCCTCGGCCACTTTGGGCTTACAGGAGTTAAAAAAATTAAATCCAAGAATTAATCCACCTCCGGCAATACTTGTATTTTTAATAAAGGCTCTACGTCCTATTTGAGTTTTTATTAGTGTCATTTCTTATGTATTAGGGTGAATTAAGAGTTGTTTCCTGAAGCCATTTTCACAGCTTTTTTGATTCTGGTGTATGTTCCACATCGGCAGATGTTCCCGTTCATGGCCATTTCAATTTCTTCATCGGTGGGGCTGGGGTTTTTATCCAATAAGGCAGAAGCTGTCATAATTTGGCCTGCCTGGCAATATCCACATTGGGGCACATCCACCTCTAACCAAGCTTTTTGTACTGGATGGGTCCCATCTTCCGAAAGGCCTTCGATAGTTATAATTTCGGAATTGCCCACCATGGATACCGTAAGCATACATGAGCGTGTTGCTGTTCCATCCAAATGAACGGTACATGCACCACATTGGGCAATACCACATCCATATTTTGTGCCGACAAGATTTAAATGATCTCGTAAAACCCAAAGCACCGGAGTGGATGGATCTACATCCACTTGCTTTACCTCACCGTTGATGTTTAGATTGAATGTTGCCATAATTTTTTGATTTTCTTCAAGTTATGAAATATTTGAACTCAAATTGCTTAGAATCAGTCTGAATTAATCCCCACTTTTATAGTCGATTCATAAAAAACTAATTGGCTAACATCTTTGCCACACTATCATAATATTCTTGCGAGAGTACTTCTGTCCAAGTGGTAGGGGTTTCACCTCCGTAGATGGCCAAATACGTTACATCTTTTTCTTTGGATGATGAATGCCAATGTTCTGTATCCTTTTCACATGCCACTACATCTCCTTCCTGAAGAATTACAGGACTCTTTCCTCTCTCTTGATAATAGCATTCCCCTTCAACTATAATCAATACTTGTACAGATTCGTGTTTGTGCCAATCCAATGTAGAGTTTGCTTTAAAAGTTGCTTTGGTAATGTTATAGGTTAAGTCGCCATTTGCCCGCAATACTTGATTTAACCATGCTTCACCTATATAATGGGTGTTTGGGGCCTTATTACCTTTGGTAAAATATGAGGAAACTTTGTAATCTGAAGTTTGAGCGGAAATATTAAGAGTGGCAGTAAAAAGACAGAAGAAAATAAATTTTTTCATAATGCTAAGATTTTAAATTATTGAACTAGTTTAAGCAATAAGTTAAGCTCATTATCCTCATAAACCTATTTCTTATTCCATCGTGCATAACAAAAGTAAGAGATCAAAATACCCCTCAGTCTACCCAGATTACAGTTGTTACTACCATTATTACTGATTTCAAAACTTTGCATTGATTACTTGTATATCAATGGCTTATCTTTAACCTAAAGCTTATTGGAAAATGAAAAATGTTTATCAGATAAAAACGGTAGCAGATTATTTTGCATGGCGCAGTGCCAAACCTGAACACCCCTTGGTTGGTATTTTGGATTATGAACGCACCTCTGCTCATCCTGATCGCACTTTTGATGGTTTACAATTTGATTGTTACGCTGTTTTTGTAAAAATGGCAAAGAATTGCAAACTAAAATATGGTGGAGGCACTTATGATTTTGATGAGGGATCCATGGTTTTTGTTGGACCCGGACAACAAGTCGGCATTAGTTACGATCCAGATTACATACCTAAGGGCTATGCACTGATTTTTCACCCAGATCTTTTATTGGGCAGTGAATTGGCCCAAAAGATGAACGAGTACAATTTTTTCTCCTACTCTGTAAACGAATCTTTACATTTGTCCAATAAAGAGAGAGGGGTGGTTTTGAGTGTTTTTGATAAAATTCAGTATGAATTGGAACAAAACATGGACAAGCATAGCAAAAAACTGATCGTAAGCAATATAGAGCTGCTACTGGATTATTGCCTACGGTTTTATGATCGTCAATTTTTAACCCGAGAAATTCCGCACCAAGGTACGTTGCAAAAGTTCAACTCACTATTGTGCGATTATTTATCATCGGACAAACCCCAAAAACATGGATTGCCTTCGGTAGCTTACTTCGCTGACAAATTGAATCTTTCTTCCAACTACTTTGGTGATTTGGTAAAAAAGGAATCGGGATATTCGGCCCAAGAGTATATCCAAAATAAATTGATCGATGTGGCCAAGGAAAAAGTATTCGACCCGAACAAATCAGTAAGTGAGATTGCTTATGAACTTGGTTTTAAATACCCTCAGCATTTTAGTAGGCTTTTTAAAAAACGCGTAGGGTACTCCCCGAACGAGTTTAGAACACTAAACTAACCTATTCAAAAACAAGTGATTAGAAAAAATAAGCCCCGCAAATTTACATCTGTGGGGCTTTCCGTTGGCCTACAAGGACTCGAACCTTGAACGACTGAACCAAAATCAGCTGTGTTACCAATTACACCATAGGCCAGTACCAAAAAGCTAAACTTGATTCAGCTTTTGAGCGTGCAAATTTAAAACAAACTTTGGTTTCAACAAATATTTTTAAAAGAATCCCTGCTAATTTTCCAATGCATGGGTGTTAAAGGTTTTCCAAAAATGGCTAATCTTCTATTATAGTTTTACTAAATTCGCCACAATTCGGTTAACAACCAACTCTATGTTTGCAAAAGACTTTAAAAAATGGGACACCATCCTCGGATGGGTTTCTTTCGCCATCGCGTTTATAGTTTATGCCCTTACCGTTGAACCCACTGGAAGTTTTTGGGACGCAGGGGAGTATATTTCCACTTCCGCAAAGTTACAGGTAGGACACCCGCCTGGAGCTCCGCTGCTCCAAATGATAGGTGCTTTTTTTGCCATGTTCGCCTTTGGAGACGTTACCAAGATAGCGCTCATGGTCAATGCAGTTTCCATAGTATCCAGTGCATTTGCCGTATTGTTCACATTTTGGACCATTACCAATTTGGTCGGAAAACTCATTTCCAAAGAAGAGACAATAAACAATAGCAAAGCTATCGCTATTTTGGGAAGTGGACTTGTAGGGGCACTTGCTTTTACTTTCTCGGACAGTTTTTGGTTCAATGCAGTGGAGACCGAAGTATACTCCATGGCCAGTTTAATAATGGCACTTTTGCTTTGGTTGGGCCTAAAATGGACAGATAATTTGGACGATCCACGAGGACATAGTTGGTTAATGCTCATCTGCTTTGTGATCGGCCTAACCTTCGGGATACAGTTTATGGGATTCTTGGCCATTCCCTCCATTGGGCTCTTGTACTATTTCAAAAAATACAAGACCACAACAGTAAAGAATTTTTTATTGGCCAATATCATCGTAGTGGCCATACTTATATTGGTCTATAAATTCTCGCTCACCTATGTTTTAAAACTATTTGGCTGGAGCGAGGTATTCTTTATCAACGAAATTGGGCTTCCGTTCAACTCCGGATCCATAATCATGGGACTATTGTTTGTTGCCGCCTTCTATTTTGGTTTGAAATATACCCGAAAACATAATTACTACAATGCCAATATTGTTGTCCTCTGCCTAATGTTCCTAATCCTCGGCTTTTCTTCTTGGTTGATGCTTCCTATTAGAGCAAATGCAAAAACCGTAGTAAACGAAAACAACCCTTCGGACGCGCGTGCCCTTTTGGCCTATTATAACAGGGAACAATATCCCGGTGTGGACAGTCCCGTATATGGAGCGTACTATTCCGATACTTTTGCCCCATCTGGAGAAGACCGGGACGATAGCCCCAAATACGAAAAAGACCTCAAGTTGGGTAAATATGTAATTGTTAACCATTACAAAGGCGCTATTCCCGGACCCAATGAGAAACATGTAGGTATTTTGCCCCGAATGTGGAGCGACCAGCATGCCGAAAACTATATGCGCTATTTTGGCGCACTGGATTTCCGCATAAAATCCGAATACATTTCCAACAACGATCTTAGGGAAGCGGTGAACCAATTTAAGACCGCATACTCCCAAGGAGAATTGGATACAGAACAGTACATTCGGTTTTTAAGGGAATTTGGGGAATACATCGAAGTTGAGCCCCCGACCTTGGGCCAAAACTTAAAATATCTTTTTGATTTCCAGTTCAGCTACATGTACATGCGGTACTTTATGTGGAACTTTGTTGGCAAGCAAAACGACATTCAAGGTAGATACGATGAAAATGGCAACTGGCTGAGCGGCATCAATTTTATAGACAATATTAGGTTGGGAAGCCAAGGAAACCTGCCCAGCGATTGGAAAAACAACAAAGGCCGCAACACCTATTTCTTTCTGCCACTACTGCTGGGTATTTTGGGCATTGTATTCCAAATTTCCAAAAACCCAAAGCAATTTTGGGCGCTGTTTATTTTCTTTTTGTTCACAGGACTGGCCATTCAATTCTATACCAATCCATACATTTTCCAACCTCGAGAACGCGATTATTCGCTCGTTGGATCGTTCTATGTTTTCTGTATATGGATCGGTATTGGCGTATACGGCCTCTTCGATGAATTTAAAAAGCTGATTTCCGCCAAAATCGCTGCACCTGCCATTGCCACATTGTGCCTTTTGGCCGTGCCTTTGTTAATGGGCTACCAAAATTGGGACGATCACGATAGGTCTAACCGATATACTGCGCCATCAACAGCAAAAGCTTACCTCGATTCCTGTCAAGAAGATGCAGGGGCCATATTGTTCACTATTGGCGATAACGACACCTTTCCGCTTTGGTATGCTCAGGAAATCGAAAATTACAGGACCGACGTCCGCATTGTAAACACCAGTCTTTTTGCCACCGATTGGTATATTGATCAAATGAAACGAAAGGCCTATGAAAGCGACCCTATACCATCTCAATTAACCCACGACAAGTACAGTTATGGCACAAGGGATGCGGTGTATTATCAAGGCATAACCGAAAATCGTTGGAATATCAAGGATTTTATGAATTGGATCGGTAGCGATAAGCCCCAGACCAAGTTCCGACATATTTTAACCAACCAAGGGGCCGATTTGAGCCAGTATTCGGAAAGCACTTTGGATATTGTATACTACCCTACCAATAAAATCAGGATACCGGTCAACAAACAAAACGTTCTCGAAAGTGGTCTGGTAAAAGAAAAGGATTCCGCCTTGATCGTGGATTACATCGACATTGATCTTCCAACTGGTGCACTTCCTAAAAACAGAATTTTGATGTTGGACTTAATTGCCAACAACGATTGGAAACGACCCATCTACTTCTCGGGAGGCAGTTTTGACAGCGCCGAATATATTTGGATGAAGGATTACTTGCAATTGGATGGTCTGGTGTACAAACTGGTGCCCATAAAAACCCCGAACCGTAATTCCTTTGAAATGGGACGTATCGACTCCGAGTTGATGTACGACATCGTAAAGGATTGGGATTGGGGCAATTCTGGTAGCGACGATATTTACCACGACCCACAGACTCGTTCACAAGGATTATCTTTCCGTAGTAATTTGGCCCGTTTAATGGAAACCCTTATTGCAGAAAACAAAATTGATAAAGCCAAGGATGTGATCAATATCGCCATGGAAAATATTCCGGTGGAACACTTCTATTTTTACGCCTTTGTTGAACCTTTTGTGGACGGATATTATAAAGTTGGCGAAACGGAAAAAGCCCGGGAGCTGTTCGGAAAACTCAAAAAAATATATCAGGAACATTTGGAATATTATGCTAATATTCCTCTGGACGAACAATATGATAAAATTGACGACATCCTTACCGATATGCAGGCCTACCGCAGAAATATTGACATCTTAATAGAAAATGGAGATAAAGAACTGGCCGAGTCGGAAACCATTATCTTTAATGAGTACATCGATATGTTCTCCCAATTTGTTGATGAGGAAGAAGATGTTTTGGACGAACCAATATCCTTGGACCCCGATATGGAAGATTCCATTCCGTTGGACACCATAGAAAGGGTGCCCGACTCCACGATAGAATAAGGTAACAGCAAAAAAAAGCGAGGTAAAAACCTCGCTTTTTTATTTAAATATATTCGTTTAAAATACCAATGAGGGTATTGGCGTCCTGCTCACCACTTTGGCGCCAGACCATTTCACCTTTTTTGTAGATCATTAACGTTGGCAGCCCTTTAATACGCAGTGCCTGTGAGAGCTCTTTATTTTTATCCACGTCAATCTTTATTACTTTGCCTTTATCACCTAGGGCAGCGGCCACATCGCTCAAAACAGGATGCATAGAAGTGGACTGCTCGTTCCATTCTGCATAAAAATCTAATAATACAGGTACTTGTAAATCTATAAGTTCTCCGAATTTGGACATGTATTCTAAGGTTTACAGTCAAAAGTAAGAAAAAATGTTAATGTTTAACAGTTAAACATTTCTTTGGCACCATGGCGAATAAAATTAGGCCAACCCCTTTTTCTTTAAGGTGATAACGGATATCTCCGGCCAGATACCAAAACGGCCGGGATAACCAATAAAACCAAACCCTCTGTTCACATTGATAAACTGGCCCAATTCTTTGTATATACCCGCCCAATATTTATACCTCCATTTTACCGGGCTCCATTTTATCCAACCTGGTATTTCCACTCCAAACTGCATGCCGTGGGTATGTCCACTGAGGGTCAAGTGAAAATGATAATCGTCCTGTAGTACCACATCTTCCCAATGGGACGGGTCATGGCTCAAAAGTATCTTAAAATCTTCCTTGGCAACACCCGCCTTGGCCTTTTGCAGATCGCCGGCTTTTTTAAATCCGCCACGTCCCCAGTTTTCCACCCCGACAAGTGCAATTTTATCTCCTTGCTTTTCTAAAATGCGATTGGAATTCAGTAATAGATCAAATCCCATTTCCCTTTGCATCGTCTTTAGATCTTCGAGGTTCTGTTCCTTTTCTTCCTCGGTATCCCAAACGGCATAATCACCATAATCGTGATTTCCCAAAACCGAAAATACACCATCATTAGCTTTCAATCGGGAAAAAACCTCTTTCCAAGGCTCCAGTTCACTTGAACGGTTGTTTACAATATCACCCGTAAAAAAGATAACATCGCTCTTTTGTTCGTTTACGAGATCAATTCCGTATTCCACCTTTTTATAATCATCAAAACTACCGCTGTGCACATCCGAAATCTGCGTGATCTGATAATTATGAAAAGCGTCGGGAAGGTCTTCAAACTCCAACTCGTATTTTAATACCTGATAATTATATTTACCGCGGTACATACCGTACAACAGAGCTCCAAAGGGCAAAGCGGCCAAGCCCAAGGCTATACCGCTCACAAATTTTCTACGGGATGGATAAAAACCTTTGCCCGAGTCGGAAACACCAACAATCTTATTATACCCAAATCCTAACAAACGTACAATATCCTCCAAAAGCAGAAAGAAACCCAACACTAGGGCCAACAGAAAAAAGGCAGCAAAAATACTTCCAGCAATAGCGGCAGTGCCCTTAAACCCATCGCTGGGATCGTAGGTAACCACTTTTACGGTCAAAAAAACCAAGGCTCCTAAAAACAATACAATATAGGTCCAGTGCAACAAAGGACTCTTGAACAATGTTTTAAAGGCTTGAAAACCATACACGGCGAGTACCACATATAGGATTGCCAAAATGATAAATCGGGACATACAATTTTTTTACAAAATTAGCGCTAATCTCCTATTAAACAGTGTATTTTAAATTTATTTAACGGCTCGAACTATTGAATTGAGGATATCTAAATTCGAAACCGCCACTTTATCCTCCACCAAATGCTTACTGGAATTCATACTGATTTTCCCTTCCAAATCTACAGGGTTTTCAAAGCTTGTTCCCGAACAATGAATAGCGCTGAGACCTATTTCTTTAAATTTTGATGCATTGCTGGGCGAAACTCCTCCCCCAGCCATTATAGTTATTTTGGAACGCTGTTGCCAAACCTTTAGGTTTAATATCCCTTCTTCGGATGAAGACTTGGCTCCAGACGTTAAAATAGTCTGCACGCCAATATCCTCAAGTTGCTTTATGGCTTCCAAAGGTTTTGCCACCCAATCAAAAGCACGGTGAAAGGTAAAATGTATTCCTTGGGACAATTCCACCAGTGCTTTGGTTCTTTTAACATCAATAGAAAAATCATCCCTCAAAACCCCAGTAACAATACCATCAACACCTAATTCCTTGCATGTCAAAATATCGGCTTTCATTACTTCAAATTCAGCGTCGGAATACGTGAAATGCCCTCCTCTTGGACGAATCAAAACATGAACGGGAATATTTAGCTCACCTTTAACCAATTGAATAAGGCCAGTCGATGGGGTAACACCTCCTACCCCAAGTTCCGAACAAAGTTCAATGCGATCAGCACAGGAACTCATTGCATGTCTTGCAGACGCTAAGGAATTGGCACAGACTTCTACCAGCATATTGTATATTTATGAACCCTAAAAATAAACATACCAACCTATGGAACGACGCAAATTTCTTAAAAATTCCAGCCTTTCGGCGGCAGGACTGCTTTCCACCTCCACTTTGATGGCGTGTAAAACCGATACTAAACTGGAAACAGCCATATCCGAACCAACCACATCTAACCCAACCAAACCCATTGTGGTATGTACCTGGAATTTTATGAATGCTACAAATAAAGCTTGGGAAGTACTAAAATCGGGCGGAAATGCTCTAGACGCCGTAGAGCAGGGCGTTAGGGTCGAGGAAGCGGATGAAACCAACGAGACCGTGGGCAAAGGCGGTAGGCCGGACAGGGACGGAAACGTCACCCTGGATGCCTGTATTATGGACAAGGATGGCAATTGCGGCTCTGTTGTTTGTATGGAAAATATTGTGCATCCCATTTCGGTGGCACGTAAGGTAATGGAAGAAACCCCACACATTATATTGGCAGGAAAAGGCGCAGAGAAATTTGCTTACGAACAGGGCTTTAAAAAAGAGGACCTGCTTACCGAAAGTACCAAAAAACAATATGAAGAGTGGCTAAAAAAATCGGAGTACGAGACAACGATCAATATAGAGAACCACGACACCATCGGTATGTTGGCAATAGATGAAAAAGGCGACATGGCCGGGGCATGCACCACAAGTGGAATGGCCTACAAGGTAGCGGGGCGCGTTGGGGACTCCCCAATTATTGGGGCAGGGTTGTTTATTGACAACGAAGTCGGTGGCGCCACGGCCACTGGGGTTGGCGAGGAAGTCATTCGCACCGTGGGCAGTTTTTTGATCGTGGAGTTGATGCGACAGGGAAAAAGTCCGCAAGAAGCATGTGAGGAAGGCGTAAAACGCATTATGAAGAAAAACGAAGGCCGCAAAGATTTCCAAATTGGATTTTTGGCCATCAACAAAAATGGCGAAACGGGCGGATATTGTGTGCATCCTGGCTTTACGTATCGGGAGTATTCCGAGAATGGACATGAGAACCGAAAGGTAACGAGTTTCTATGAATAGATATTAGAACGCTCTGTTATTAGAGGTTAGATACCAGAACCCTTCGCTTTTAGATTTAAGAGTCAAGACGGACTTGATTGCGTTTAAAATTGTTTTTTATTCCTTCAAAGGTCTTGTTTCCTGTCTCTTGTTTCTTGTCTCCCATCTCTGTCTATCGACTTTCGTCTCTCATCTATTGTCTGTCGTCTATTCGTGCTAAAATCAAATCCCCTCAAATCTAATATCTCAATTCCAACATCTTTTAAAACGCAATTCGTACTTTTAATCCCCCACCAAATTTTTGGGTATCACTTATTGTTTATTGATCATTGTTAACTGAATAAAATGTCCGAACAAAAACGACTGTTTCTTTTAGATGCCTACGCACTTATTTTTCGAGGCTATTACGCCCTAATAAAAAACCCACGAATCAACTCCAAGGGAATGGATACCTCAGCGATCATGGGGTTTGTAAATTCTCTTTTTGATGTGATCAAACGGGAACAGCCCGACCATTTGGCCGTGGCCTTCGATAAGGGAGGTAGCGTGGAACGTACCGAATTGTTCGAAGACTACAAAGCCAACCGGGACGAAACACCCGATGCCATCCGAATCGCCGTGCCCTATATCCAACAAATTCTGCAAGCCATGAAGATTCCCGTGGTAGAACTGGAAGGCTACGAGGCAGATGACCTTATCGGCACTTTGGCCAAGCAGGCCGAAAAAGAAAATTACAAAGTATTTATGGTTACGCCCGACAAGGATTTTGGGCAATTGGTGAGCGAAAATATTTTTATGTACCGTCCGGCCCGGATGGGCAACGGTATCGAAATTTGGGGAATCCCAGAGGTACAAAAACGCTTCGGGGTCAAGCGTCCCGAGCAAGTAATCGATTATTTGGGCATGATGGGCGATGCCAGTGACAATATCCCGGGATTACCTGGTGTGGGCGACAAAACGGCCAAAAAATTCTTGGAACAATTCGATTCCATGGAAGGTCTATTGGCCAACACCGACCAGCTCAAGGGCAAAATGAAAGAAAAAGTGGAGGAAAATGCCGAATTGGGACGTTTATCCCGAAAATTGGCAGAGATCAAGGTCGACTGTGACGTGCAGTTCCATGCCGAGGATTATGAAATGTGCCCCCCAGATGCAGAAAAGGTGCAAGAAATATTCGAAGAACTTGAATTCCGCAGGCTAAAGGACCAATTCATCAAACTATTTACGGAAGAAGCAGAAGCCAGCTCCCCGGCAACCAGCACTAAAACAGCCAAGCAAGAGGCCAATGTTGCCGGTAGTGGACAGTTTACGCTCTTTGGCGGCGATCCCTCGGAAGCCGCGGCGACCCTAAAGGATGTAAACAGCAGAAAAAACATCGGCGATGTATCTCACTTTTATCAAAATGTACAAAGCGGATTGGGCTTGGACCTATTTTTAGAAATGCTAATGAAGCAACCTTCCGTCTGTTTTGATACAGAGACCACCTCCCTCAACCCTTTGGAGGCTGAACTGGTGGGCATAGCTTTTAGCTGGTCCCCAGGCAAGGGTTTTTATGTTCCCTTTCCCGATAATGAGAACGATGCCCGACCTATGATCGAAAAACTACGTCCGTTTTTTGAATCGGAAAACATAGAAAAGGTGGGGCAAAATCTCAAGTACGATATCAAGGTAATGCAAAACTATGGCGTGGAGGTCAAGGGCAAGTTGTTCGATACCATGTTGGCCCACTACCTTATCAACCCCGATATGCGCCACAATATGGACGTACTGGCAGAAACTTACCTCAACTACACACCTATTTCCATAACCGAACTTATTGGTAAAAAGGGCAAGAACCAACTCAGTATGCGCGATGTTCCTTTGGAAAAGCAAACGGAATATGCCGTGGAAGATGCCGACATCACCTTTCAGTTGGGATTAAAATTTACTCCAGAGCTCAAAGAAGCACATACCGATAAATTGTTCGATGAAATAGAGATTCCTTTGCTACGAGTATTGGCAGATATGGAACTGGAAGGCATCAATCTGGATAAAGATTATTTGAACGGCCTTTCGGAGCAATTGGACAAGGACATCAAAACACTGGAACAGAAAATTTATAAAGAAGCTGGCGAAGAATTCAATATTGCCTCCCCAAAACAGTTGGGAGAAATTCTTTTTGGCAAGTTAAAGTTGGTGGATAAACCAAAAAAGACCAAAACAGGTCAATTTTCCACTTCGGAAGATGTACTTTCTTATTTGGCCAAGGACCATGAAATCATCCAAAATGTCCTGGACTACCGCGGATTGGCAAAACTAAAAAGCACCTATGTGGATGCGCTGCCCAACGAAGTCCAGCAAAAAACGGGTCGGGTGCATACCGATTATATGCAAACGGTGGCCGCAACGGGCCGTTTGAGCAGTAACAATCCGAACTTGCAAAACATTCCCATTCGCACAGAAAGAGGCCGACAAGTACGAAAAGCTTTTGTCCCTAAGGATGAAAACTATGTTTTGTTGGCAGCGGATTACTCCCAAATAGAATTGCGCATTATTGCAGCATTGAGCGAGGAGGACACCATGATCTCTGCCTTTATAAATGGGGAGGACATCCACGCATCCACGGCATCCAAGGTATTTAATGTGCCCATTGAGGAAGTGACCCGCGAACAGCGTAGCAATGCCAAAACGGTGAACTTTGGAATCATTTACGGGGTTTCCGCCTTCGGATTGAGCAACCAAACCGATTTGAGCCGTACCGAGGCCAAAGAACTGATCGACACCTATTACAAGACCTATCCCAAATTGCGCAATTACATCAGCGAGCAGATTGATTTTGCGCGAGAGCATGGGTACGTGCAAACCGTATTGGGCCGACGTCGCTATTTAAAGGATATTAATGCAGGCAACCAAGTGGTGCGCGGGGCAGCGGAACGTAACGCCGTGAACGCTCCCATCCAAGGAAGTGCAGCGGATATTATTAAGATTGCAATGATCAACATCCATAAAAAGCTTTCCGAAGGAAAATACAAAACCAAGATGTTGTTACAGGTGCATGATGAATTGGTGTTCGATTGTTACAAACCTGAGTTGGAGGAAATGAAAGAACTCATTAAATCCGAAATGGAACACGCCTACGAACTATCCGTACCCTTGGATGTGGAAGTAGGCATTGGCGAGAATTGGTTGGAGGCGCATTGAAATCATTAAATAAACCCATCCAAAACAAGTTTATTTCTTATTTAGATAATTTATTACAAATAGAGTTAAATATTTGACTCTATTTTGTATTTTTACTTAGATTTAAGCAAATCAATGATAAAAGAAATCTCTAAAAAGCAAGTACTGGATAGGATTAGATTTGAAAATCCTTGGTGGGTAGATGGTCATATTGAAGATGATTATAACCAAATGCCCAGAAGGCTTTACTTTGAACTGTTCAAACCTCTGGTTTATGAGCGGGATATCCGCAGGGCCGTTGTTTTGATGGGACCACGAAGGGTAGGAAAAACTGTTATGCTCTTCCATTTGGTTGAGGATTTGATTCAGAACGGAGTGAATCCTAAAAAAATTATCTTCATCACTATAGAAAACCCTATATACAACAATATACCGCTAGAACAGCTTTTTACCTATGCCAAAGAGGCTACTGGCCTTGAGGATAAAAATGATTGGCACATTATATATGATGAAATTCAGTATTGTAGAGATTGGGAAGTTCACTTAAAGTCATTGGTTGATAGCTACAGGAAAGATAAGTTTATCGTTTCAGGTTCCGCTGCTGCTGCACTTAAGTTCGCTAGTAATGAAAGTGGTGCTGGAAGATTCACAGATTTTTTGCTGCCGCCCTTGACCTTTAATGAATATATCTCCTTAAAAGGATTAGATAGGATTATCACTACTACAAAATTGAAATGGAAAGAACATATAACCGAGTTTTACACCTCTTCACACCTTGATGAATTGAACAAACATTTTCTGGATTATATAAACTTTGGTGGATACCCCGAAGTCATCTTTTCGGAAAAAATACAAGCCAATCCTGGCAGGTACATTAGACAAGATATTGTGGACAAGGTGCTTCTTAGAGACCTTCCTAGTCTTTATGGAATAAGTGACACGCGGGAATTAAATTCTTTGTTTACAACTATTGCCTATAATAGTGGTGGAGAGTTTTCACTGGAAACACTCAGTAAACAATCACAAGTTCCAAAGAATACTCTAAAAAAATATATAGAATATTTAGAAGCTGCTTATTTGATAAAGCAAGTTAGACGTATTGACCAAAGCGGGAAACGTTTCAAAAGAGACAACTTTTTTAAAATCTATTTGACCAATCCCTCATTAAGGAGCGCAATATTTTCACCAATGTCAACCACTGATGAAATGATGGGCAATATGGTGGAAACTGCAATTTTTGCGCAATGGATGCATCGCGATTGGTTCACACCATGGTATGCTAGATGGACGGGGGGTGAAGTGGATATGGTCGGTTTAAGTGAATCGACGTTAAAACCCCTATGGGCCCTTGAAATCAAATGGTCCAATAGATATTTCGATAAACCTAGTGGATTGAAGAGTCTATATAAGTTTTGCAATGAAAGTAATTTGAACAACCCGATAGTTACTACAATTGACAAAGAAGGAGAAAAGGAATTTAAAGGAATAAATATTCAGTTTCTTCCTTCCTCATCTTACGCCTATACAGTCGGCAAAAACACCTTGGAGAAAAAGAAAAATATGTAACCCTTTTATTACTCTGATCAGCATATATAGTTGAAAACACCAAATGAACCCCTCCAAACGCATTCTCCCCGTCATCGTATTGTCGCAGTTTTGCTGCACTTCGCTTTGGTTTGCGGGCAATGGGGTAATGCCCGACTTGGTGTCCACTTTTGGATTAAATGAAAGTGCAATAGGGCATTTGACCTCGGCAGTACAGTTTGGGTTTATCGTCGGCACTTTGGTTTTTGCCATTTTATCCATTGCTGACCGTTTTTCTCCTTCCAAAGTATTTTTTTCCTGTGCCGTTTTGGGAGCATTGTTCAATTTAGGAGTGGTTTGGGAAGATAATGGGTTGGCTAGCCTCCTGAGTTTTCGGTTTTTTACGGGGTTTTTCTTGGCTGGCATTTATCCCGTAGGCATGAAAATAGCCGCAGACTATTACGAGAAAGGTCTTGGCAAATCACTTGGCTATTTGGTGGGGGCCTTGGTGGTTGGCACTGCATTTCCCCATTTATTAAAAGAGATGACCCATACATTGTCGTGGAAAGCGGTGTTGGTGGCCACCTCAATCCTGGCCGCTTTTGGGGGCACTTTAATGGTAATTTTAGTTCCCAATGGCCCATTCCGAAAACCAGGTCAAAAAATCTACCTGTCCGCATTTCTAAAAGTGTTTCAAAACCGAAGCTTCCGCTCGGCAGCCTTCGGATATTTTGGCCACTGTTGGGAACTTTATACCTTTTGGGCCTTCGTCCCGATCATGCTACAAACCTATGGGGCAATCCACCCAGCAACAACATTCAACATTCCCTTATTGTCCTTCTTGATCATTGCTGTCGGTGGTTTGGCATGTGTTTTGGGCGGTTATTTAGCACAAGTATTCGGAACTAAAAAGGTGGCATTTATGGCCCTGCTGCTTTCCTGTATTTGTTGCTTGATCTCTCCCTTGCTTTTTGTACAGGGTTCCGAAGTGGTTTTTGTTGCTTTTCTTCTTTTTTGGGGCATGATGGTGATTGCAGACTCCCCCCTATTTTCCACCTTGGTGGCACAAAGTGCATTACCAGAAATAAAGGGAACGGCATTGACTATAGTAAACAGCATCGGTTTTGCCATTACCATCGCCAGCATTCTGCTACTCAATGAAATGCGAATCTGGACAAGTTCCAATATGGTTTATATGATGTTGGCCGTAGGTCCAATTTTGGGATTGATTGCCTTGTCATCAAAAAACAAAGCGATACTCTAACTATATTTTAAATTAAGTAATTTCCATTCCAATTATTTGGATTTTCATTCCCGACCAATGTAATGTGCAATGATAGAACTTCTATTTTTTACCGGAAAAACCTGCGGTGTCTGCAAGGCGCTAAAACCAAAACTGTTGGAAGCTGTACAGGGAAACTTTCCAAAAGTGAATATTCGTGTAATTGATGTGGAGGAAGAAGTTGAGTTTACAGGACAGTCCATGGTATTTACCCTGCCCGTTGTTATCATCAAAGTAGACGGCAGGGAAATGGCCCGCTTTGCCCGAAGTTTTGCAGTTTACGAGGTATTGGCAAAATTAAGGCGACTTTATGGGGCACTGTAAAGCACGGTTTTTTTGATATACGGCAAAGTTAACTTTGTTAATCATTGTATATTAGCAATCTAACCACCAACCACCTAAACCATGAAAAAAACAATACTCTTCTTGGCCATTGCACTATGTACATCAACAATTGTATTAGCACAAAAAGGAAAAAGCAAGCAATTGGATGCCATGATAAAAAAAGGCATGGTCGATTGGAAAATCCCTGGATTGGTGGCCGTAGTGGTAAAAGATGGTGAAACGGTGTTCCAAAAAGCCTACGGGGTCAAAAATTTGGAAAGCAAAGCCCGTGTGGACGAGCATACGCTATTTACCATGGCCAGCACCACCAAAGCGATTATTTGCCAAGCACTGGGCATTCTGGTCGATCAAGGCAAACTAAGTTGGACGGACAAAGTCCGTGAACACTTGCCATATTTTAAACTCTCCGATACTTATCTCACCGAAGAGGCTCGTGTACAGGATTTACTCACGCACAATCTAGGAATTCAACAAGCCGACTTGCTCTGGGCCGTGGATAGTGTTTCAACCAAAGAAACACTACAGCGATTTGCGCTTGCAGAAAAGACCTTTTCGGTTCGTGGAGGGTTTGAATACAACAATATCATGTATGCTGTTGCCGGTGAGGTGATTAAATCGGTTAGCGGACAACATTGGACAACATTTGTCTCCGAAAACATATTTGAGCCAGTCGGAATGAACGATGCTGTGGCAAAATCCGTCGATATTTTTAAGAAAGGAAACTATACAACTCCATACCTCAACGATTTGGATGATGGGATTGTCCAAGTGGATTACAATCTTGCAGACCAAATCGGTGCCGCAGGAATGATTTGGTCGAGTATGTCGGATGTTACCAATTACCTCAAATATTTGGTGAACGATGGTGTAGTGGGAAATGACACAATTTTATCCAAAAACACCTTCGATTATCTTTTTAAACCCCATGCTTTTGTTACCGATGACAGCTTTTACCCCACCCAGCAATTGACCATGCCCCACTGGAAAACTTATGGTTTGGGTTGGTTTCAACATGATTATCGCGGTGAAAAGCTGGACTTTCATACGGGCAGTATTGGAGGATTGATTGCCATTTGCGGCATAATGCGGGACAAAGATATAGCTGTCTATGTGTTTGCCAATATGGACCATGCAGAATTGCGCCATGCCATACTTTATAAATCCATGGACCTGTTTGCTTTTGATGACGACAGTAGGAATTGGCACGAAGAAGTGTTTCAACTGTATTCCAAATTCAAGGAACAGGAAAAAGCATATTATCGGAAACTACAGCATGAAAAACTGGCTGATACCAAAACAACATTGCCTTTGGAGCAGTACGAAGGTGAATATAGCCACCCGATGCTAGGGAAGGCCACCGTAAAAAACACCGATGCGGGATTAACCATAAATTTCAACGATTTTTTACTACTATCCACCGAGCATTGGCACTACGATACCTTTATGTCCAACAAAGAAAATCCATATCGAGCAGCGATAGATTTTAATTTCCATATTGGAACGGATGCCACCGTAAAATCATTTGATGCTTTTGGAGAAACTTTTAAAAAACAAAATTAAAAAAGGCACCATATGGTGCCTTTTACAATCATTAACATAGCAATTCATCAATTACAAACACCATTGGCCAACCGTGGCTTTTGGCTTTTACTCCCCATAAACAAATCCGATAGCGGTTTAAAGTGTCGCTTCCACTGGTAGGGAGCAAAGTTGAACCACAGTTTAACTTCTGGCGCTTTGTTTTTTTCAATGGTCAATCCATTCTCGATCTCAAAATCCAAACGTTCGAACGTATTGGCCGATTCGGCCATACCATCCTCGTATACAAACCGGTTGCCCCACCCTGCCATATAAAAACGTAGGGCAATGTACTTGCCCTCGGGCAAGGAAACTACACTTTTGGACCGTATAAAATTCCCGGAAGCCATACCTTTTAGGTCCACGGGGTTTTGTCCGGGAAAATCCATTATAAAATGTTCGTTTCCCTGTTCATCGATTGCCGAGAACCTGGTAATATTCAAGGTTATCTCCGACACCTTGAGTGCTGTGGCGGCCTCATTGCTTAAAATTAAATCGGCAATCTGCCCATTAACACCAAAATTAGCCTCCATTGACCCGGAAGTATAGAGTGGTATCGACCATATAGTAGGGTAAAAATTCTGTGTTTTCATAGCTGTTGTACATACAATTATACAGATACAAAGTTGCGATGGTTTAATTGATCCTACGTCCAATAAATTATCCTCTTTATATGCTGTGTTACCCCTAATTCTGTATTTTATGAAAATTTTTGTTAATATGGAACAACAAAATGATTATCAATCGATTCAATACTATCTTTCGGACAAATGAAGGTCAACTATATTTTTCTTCTGCTCGCACTCGTTGCCGAAATTATAGGTACCATTGGCGGTTTTGGCTCCTCGGTGTTTTTTGTTCCGTTGGGCAATTTTTATTTTGATTTTTATTCGGTCCTGGGCATGACTGCCATTTTCCATTTATCGAGCAACATCAGTAAAATTTTCTTGTTCAAAAAAGGGTTGGACAAAAAACTATTGCTCTATATTGGCGCTCCATCCGTTGTTTTTGTTATTATCGGTGGGTTTTTATCAAAAGTTGTGAATAGCGATGCCCTAGAAATAGTTCTGGGCATATTTTTGGTCGTCTTTAGCCTTCTTTTCCTTATCAAAAGTGAAATCATTATCCTGCCCAACAAAAAGAACTCCCTTATTGGAGGAGCGCTTTCAGGATTTTCTGCAGGGCTTTTGGGTACAGGAGGGGCCATCCGCGGGTTGACCATGGCGGCCTTCAATTTGGAAAAAAGTGCCTTTATCGCCACCTCTGCGTTCATCGATTTATTGATTGATTTCTCTCGGACCTTTGTATACTACAGCAACGGGTATATTGGAAAATTGGAATTGACCTATTTACCTTTTTTGTTCGCCATTGGGTTGGTGGGCACCTATTTGGGAAAAAAAGTTCTGAAGTACATTCCACAAGATAAATTCCGTAAACTTAGTTTGATTTTTATTCTGATCATCGGTTTGGCCACCATAAGCACCTTAGCCATTGATCATTGGTTCTGATGTTCCTCATAATTCTCCCCAATACTGTCCAAAACTTTTAAAAAGATCTCAAACTCGGCAGGGTCTAAGTCCTTAAGTGCCAATTTTCGCAATTGAATTGCACTCGGCAGGGTCAGGTCCAATATTTTTTGTCCATTTTCGGTCAGTTCCAACTTAAAACGTTTTTGATCACCTTCAAAGCGGGCCTTGGAAATCCAACCTTTTTTCTCCAATCCTCCGATCACCCGTGATGTAGTAGCACGGTTTCGGAAATTTTCGTTGACAATATCGCGTTGACTTGCCTCTTCGCCCAATTCATGGATTTGATACAAAATTACCCACTGCTCAATGGTTATATCCACACCAAGCGCATCAAAAGTACGCAGATAGGCCTTTTGAATTTTTCGGAGCACCAAATCCAAATGGAACCCCATTCCATGTATTTCGTCTATACGGTTCAGCAAAATTCCAAGAATGATCGTAAAAATAAGGATTCGAAATTTCTTTACCTGAAATCGATAACAACAGCTATAATTTTAACTCAAATTTCGGTCTACAAAATCGTTTTCGTATGTCAAAATGATTATTTTTGTTGTTAATGCAACAAAATAAAACTGAACAATAAAAAACATATCGAACATGGAAACATCCACACTTCCACTAGAAAACAACACTTCCGAAGATTTTATGCCCATTAACGGCACAGATTATATTGAACTATATGTAGGGAATTCCAAGCAAGCCGCCCATTACTATAAAACAGCATTCGGATTTCAATCCTATGCCCAAGCAGGTTTGGAAACCGGTTTGAAGGACCGTGAAAGTTATGTAGTGGTACAAGATAAGATCCGACTGGTACTTACTTCGCCCCTAAAAAGTGGCACGGAGATCGGTAAACATATTGACAAGCACGGCGATGGGGTAAAAGTGGTTGCCCTTTGGGTAGAAGATGCGACCATAGCTTACAACAATGCCATGGAAAGAGGTGCCACTTCCTACATGGAACCACGAACCGAAGAGGACAAAGACGGAAAAGTGGTTCGCTCCGGAATCTACACCTACGGTGAAACCGTTCACATTTTTGTGGAACGCAAAGATTACAATGGAACATTCCTTCCTGGTTTCAAAAAATGGGAAACTCCAGACTATAACCCAAAACCTACAGGGTTAAAATTTGTGGACCACATGGTAGGCAACGTTGGATGGAACAAAATGAACCACTGGGTTAAATTTTATGAGGATGTACTGGGCTTTAAAAACATCCTATCCTTCGATGACAAGGACATATCCACGGAATATACCGCTTTGATGAGCAAGGTGATGAGCAATGGAAATGGAAGAATTAAATTCCCGATCAACGAGCCCGCCGAGGGTCAGAAAAAATCGCAGGTCGAGGAATACTTGGATTTTTATGAAGACGAAGGTGTTCAGCACATTGCTGTGGCCACGGACGATATTATTAACACCGTTCGCGACCTAAAAAGCCGAGGCGTAGAATTTTTAAGGGTACCCGCCACCTACTACGATGCGGTTACCGATCGGGTCGGTGAGATCGATGAGGATATCGCCCCATTAAAGGAATTAGGTATTTTGGTAGACCGTGATGATGAAGGATATTTATTGCAGATCTTTACAAAACCTGTGGAACCCAGACCGACCATGTTCTTCGAAATTATCCAAAGAAAAGGTGCTCAATCGTTCGGAAAAGGTAACTTTAAAGCATTGTTCGAAGCTATTGAACGCGAGCAAGAGCTTAGAGGTACATTGCATTAATCAAATTTAAGAGATATGGGTTATGGGCTATTGTTTTTCAGGCCTATAACCCCATAACTTTAAAATAAAATAACTGTTTTAAAATGCCTATTTATCACAAACTCGGGAAAGTTCCCCAAAAGCGGCATACCCAATTCGAAAAACCGGATGGCAGCCTGTATTACGAGCAGCTTTTTGGCACTATTGGTTTTGATGGCATGTCTTCGCTATCCTATCATGTTCATCGTCCCACCCAAGTAAAAGAAATTGGTAAAGCACTGGACATAAACCCAAAAATTGCGGTTGAAAAGAACATCACCAGTAGAAAGTTCATCGGTTTTGATGTTGCTCCTAAAGATGATTTTCTTGAGGCACGGGAACCACTTTTGGTAAACAATGACGTACATGTAGGTTTGGCCGCTCCGCGAAAATCGCTAACGGACTACTTCTATAAAAATGCCGACGCCGACGAAATGCTCTTTATCCACAAAGGGTCGGGAATATTAAAGACTTTTTTAGGAAATATTCCCTTTGAATATGGGGACTACCTGATCATCCCACGAGGAATGATCTATCAAATCGAGTTTGACACAGAAGATAACCGTATTTTATATGCAGAATCCTTCCATCCCATATACACCCCAAAACGATATCGCAATTGGTTCGGGCAATTATTGGAGCATTCACCCTTTTGCGAACGCGATTACAAATTGCCGCAAGACCTTCAAACTTTTGATGAAAAGGGAGAGTTTTTGATGAAAATCAAAAAACAGGGGATGTTGCACCAGCTAGTGTACGCCACACACCCTTTTGATGTAGTGGGTTGGGACGGATATAATTTCCCCTATGGCTTTTCGATCCATAATTTTGAGCCGATTACGGGACGTGTGCATCAACCGCCACCGGTGCACCAAACTTTTGAGACCAGTGCTTTTGTGGTTTGTTCGTTCTGTCCCAGGTTGTACGATTACCATCCAAAATCCATTCCGGCACCTTACAACCACTCCAATATAGATTCCGACGAAGTGCTCTATTACGTGGACGGAGATTTTATGAGCAGAACGGGCATCGGACCAGGGTATATTTCCCTGCATCCCGCAGGCATTCCCCACGGCCCACACCCAGGAACCTACGAAGCCAGTATCGGCAAAAAAGGTACCGAGGAACTGGCAGTGATGATAGACACCTTTAAACCCTTGCAAGTAACCAAAAACGCCCTCAAAATTGATGATGGCAAATATTATAAATCTTGGTTGGAATAATTTAGTAGTTAGACATTAGTTGCCAGTAATACGCAGAACACAAATCAAAACTAATATTTTTAACGAATGGATTTTTCAAAAGACTATAAAGAACTCGGAGAAATAATCGTAAAGAAATTACGCGATGAAAACTTTGAATACTATGAAAAAAATAGAGACTTTGGAAAATCTATGTCTGAAAAAGAATACTCTGAACTACCTAGAAATCCGAATTTAGCACCTGAATTTCAAAAATTAGAAGACGAACGATTTGAATTTTTTAACGGATTGAATGAAAGACAAATAGAAATCCTAAACCGACTTGTCCTGAATATTTTGGATTCGACTGCGTTTAATTTCTTGAGAGAAATTGAAGAAAACTTAAATGACAGTAAAAGTTTAGGATTAACAATAAACGGACACCAAGTAGAGAACATAACGACTGAATTTTTATCTGGAACTTTGTTTGGAGAATACTTTTTATGGACTGAAAAGAATAGCAAATTTGGAGAGTTTCAGCAATAAGAATAAAGTACTACTGGCAACAATGTATAACCGCAATTACCGCATATTAACCCGTAACCGACGGTTATACGAGACCGTTATTAGATAATAGAAACATAAAAATCAATCTAAACCAAGGATCTAAATTCTAACTACTCACATCTCATATCTAAAAAATATGATCATAGATATACCCGAAAACTCAGATTTTTCGATTCACAATATTCCTTTTGGGATTTTTTCCACCCAAGACCGAAGTCCACGTATTGGTGTGGCCATTGGAGCGCATATCTTGGACTTGGCCGCTGTTGCCGAACTGGATGTGTTCGACTTTAATACAGCCCTATTGGAAAAAGACACTTTGAATGATTTTATTTCCCTTGGAAAGGAAATCACTACCCGTGTGCGCAAAAAAATCCAATATTGGCTAAAAGATGACGAATCCGTTTTGGCCGGAAAACCTGAACTCTTTGTAAAGCAATCCGAAGCCCAAATGCATATGCCGGTTTCTATTGGCGATTATACCGACTTTTATTCAAGCATGGAGCACGCCACCAATGTGGGCAAAATGTTCCGTGACCCAGAAAATGCCCTTTTGCCCAATTGGAAACATATTCCAGTGGGTTACCATGGCAGGGCAAGCTCCATTGTTGTAAGTGGGGTACCCATTCATAGACCTAAAGGCCAAACCATGCCCAAAGGCACGGAGACACCCGTTTTTGGCCCAACAAAACGCTTGGATTTTGAACTGGAAATGGGCTTTATATGTGGTAAGGAAACATCGATGGGCGAATCTATTTCCACAAAAGAGGCCGAGGATTATATTTTTGGCCTTGTCTTATTTAATGATTGGTCGGCGCGCGATATTCAAAAGTGGGAATATGTACCGTTGGGGCCCTTTTTGGCCAAGAATTTTGCCTCATCCATATCGCCTTGGGTAGTTCCCTTGGAAGCTTTGGAACCCTTCAAACTGGCAGGGCCCAAACAGGAACCCGAAGTATTGCCATATTTGCAATTTGAGGGCAACAAGAATTATGATATCAATCTAGAGGTTATCATCACACCGGAACAAGGTGAAAAAACCACCGTTTGCTTTAGTAACTTTAAACATATATACTGGAATATGCTGCAACAACTCGCACATCATACGGTAAATGGATGCAACATCAACATTGGGGATATAATGGCCTCGGGTACCATCTCCGGTATGGAAGAAAACAGTTTTGGTTCTATGCTGGAATTGTCGTGGGGAGGTACAAAACCCATCAAACTAAATGATGGAAGCGAACGAAAGTTTATCGAAGATGGTGACACTGTAACATTGAAAGGTTACGCCAAAAAAGACGATATAAGGGTAGGGTTTGGTGAAGTGACCACTAAAGTGCTCCCTGCGAAATAACTTTGGTAGCTGAGCTGAGTCGAAGCTACTGAACGGTGACTTCGACCTCGCTCAGTCACCTTGATATAAAATGAATTGAGATTCCCGTTTTCACGGAAATTACAGAAAACCAAAATATGATCAAAACCATAGACCCAACTACCATACCCCAACCGGAACTATACAGTATACTATCGACAGCTGTGGCTCCAAGACCCATTTGCTTTGCCAGCACAGTTGATGCCGAAGGCAATGTGAACCTTAGTCCGTATAGTTTTTTCAACGTTTTTAGTTCCAATCCTCCCGTAATGGTGTTCTCGCCAACGCGAAGTGGCAGGGACAACTCTTTAAAACACACCCACCAAAATGTAATGGAAGTACCAGAAGTGGTGATCAATGTAGTGAACCATAAAATGGTGGAGCAGATGTCCCTTTCGAGCACAGCCTACGCCAAAGGGGTGAACGAATTTAGAAAGGCCGGATTTACCGAAATCCCCAGTGTAAAAGTTAAACCTCCAAGAGTAGCCGAAGCCCCCGTTTCTTTTGAGTGCAGGGTATTGGAGGTGGTGGAATTAGGACAGATTCCCGGAGCCGGAAACTTGGTGATTGCACAAGTGGACATGATTCACATTAACGATGAATATTTAACAAATAACGTGTTGGATACCGAAAAACTCGATGTAGTGGGTCGTATGGGTGGCAATTGGTATATCCGAGCCATAAAAGAATCTCTGTTCGAGGTTCCTAAACCTATCCGGTCCCAAGGTATTGGCGTGGATGCGCTGCCCAAGGGGATTCGCGAGAGCGATGTTCTAACAGGGAACAATTTAGGCCGTTTGGGGAATTTGGAAAGCGTTCCATCTTCGGATGAAATAAAAACCATCATAGCCAACGAAGGGGTGCAAAATGCCTCCAAAACTGAACTGCACACCTTGGCAAAAAAAGTATTGGAAGCGGGCAATACAAAAAATGCAATAGCTTATTTATTGTTTGCGGAAAGCCTATAAAGTTTACTAAATATGCTGAAAGATATTTCATCCATTTTCAAGGCCCATTTGGTGCCGAAAGAGGTTTATAAAGGTGGAAAAAACATTCCCCCGACCGATAAAAAAATATACAAACTATCCTCTAACGAAAACCCATTGGGAGCATCACCCAAAGCCGTTGCCGCGATGAAAATTGCTGCCGACACTATCGATATATATCCGGACCAGACCGATATTCGTTTACGGGAAGCCCTGGCAAAAGACTTTGACGGCCAATTGAGCGCCGACCAGTTTTTGTGCGGAAATAGTGGCTCTGAGGTTATAGATCTGCTGCTTCGTGCATTTATCAACGAAGGGGACGAAGTTATTTTTTCCAACCCCTGCTTTCTGCCTTACTCCGTTTTTTCCAGATGGTACGGCGCTAAGCAAGTAGATATTCCTTTGCTATCACCCAACTACGATTTGGATGTGGAGGGAATCTTGAATGCAATCAACGAAAAGACCAAGGTGATATTTTTGACGAGTCCCAACAATCCTACGGGCACTTATATTCCAAAACCGGTAATGGACGATTTTATCTCCCGTGTTCCCAAGAATATTATCGTCATTTTTGATGAGGTCTATAGACATTTTGCGGATGCGGAAGATTATGTGACCGCTTTGCCGTACGTGTTGGAAGGCCACAATGTGATCGGGCTCAACAGTTTTTCCAAAACCTATGGTTTGGCCGGACAACGCATCGGGTACGGATACACCACACCCACCATTGCCAATTATGTGCGATTGATACACAAACCCTTTTTATTGCCCCTGACTTCCATTGAAGCTGCCATTGGAGCTTTGAACGATACCGAATTCATACAAAAAACAGTAGAAACCGTTTTGGATGGCAGAGCTTTTATTTCCAGAGCATTTGATGAATTAGGCATTAAATACTGGCCAAGCCAAGCTAACTTTTTTATCATAGACCCACCTCTGCCCGAGATGGAGTTTACCGATAAAATGATGAATGAGGGTATTATGGTACGACCGGTATCGCAGTTTGGCGCCCCAGGAAAAGTGCGCATTACCATAGGTAATCCTGAAGCAAATGGTGCTTTGGTGAAAGCTTTAACGAAGTTGATGGACACTTATAGTACAAACCGATAAGTAGCCTTCAGCAAAAAGATATTCTGTGGCTTTTGCCCAAAAATGTTATCGCCCAAGCTCGATAAAAGTCCTTCGGTAGGGTCTCCGCTCCTTGATACATCTTGAGACCACACCAAAAATATCTCCGATCCGGGAATATATTCCCACCGGATCACCAAATTGGAACGGAATTGCACAAAGGAAAAATCCGGGTCGCTGAAACTAAAATCGGTAACACCATCCAAATCTTCATCTATGGCATAATCACCATCGGTCAAAGAGGTTTGTTGGGCCGTGTACTGGATAAATCGATCTTCAAAAGTTTTGGCAATAGGGTCGGTAATATGCTTAAAGTTTGAATATCGGCCTCTGGAAATAAAAGGTTGCCCCCAATATTGAATGGTCAAATTGGGGTTTATGGTATAGTTCAAACGTACCGACATACTCAAAGTTCGCTGTCTGATCTCACCGTTCAGGTAACGCGGAGAACCGCCCACATCGTCAAAATTGTCAATAAACTGCAATTTATCCCGATTTATCCTCAAAGACGGGAATGCAGAAATGCGCAGTGCATTAATGGGCTGATACACAAAACCACCTTCCATATAATAGGTCTTTATGGAATTGTCCAAGGCCTTTCTTCCATTATGGAAAAAAGAAAACCTGATCTTTTTTCTGGAATCGGTATTAATACTGTTCCAGAAATTTACCCAGGGAGACTGCCGTAGCCTTGGTCCGCCCCTTAGTGCAAAGTTGGAATATTCTATAGGAGCAAAATTGAATCCGATATTGGTATTCCAGTTACCCTTCCAGTTTTGCCATGTATTGGTATTGAACTGCAAGTAATTATGGTTTCCCTCAAAATCCCAAGCGGTCCAGTGGTTGTAGTTGATGCCTACGCGTCTAAAGGTACTATCGGGCTTTAAGGTCTGGTATCCGATCCATGTATAATGGCGAATGTCATCCGACTGGCGCTGAAAGCCAATATCGTTGAGCTCCAGTTCAGGAGACCTCCATGTAGCACCAGATTCGAACCGCCAATGTCCATTGCCGATCTTTCCTATTTGTACATTACCTCCGGTACCTGTCAAAGATGTTCTTGCAGTATCCACTTGCACATGGTCTGCCCCCACCCTGTCGAACAAGTGCGTTATGGATCGTTGCGTATTGGCGATGGCCTCTTTACCTCCCTGAACATGACTCATGGTAAGGTTTCCGCCTACATACCAATCCCGGTTTGCCCATTGATGTTTAAAGTCCAGGCCTCCTGTGTAGGCAGCATCGTGCAGAAAATTGAGCTGTTCGGGCAAGTTTTCTCGGTTAGTGGCCGTAAAGATTCCTCCGATATAAGAATTTCTTTGGTTGAAATCCTTTTGAAGTCTTCCTACAAAATAATTAGTCAAAGGTTCCACCATTTCTTTTCTGGTATTTCCCTCGCCATTAATTATGGTAGCGTTTCTTCGCGAAGTAACACTCTCCAACACCCCGATTGCCCAACCATTTTTAGTTTTTCCACTAAATTTAGCGGCACCGATCATTGGAGTATTATCTGGTTGATCTACAAATTCTCCATCCGAGGTATCGGGATAGCCTTGTGGGCTTCTACCAATTCTTCGGGAGTAAAAAATATTATCGGAACCGAATGTGTTTCCCGCTTGGGACTGAGACACCCTAAAATCGAAGATGTTTTTGTTCTCGACAAAAAATGGGCGTCTCTCTTGGAAAAATATCTGAAACCCATCCAAGGCGATTGCCGACGGATCGGCATCTACTTGCCCAAAATCGGGATTAACCGTTAAATCCAAAGTAAGATCGTTGGTAATTCCAATTTTGGCATCCAGACCTGCGGTAATATCACTTTCGCTACCATCCCGAAACGGATTCCCCTCCTCGGCTTCATAAGTTTCCGTTTTTGCCACGGTATAGGGCTGGATTTCCAACTGTTTTTGGGGCTGTATATTCTTTAGCCCATGTAGTTCCCCAAACTCGCTCACCCAACCGGGTTGATCTATGGGCTTACGTTGCCACAGGGAACGTTCCTCGTCTCTAAAAAAGCGTCGAGTAGACTGAAAGCCCCATACCTGCTCTTCTGCTCTTCCAAATTTCAATTGGCTAAGAGGAATCCTCAATTCTGCCGTCCAACCTTCGTCATCAACATGGGCTTTGGCATACCAAATAGGGTTCCAGCTCGGGTCCCAATTGTTACCGTTATTTGATATAAACTCATCACCCTTTACCCCTGCAGCGGTTATGGTAAAAGAAAAGGCAGTACGCTTATCAAAATAGCTGTCAATATTGAATTCTACCCAATCACCATCAAAACCATCCCTACGGGACAGCCTTTTTACGATCTTGTCCGGTTCACTATCATAACAACGAACACCTATATATAGGTTCTTGCTATCATATAAAATTTTAAATTTGGTCTGGTGCGAAGGCGGGGTGTTTTCATCGGGCTGAAATTCTATATAATCACCGCCCCATTCCACCAAGTCCCAAGCATCATCTTCTAAAATTCCATTAATGTCGGGTGCGGCATATTCGCCTAAACTTTGGGTAACATATCTTTTTTTGGCAACGACTTGGGTCGAGTCTTGTGCTAGAGAGGAATTGAGGAATAATAGGGCCAGGAATATTAGGACTTCATATCTCACTTGTTCGTTTTTTGGTTAGATTGATATGGTAAAGACACTATAAATCGGAATGCGTTACAGTTACCAATTTTTTTAATCTTTTTTTAACACCTTTCAAGATTATCTTACAGCCGTTTTCCACCCCTAAAGATTGAATTTGAAAAAAGTGGAAAAATATTCCCGATCAACCGTTTGTAATTCAATCTAATAATTGTACATTTGCAGCCCGTTAATCGGGATAGGTTATTTAAATCAATAATATTCGAGAAGTGGATACATTAAGTTATAAAACTATTTCCGCCAATAAATCTACTGTTGACAAGCAATGGTTATTGGTTGATGCTGAAGGACAGACCTTAGGAAGATTGGCGTCTAAAGTAGCCAAAATACTTAGAGGGAAATATAAGACCAACTTTACCCCCCATGTTGATTGTGGAGACAATGTTATTGTCATCAATGCAGAGAAAATCGACATGACAGGTAACAAATGGAACGATAAAGAATACCAAAGATACACTGGGTATCCAGGTGGACAACGTTCTGCTTCCGCACTAGAAGTATTGGAAAAACATCCTGAGCGCATTATCGAAAACTCCGTAAAAGGAATGCTTCCTAAAAATAAATTAGGAGCCGACCTGTTCAGAAACCTTAAGGTTTACGCAGGGGCAGAGCACGGACAAGAAGCGCAAAAACCAAAAGCTATAAACTTAAACGACTACAAATAATGGAAGTGGTTCATAAGATAGGTAGAAGAAAAACAGCTGTGGCCAGAGTATATGTTTCCGAAGGTTCAGGAAACATTACCATCAACAAAAGAGATCTTAACGATTACTTTACCACAGGTACATTGCAATACAAAGTAAAACAACCTTTTGCCTTAACAGAAACCGAAGGCAACTACGACGTAAAAGTAAATGTTTACGGCGGTGGTATCACAGGTCAGGCAGAGGCCGTTCGTTTGGCTTTGTCCAGAGCAATGTGCGAAATTGATGCAGAGAACAGAACTGTTCTTAAACCAGAAGGGTTATTAACAAGAGACCCGAGAATGGTGGAAAGGAAGAAATTCGGTCAGAAGAAAGCCCGTAAGAAATTCCAATTCTCCAAACGATAATATACTTTGGGCCTTTGCCCATCTATATATAAGTTCATTGAAAACCCTGAAAGCATACATATTTCAGGGTTAAATTTTTAACAAAGTTGTCGTTGTTCCAAAAGGAAAAACAAATCGACTTTTGGAAACTAGTTTAGCATCTAAATGGGCCGGGCGAACATTTTTTGTGACCACCAACCCATTGCTACTTACAACGGAACGTAAACTAAGTACAAAAATGGCAAGTAAAATTGAAGTAAAAGACTTACTGGAAGCAGGTGTGCATTTTGGACACCTAACAAGAAAGTGGAATCCGAACATGGCTCCGTACATCTACATGGAGCGAAATGGGATTCACGTAATCAACCTCTACAAAACAGTTGCAAAACTTGAGGAGGCCAACGAGGCCCTTAAAAAAATTGCAGCCTCAGGAAGAAAAATCCTTTTTGTAGCCACAAAAAAACAAGCAAAGGACATTGTAGCGGACAAAGTATCCAAGGTAAACATGCCGTACATCACAGAGAGATGGCCAGGTGGTATGTTGACCAACTTTGTCACCATTCGTAAAGCTGTTAAAAAGATGGCAGCTATCGACCGAATGAAGAAAGACGGTACATTCAACACCCTATCCAAAAAAGAAAGATTGCAGGTAGATCGTTTGCGTGCAAAATTGGAAAAGAACTTAGGTTCCATTGCCGATATGACACGTTTGCCAGGAGCCCTCTTTATCGTGGACACCATGCGTGAGCACATCGCCGTAAAAGAAGCCCAAAAATTGAACATTCCAATTTTTGCAATGGTAGATACCAACTCCGACCCACGTGATGTAGATTATGCCATCCCATCCAACGACGATGCCGGTAAATCCATTGAAGCTATCCTAGAGTCTGTTACACAAGCCGTAGCAGAAGGATTGGAAGAGCGCAAGAGCGAGAAAAACAACGGTAAAGACAAGGAAGAGGACGCCAACAAGGAAAATAAAGCCACCGAAGAAAAACCTGCAAAAAAAGCTGAAGCCGCTCCTAAAGCAGAAGCTAAAGCGGACGACCTCACCAAAATTGAAGGTGTTGGACCAAAAGCCGCCGAAGCTTTGGCAGCAAGTGGCGTAAAATCCTATGCAGACCTAGCTGATGCAGACGCTGAAAAAATCAAGGAAATCTTGACCGAAGCTAGCTCAACTTTAGCTCACTTGGACCCAACTTCTTGGCCAAAACAAGCTAAAATGGCCGCCGATGGAAAATGGGACGAACTTAAAGAATGGCAAGACAGCGTAAAAGGCGGTGTTGAATAAACCCACTTATTTAACACTGTCCTAATCCAAAACACGGCAATAGTGTTTTACTTTATATAAAATTTAAAAAGAAAAGAAAATGGCAAAGATTACCGCCGCAGAGGTAAATAAATTAAGAAAGACCACCGGAGCTGGAATGATGGATTGCAAAAAAGCTTTGGTCGAAGCAGAAGGTGATTTTGATAAGGCAATAGAGATCCTTAGAAAAAAGGGTCAGAAAGTAGCAGCAAAAAGAGCTGATAGAGAATCTTCAGAAGGTGCTGCCATTGCAAAGGTAAACAGCGACAATACACAAGGAGTTGCAATTTCATTGAACTGCGAAACTGACTTTGTTGCCAAGAACGATAGTTTTGTAAAGCTTGCCAACGATTTGGCCGATATCGCACTAGGTTTCGAAAGCAAAGACGATTTCTTAGCTGCTTCCTTCGATGGAATGACCGTAGCTGATAAATTGACTGAGCAAACCGGGGTTATCGGTGAAAAAATCGAAATCGGAAGCTTTGAAAAATTGAATGCCCCTTTCGTAGGTTCATACATTCACGCTGGCAACAAAATCGCCACTTTGGTAGGTTTGTCCGCCAATGTTGACGGTGCCGCCGAAGCCGCAAAAGATGTAGCCATGCAAGCTGCTGCTATGAACCCTGTTGCATTGAACGAGGATGGTGTTGACCAATCGATCATTGACAAAGAAATCGAAATCGCAAAAGATCAATTGCGCCAAGAAGGCAAACCAGAAGAAATGTTGGACAAGATCGCCCAAGGTAAATTGAAGCGTTTCTTTAAGGACAACACCTTGGTAAACCAAGATTTTATCAAAGACAGCAAGCAAAGTGTTTCCCAATATGTTAAGTCTGTAGACTCCAGCTTGGAAGTTACAGGATTCGCAAGAGTGGCACTTGGTTAATTTGCCTGCAACATAATTTCACTAAACCGCTTCCCAAAAGAAGCGGTTTTTTTGTGATGGTATCAAACCTAGAATTCTTCATTTCCCGTAAAATATTTTGATTATTTTTGTCCGGACTTCAATATACTTTTAATGCATTACAAAAGAATTTTATTAAAGCTAAGCGGCGAAGCCCTAATGGGCGAAAAACAATATGGTATAGATGCCAAGCGATTGGATGAATATGCCGAAGAAATAAAATCAGTAATCGATAAAGGTGTAGAAGTGGCCATCGTAATTGGCGGGGGAAACATTTTTCGGGGATTGGCCGGAGCTAGCCAAGGTATGGACAGGGTCCAAGGAGACCATATGGGCATGTTGGCAACAGTGATCAACGGCCTCGCACTGCAAAGTGCCCTTGAACTAAGAGGGGTGCAGACCAGGTTACAATCGGCCATAAAAATCAATGAGGTTGCAGAACCTTTTATCAGAAGAAGAGCTATTCGCCATTTGGAAAAAGGCAGAGTGGTGATTTTTGGTGGGGGAACCGGAAATCCATACTTTACCACCGACTCCGCAGCCGTACTGAGAGCTATTGAGATCAAAGCGGATGTTATCTTAAAAGGTACACGAGTGGACGGAATTTACACATCTGACCCAGAGAAGGACAAAACGGCTACCAAATTCGACTCCATCTCTTTTAACGAGGTGCTTTCCAAAGGGCTCAAAGTAATGGACACAACCGCCTTTACCCTCAGTCAGGAAAACGAATTGCCCATCGTTGTTTTCGACATGAACACACGTGGCAACTTAATGAAAATAGTTTCAGGAGAAAATATTGGAACAGTGGTCAACGTGTAGTTGAACGCAGATAATGGATTCAGTTTTTATATATTTATAATTATGGACGAAGAAGTAAAATTTATTCTTGATAGTGCAAAGGAAAGCATGGATGCCAGCATCGCACACTTACAAAAAGCATTGACAAAGATCAGGGCCGGCAAAGCCAGCCCAATGATGCTATCTACGGTAATGGTAGATTACTATGGATCACAGACTCCGCTCTCCCAAGTTTCCAACATCAATACTCCCGATGCGCGAACCTTGTCCGTTCAACCTTGGGAAAAAAATCTTCTTGGTGAAATAGAAACTGCCATTATGAATGCCAATTTAGGCTTCAATCCAATGAACAATGGCGACATGATCATCATCAACGTTCCACCTTTGACCGAAGAAAGAAGGGTTCAACTGACCAAACAGGCAAAATCCGAAGCCGAAGATGCAAAAGTGAGCATCCGAAGCGTAAGGCAAGACGCCAACAAAGAGCTTAAAGCACTGGATATTTCCGAGGATCTTTTGAGCAATGCCGAGGTCGATGTTCAGGAACTTACCAATTCCTACAGTGAAAAAGTCGATAGCATTTTAACGGCAAAAGAAGCCGAGATCATGAAGGTGTAAAAGTTCTATTTTGACTACGGTCTTTTCTAGGAACACAACATATCATTTTCTACCTTTGCGGCCAACAAAACCCACATGGTAGCAAAGCTCACTAAAGGATTTTGGCCTAAGGTCGCAAGAATTATTCTCCGAAATAGAATCCTCATTCTTTTGGGGGTTGCCGGATTCACTGTTTTCTTGGCGATGCAGTGGAAAAATATGCGTTTTTCCAACACCGAGGCCAATATTCTTCCAGATGACCACCCGGCTACCATTGAGTACAATTCCTTTACCAAAATTTTTGGAGAAGAAGGGAATGCCATTGTACTGGCCGTTAAGGATCCGGCCCTGTTCACCCCCAAAAATTTTAACCGCTGGAATACTTTGAGCAAACAGCTCGACGCATTTCCAGAAGTGGATTATGTGATCTCTCTCGAGAACTTGAAAGAACTTGTCAAGGACAGCATTACCCAGGCTTTTGTAATGCAGCCGCTTATTCCGGCCCCACCAAAAACCGCACAGGAAATTGAGTCCCTTAAAAACCACTTGTTCAAAGAACTGCCATTTTACGACAATTTGGTGTACAATCCCGAAACAGGTACTATTCAAACCGTAGTGTACCTGGACAAGGACATCATGAACACTGCCGTTCGGAACGAATTTATCCTTAACGACCTTGGGGCACTGGTAAACGATTTTGAGGAAGAGACCCAAATGAATGTCCATGTTTCCGGAATGCCCTATATAAGAACTTGGAACACTAAATCCATTGTAGATGAAATTGGTCTTTTTATTGTAGGCGCCCTTCTGGTCACCTCCATTATCTTTTTCTTTTTCTTTAGAAGCTTTAGGGCCACATTTATCTCTATGTGTGTTGTGATCATAGGTGTGATGTGGGCTTTTGGCTTATTGGGCCTATTGCAGTATGAGATCACCATACTTACGGCCCTTATACCTCCATTGATCATTGTAATCGGTATTCCCAACTGTATTTTCTTGATCAACAAATACCAGCAAGAAGTAAAAAAGCATGGCAACCAAGCCCTCTCCCTACAAAGGGTTATCTCTAAGATCGGCAATGCCACATTAATGACAAACATTACCACCGCATCTGGTTTTGCCACCTTCATCATTTTAGACAGCCAATTGTTACGGGAATTTGGCATTGTAGCCTCTATCAATATTATCGGAATATTTATATTATCCCTACTGATCATACCTATCATTTATAGCTTTATGCCGTTGCCCAAGACCAAGCATTTAAAGCACTTGAACAAAAAATGGATGGACTTTTTTGTCAATTGGATGGAAAATATGGTAAGAAACCACAGAATTGCCGTGTACATTACCACCGTAGCGGTTCTGGTTTTGAGCATTATCGGAATTTATCAGATGCGGATTACAGGAAGTAGGATCGAGGATCTGCCAAAGAAAAGTCATTTTTATAAGGATATCCAATTTTTTGAGGCCGAGTTTGATGGTATAATGCCCATGGAAATTGTAGTGGATACCAAACGAAAAAATGGGGTGACAAAACCAGCCACTTTAAAGCGTATGGACCAACTTGGAACGGTAATCGATGAAATTCCCGAACTCTCTAGGCCCATTTCCATTGTAGATCTGGTAAAATATTCCAAACAGGCATTTTACAATGGCATCCCTAAATACTATCAACTGCCCACCAGTCAAGAGAACACATTTATAATGAGCACTGTTCAAAAATCGTCAACCGGAGAAACCGACCTCCTACAGAGTTTTGTGGACAGTACCGGGCAAACTGCACGTTTGACCACCTACATGCGCGATGTTAAAATAGATCGCATGGAGGAAATAGAAAAGGATGTACAGGAAGCCATTACCAAACAGTTCCCATCGGAACGGTACAATGTTTTTATGACAGGCAAGGCGCTGCTTTTCCTAAAAGGAACCAAGTATTTGGTGAAAAACCTATTATTATCCCTGGCTTTGGCGATCGGACTTATTTCCCTGTTCATGGCCTATTTGTTCCGCTCGTATAAAATGGTAATCATATCCTTGGTCCCCAACTTATTGCCTTTGGTGATCACCGCAGGTGTTATGGGCTTTTTGGGTGTCCCCATAAAACCATCCACTATTCTCGTTTTTAGTATCGCCTTTGGTATTTCAGTGGACGATACTATTCATTTTTTAGCTAAATACCGCCAAGAACTCACTGCCAATCGTTGGCACATTAAAAAGTCGGTGTATGCAGCTCTTCGAGAGACCGGTGTTAGTATGTTCTACACTTCCATTGTATTGTTCTTCGGGTTTTCGGTCTTTATTATTTCGAGTTTTGGGGGAACCAAGGCCTTGGGCGGATTGGTTTCGGCAACTTTATTGTTCGCTATGCTCTCCAATTTGATCTTATTGCCATCACTTCTGCTTTCTTTAGAAAGGAGCATTGCCAATAAACAAGTGCTCAAAAAACCTCAAATCGACATTTTACCAAAGGAAGAGGATAACCTCAAGGACAAATAGTGGATGGAATGGCCATAAATTAAGCCGTTCCATTGCCATCATTTTTTATCAAAAACCTATCTTTACCAACTTAATTACGATAGTTTTAGAATGATGTCTTATTCCATAAAAGAATTGCTGGAAAAGCAACCCGTAGGAGATTCCGTTGAAGTAAATGGATGGGTAAAAACATTTAGAAGTAACAGGTTTATCGCCTTGAACGATGGTTCCACCATTCATAACCTACAATGTGTAGTTGATTTTGAAAATTTGGACGATACGATCCTCAAACAAATTTCTACAGGAGCTGCATTAAAAATTTCAGGAACCCTGGAAGAAAGTCAAGGTCGTGGACAAAGTGTGGAGATCCAGGTTACGGATATATTCGTGCATGGTACAGCCGACCCGGAGACCTACCCTATCCAGCCCAAAAAACATTCGTTGGAGTTTTTACGCGAAAAAGCCCACCTAAGGGTACGCACCAATACATTTTCGGCCGTAATGCGCGTAAGATCTATGCTATCCTTTGCCGTACACAGCTATTTTCAGCAAAATGGCTTTTACTATATGCATGCCCCTATCATAACCGGTTCCGATGCCGAGGGTGCAGGTGAAATGTTCCGTGTTTCTACTTTGGATGCCAAAAACCCACCTTTGAACGATGCCGGGGATGTGGATTATTCCCAAGACTTTTTTGGAAAGGAGACCAACCTTACCGTATCTGGTCAGTTAGAGGCAGAGACCTACGCCATGGGCTTGGGCAAGGTATACACCTTTGGACCCACCTTTAGAGCGGAAAACTCAAACACATCCCGCCACTTGGCAGAATTCTGGATGATAGAGCCCGAGATGGCCTTTTACGACCTGGATGCCAACATGGACCTTGCAGAGGATTTTATAAAATATATCATCCAATATGTGCTGGATCACTGTCAGGATGATTTGGAATTCTTGGAAAAACGCCTTTTGGACGAGGAAAAGACCAAGCCACAGAACGAGCGTTCGGAAATGGCCCTGATCGAAAAATTAAAGTTTGTTGTTGAGAACAATTTTAAAAGGGTGTCCTACACGGAGGCCATCGATATTTTAAAGAACAGCAAACCCAACAAAAAGAAAAAATTCCAGTTCCCTATTGATGAATGGGGCGCAGATCTGCAGAGCGAACACGAACGCTTTTTGGTAGAAAAACACTTTAAATGTCCAGTAATTCTTTTTGATTACCCTGCCAACATCAAAGCATTTTATATGCGCTTGAACGAGGATGGCAAAACGGTTCGCGCCATGGATGTACTCTTCCCTGGAATCGGCGAAATTGTTGGAGGCTCCCAACGTGAAGAGCGTTTGGATGTACTTCAACAAAAAATAAAAGCACTGGATATTGACGAAAAAGAACTTTGGTGGTACTTGGATCTAAGAAAATTCGGCACAGCGGTCCACAGTGGTTTTGGCCTTGGGTTCGAGCGTATGGTTCAGTTTGCAACAGGAATGGGGAACATTCGAGATGTGATACCTTACCCGAGGACACCCCAGAATGCCGAGTTTTAATTTGATTTTATTATTTTACATAGGAAAGATTGCTAATCATCAATCCGTATGCTAAAACAACATCTACAGTTTAAGCTTTCACAAAAACTGTCTCCACAGCAGATTCAGCTCATGAAACTTATTCAATTGCCGACCCAGGCATTTGAACAAAGGTTAAAGCAAGAGTTGGAGGAAAACCCTGCATTGGAGAGCGGCAAGGAAGAATCCGATGCGCTGGATGATGTTTATGAGGATACTTACGATGATTCCGCGGATAGTGAAAACATTGATACTGAAGAAATCAACATTGACGATTACTTAAGTGACGATGAGATTCCCGATTACCGCACACAAGCCAATAATTATAGTGCGGAAGATGATGACAAGAGCGTGCCGTATGCTGCAGGCACATCGTTCAACCAATATTTGCTCAATCAGCTCAATACCGTCTATTTAGATGATCAAGAATGGGCCATTGCCGAGTTCCTAGTAGGCAGCGTGGATGAAAGTGGCTACATTCGAAGGCCACTTACCGATATTATGGACGACCTTGCCTTTACACAGAATATTTACGTAGAGGAAGAGAAGATAGAGCAAGTCCTCAAGATTGTACAAGACCTAGACCCACCAGGGGTGGCAGCACGATCGTTGGACGAATGTTTGATCATTCAACTAAAGCGTAAAAGTCAGAAACCGTCCATAGAGCTGGCAACAAGCATTTTGGAAAAATCTTTTGATCATTTTACGAAAAAGCATTATTCCAAATTGATCCAGAAGCATCATATTACCGAAGAACAGCTAAAAGATGCCATTTCTGAAATAGAAAAACTCAATCCCAAACCAGGTGGGTCCTACTCGGGCAACACCCGGATGATCGAACATATTGTCCCAGATTTTTCCATAAAAATTGTGGATGGCGAACTGGAACTTTCGCTTAACGGCCGAAATGCCCCGGAACTCCATGTGTCCAAAGATTACAGCAATATGTTGGAAGGCTATAAAAATGCAAAGGAAAAGTCCAAGTCCCAAAAGGATACGGTAATGTTCATCAAACAAAAGCTTGATGCGGCAAAATGGTTCATCGATGCCATAAAGCAACGTCAACAGACACTGTTTGTTACCATGAGCACCATAATGGAATATCAAAAGGAATATTTTATGACCGGTGATGAGCGAAAGCTCCGCCCCATGATCCTTAAGGATATTGCCGATAAAATTGATATGGATGTTTCTACCGTTTCCCGGGTGGCCAACAGCAAATATGTGGATACGCCCTACGGCACCAAATTGATCAAAGATTTCTTTTCGGAGTCTATGAAAAATGAGCAGGGAGAAGATGTATCCACCAAAGAAATAAAAAAGATCTTGGAGACCGTTATTCGGGACGAGGAGAAGAAAAAACCTTTAACAGACGCGAAACTAGCCACCATTTTAAAGGACAGGGGGTATCCAATTGCCCGGCGTACCGTGGCCAAATATAGAGAACAACTTGGGATTCCTGTGGCACGGTTAAGAAAAGAAATCTGATGCGCCACATATTCCATATTATCTCTTACCTGTTCCATCCCTTGTTCGTACCTATCGGAGGAACCATTGTTTATTTTATGATCGCCCCTTACAGTACCTTGGAAGTACAGAGCGGCAATATTCTACCGATTTTTATTCTTACGGTGATCATCCCGATCATTTTCTTTTTGATCTTAAAAAATCTCGGGGTAATCAATTCCATCTTTTTACCTACCGTACAGGAACGTAAATATCCCTTATATATTAGCTGTATTATATTTTTGATGATTCTGTACAAGGTTATTCCCAATAATTACGTGCACGAGCTCTTTTACTATTTTACCGGCTTACTTACGGCCACTAGTGCCACCTTGATTTTGTTGTTTTTTAAATTAAAGACAAGCATGCACTTATTGGGCATGGGAAGTATTCTCACCTTTATGATCGCACTGAGCATTCATTTTGAGATCAACATTACCATAGCAATCAGTTTATTCACCCTTTTTACAGGCTTGGTAGCAACCTCTCGTCTATATCTTAGAGCACATACTAAGAACGAACTATTGATTGGCTTTTTATTGGGTTGCTGTTCCCAGCTGATTATTTTGAAGTACTGGTTATAGGATATAAAATATTAAACCTACTCTGAGCACACTAAAGTCGATAGGTTCACCATTTTCCAACTCTGTTTCCTCCTTGAGTAAATTATTTAATCCATAATAAGCGTGTAAATTCCAGGTATTGTATCCAAAACTAAGGGTGAGACCGTAATGGAATTCCTCGATATCTGGATTTTTAAAGGTGGTATTCCCCATATCGGTAACCAATTTGGATCTACCGGAAAAAACATACCCTAAACGTGCGCCTGCATAGATCCGCCAAAACTTATAGTCTTCAGCTGTTGAAGTACGCCACCTAATTTCTAATGGTAATTCAATAGTATGGGTTCCCAGCTTACTACGGTTAAAATCGGCCTCGTCCACAATCCCATATGTAATTATATTATCCCCTTCTGTAGCCATCACGTTGGAGTAATAGGCATTAATGGCGTACCCCAATCCCAGACCAATCCCAATATTTCTTCGCTCATTGAACGGAATATCCTTAATAAAGCCGAACTGCAGATTATAAGAGAGGTTACGTTGCGATACATTCTCGGGCTTATCAAATAAAACATTATACCCTACCCCCACATAAAACTGGTCTTCCAAATAACGCGGATTGGATGTAGTTGTTTGGGCATTGCCGGGTAAGGACGATACCAAAAGCACCATACCCAAAAAAATCTGTAGAATTTTACGAAGCATTACATTAACAATTTAAACAAAAAACGCCCCAAATTAAAATTTGGAGCGTTTCCCACTAAATCTAAGCTATTGTCTACTGTAGATTGTTAAAAGCATCCCCCTCATAAGTGGTATAATTCACTTTTAGAGCGTTCACTTCTCTCAATTGTTGCTTTATGTCGGTGATAAGGCCCATGTTTGCTTCCTTATCAACTTTCAAAGCAGTAGTCAATACGTTTTGAAGTTCTTGCGGTTTCTTTGCACGTTCTGCCAAAATAAATGAACCTACTTCGTCCACATTGGCAAATTTATCATTCAATTGGATTTTTGGTTCTGTACCAAATACCTTTTGATATTCTTGCGTAGGTGTCCCCACATAAATATAAATCACGCGATCTTTCTTTTCCAACTTCTTTATTTCCGAAGCGTTTGGAAGAGTATTGGCAACCATTAAAGAACTATCCTTCATCGTGGTCACGGTCATAAAGAAGAACAGTAGCATGAAAACGATATCTGGCAACGATGCCGTTGATACCGCTGGCAAATCGCCATCCTTCTTTTTGGTAAACTTAGCCATATTAAATAGTTGTTAATTGGTTGTGGTTTCTGCTTCTGAAAGTTTTTGTGGGAACATATCCTGGATACGTTTCACTTTGTCTTTCAAATCATCTCTAACGCTGGATGGGGTTTCTGGATTAAGGTATTCTGCTTCCATTTTGGTGAAATCCCTTCCGAACAAACGTTGTGCTTCACGGTTACGCAGGTCGTTGTACGCACCCACCAATTCGTTTTGAACGGTAATGTATGTACTATACTTGGTCTCCCTGTCATTTTTTAATGAGATAATGGCTTTGGTCGGATTATCTGATGAGGAAGGATCTTTTCTACCTTTACAGTAGGCACAAGTACCGTCTGCACCGTTTTCCAAAAACGCGGTAGCAGCTTTTCTTAAATCCTTAATTTCCATCAAGTTATCCTCAACCAAAAGTTGTCCATTCTTGTTGATATTAACAGTAAAAATGTTTTTCTGCTTAATAACAACATCTGTGTCTGGCGGCTCGATCGGCGGTAACATTCGATCCAGACCTGCATCAGTTTCTATGGTGGTGGTCACCAAGAAAAAGATAAGCAAGAGGAACGCGATATCCGCCATGGAGCCGGCATTTACTTCCGGTGCTCCTTTTCTTCTAGGCATAATTAACTTTTTACTTTACAAACATTCTTTTCAAACCTGGTACTACCATTAGAACTACCGCTACTAGGGTAAGGATAAAAAATACGTTTAATCCCATTCCAATGTTTTTCACAGTGCCTTCCGTGGTCTCTACGCCTCTTTCGGACATAGCTTCTACCACAGCCATGTTATCTGAAGAAAGCCCGTAGGATATGGCCACTACAATGGCCAATCCACCAATGGCAAAAAGAGCTTTCTTTAAGCTTCCCTTTGTGGAAAACAATTTTGCAAATCCAAATACTACTGAAGTTACAACTGCAATAGCCAAAAGGATGTACATGATAATGAACATGAAGTTCATTGAGCCGCTATTTATGGCTCCTGGATCATCGGCAGACGGAAGGGAGAACCAAAGAACGGCCGCAAGCAATCCGATGACGATGAGTAATATTTTTACTATTTTATTCATGATTCTCGATAGTTTTTAATTCGTAATTATTTCTTGTGGGCAGCCAACATATCGATCAAAGCGATTGAGCTGTCTTCCATATCGTTTACGATACTATCGATTTTAGCAATAATATAGTTGTAGAAAATCTGTAGGATAATCGCCGTGATCAAACCGAATACGGTCGTCAATAACGCCACCTGGATATCCCCTGCAATCAATGAGGCACTCAAGTTACCTACTGCAGCAATCTTCTGGAAAGCCTGAATCATACCGATTACCGTACCCATGAACCCAAGCATGGGAGCAATAGCGATAAACAAGGACAACCAAGAAACGTTTTTCTCCAATTGACCCATTTGTACACCACCGTAAGCCACAACAGCTTTTTCTGCGGATTCCAATCCTTCGTCAACTCTATCCAAACCTTGATAGTAGATAGAAGCAACAGGTCCTTTAGTGTTTCTACAAACTTCTTTAGCGGCCTCAACACCACCTGAAGCCAAAGCATCCTCAACTTGTTGCTTCAATTTAGCGGAATTGGTGGTTGCTAAATTCAAATAAATAATTCTTTCGATGGCTACGGCCAATCCCAAAATCAAACAAAGCAACACGATACCCATAAAGGCAGGACCTCCTTGGATAAATTGCTCTTTTAAAACTTGGGTGAAACCTTTGCTGGCTTCAGCTTCTTCTTGCAACATTGCTGCAGATGCAGTTGTAGTTCCCATCACAAACATTCCGGCAGCAGCCAGAGAAAAGGATATTTTTTTCATTTTACTTAAACTTAAATTTAGTTAGTTAATAATGTTAAAGATATAAAATTTTATAATAGAAAAACTAAAATACCTTGCAGAGAGGAAGGGATTCGAACCCTCGATACACTTTTGGTGTATACACACTTTCCAGGCGTGCGCCTTCGACCACTCGGCCACCTCTCTATTGTTTCTTTTAGGGCGACCAATAAACAAAAAAATTATTAGTTATAGAAATTTGAGGCGTTAATTTTACAGCATTTCACCACGGAGCGGTGTCTCGAAAATCGTCTTGAACAACTTGTCCGGAACCCTTGTCCCCAAAAGGTACATTGCCTTGGCAATGGCAGCTTCGGTCGTAATATCCTTTCCATTAACCAGTTGCATCTCCTTGAGTTTTTCACTGGTTTCGTAATGTCCCATAAAAACACTGCCTCCCGAGCATTGGGTTACATTAATAATATGCAATCCTTTTTCTGCAGCCTTTTTTAATTCTGACAAAAACCATTTGTCCATTGGGGCATTTCCTGCACCATAAGTTTCCAAAATAAGCGCCTTTAATTCGGGAATTTGGAGCACTGAATGCAGTACTTTTCGGTTTAATCCCGGAAATAATTTTAAAATCGCCACATTGTTGTCCATATTTTTATGCACCTGCAACGACTTGCCTTTGGTGGTTTTCTTCAATAAAATATTCTCGTTCACCTTTAAATGTACCCCGGATTCCACCAAGGGCGGATAGTTCAATGAATCAAATGCTTCAAAATGTTCTGCATTTATTTTGGTGGTCCGGTTGGCCCTGTAGAGCTTGTATTCAAAATATAATCCGACTTCTTGCACAACCGGCCTGCCTTTTTTTTGAAGTGCCGCTATTTCTATTGAGGTTATCAGGTTTTCCTTGGCATCGGTGCGCAAATCCCCAATGGGTAATTGGGAACCTGTGAAAATGACCGGCTTGGCCAGATTTTCCAACATAAAACTGAGTGCCGACGCGGAATAACTCATGGTATCGCTACCGTGTAACACCACAAAACCATCGTTTTCTTCGTAATGAGACTCGATAATTGATGTAATGACCGCCCAGTATTCCGGATTCATGTTGGAAGAATCTATGGGATTTTCGAACGACACTCCGTGCAAATTACAATCCAATTGTTTTAACTCTGGGATATTTTTTACCAGCTCCTCAAAATTAAAGGCCTTGAGCGCACCGGTTTTATAGTCCTTTACCATACCAATGGTACCCCCGGTGTAGATCAATAATATGTTGGGCTTTTTTTTCATAGGTCAGATCCCGAATATGTCTTTGGAGTTCTTAGTCGTAATCTCGGCAATTTCTTCCTCCGGCATTCCATAAATGGAGGATAGTTTTTGCAATATATTTACAATATAGGAACTCTCGTTCCGTTTGCCACGATATGGGGTGGGTGCCAAATAGGGAGCATCGGTTTCCAAAACAATATGCTCCAGTCCAACATTGTGCAAAAACTGGTCAATCTTCCCGTTTTTAAACGTAACCACCCCACCGATGCCCAACTTCATATTATAGGAAATGGCTTTTTGAGCCTGCTCCATGGTTCCGGTAAAACAATGAAAAATGCCAAAAAGCCCTTCTCCTTTTTCTTGCTCCAGTACTTCAAAGACCTCATCAAAGGCATCACGACAATGTATTACTATTGGCAATTGACATTTTTTTGCCAGTCGGATCTGATGCGCAAATGCCTCTTGTTGTTCTTTCAAAAAGGTTTTGTCCCAATATAGGTCCACTCCAATTTCTCCTACGGCGTAAAACTTTCGTTTTGCCAGCCATTCCTCCACAATGGCCAATTCCGCCTTGTAGTTTTCCTTTACATGGGTCGGGTGCAATCCCATCATCAGAAAAACATTCTCGGGATAACCGGCTTCCAAATCCAGCATGGATTTTATATAGGTAGAATCTATTGCCGGCACAAAAAACCTTTGCACTCCTTGATCGAAAGCCCTCTGCATCATTTCCGCCCTATCCTCCTCAAAGGCTTCGCTATATAAATGGGTATGCGTATCTGTTATAATCATTTACTGCTATTTTCTTGCTCTGCCGCAACATTGTTCCTATTGCCGTATAATTCCATTGCTTTTGTGAAGTTTTGTGCACCTACTTTGGTTTGATCATAGATAAACCCATCCAATTCGGGATGGTGCTCACTGACCCAGTTGACCAATTGTTCTCTATTTCTTACCCACAGGTCATCATTAAAATCCAAATATTCCACTACATCAATACTTTGTATTTTGCCTTCTTCAATCTTCATGACCTCATGTGTGACAAATGGTTTATTCTGCAAAAAGAGTATGCGGTCACACTTTTTGGAAACCTTTAAATGGAGTTCGTTATCCTTATCTTTTATTTCCAAAATGGCATACTTTGGCCTAAATACAGAATCCCACTGGAACAGATCCCTGTACCCTTGTTTGGAAAAAGTTCTCCTGTAATCCATTTCGTTGAACCGAACACTGTCCAAAAACAAACCTACCACTTGATCATAGTTAGAGGTATTCAATCCATGGATATAAGCTTTTGCTATAGTCTCCTTATCGATTTCCTTTTTGTTGAAATCACATGAGACCAACAAATACATGGCAAAAACCGAAAGGAGGACCTTGTTGCTGTTAAAACAAACCATAACACAAAAATAGGTTTATCTTAGACGTCCAAAAACTTTGTTTACGATTATATTAAAAGATGTTTTGATCGTTCAAGGTTCAACACTCCCGCATATAATAATATGACATCACTTAAAAAATTCCTGAGATCTAAAGATTATATTAAAATCCCCTTGACATTTACGCAAACCAATCATTTTGAGCTTACGGCCAGCATTAATGGTGTTACAGGCAAATTTATTTTGGATACCGGTGCCTCCAACACTTGTGTTGGAATGGATAAAATCGAGTTTTTTGAAATGATTTCGGAAGCTACCGATATTAAGGCAGCGGGAGCCGGGGCCACAGAAATGGAAACTTTGATATCCTCCAGCAACAAAATACAGATCGGGGAGTGGACAAAGAAAAAACAGAAGGTAGTTGTGTTCGATCTTTCACATGTGAACCATGCACTGCTTGCACATAATGCATTGCCCGTAGACGGAATTATCGGGGCGGACATCCTTAAAAAAGGCAAGGCCATAATCGATTACAACAAAAAATGCCTCTACTTAAAAAAGTAAAGGCATTTGCAAGTTCGAGCAATACAAGGCCCTTCGACTATACTCAGGGCACTTGACTCTCTTTATATTATAGTTCCAACGCTTTTTTCACGTTGCCGTCCATCAATAATTCTTCCGGGCTTTCCAACGCTTCTTTTACCGCAACCAAGAAACCAACGGATTCTTTTCCATCGATAATCCTATGGTCGTAAGAAAGTGCTACATACATAACCGGGGCTATGGCAATGGCACCATCCCTAACAATGGCACGTTCCACAATATTGTGCATTCCTAAAATGGCACTCTGTGGAGGATTAATGATCGGGGTAGACAACATGGAACCAAAAACACCTCCATTGGTAATGGTAAAGGTACCTCCTGTCATCTCGTCTACTGTAATCTCCCCTTCCCTTGCTCTTATCGCCAAACGTTTAACTTCGGATTCAACACCACGGAACGTAAGATTTTCTGCATTTCTGATTACCGGAACCATCAACCCTTTTGGCCCCGAAACTGCTATACTGATATCGCAGAAATCGTAAGAGATCATTTCTTTTCCATCGATCATGGAGTTTACCGCAGGATACATTTGCAATGCACGGATAACGGCCTTGGTAAAGAAAGACATAAACCCAAGACTAACCCCATGTTTCTCCTTGAACTCTTCTTTGTATTGCTTTCGCAGTTCGAAGATTGCCGTCATGTCCACCTCGTTAAAGGTAGTCAACATGGCAGTCTCATTTTTGGCAGCTACCAAACGTTCGGCAACTTTTCTGCGCAACATGGACAACTTGGAACGGCTTTCCCCACGGCTTCCACCTGTTGGCGTACCCATGGAGGCCTTGGCTTTTACCGCATCGTCTTTTGTGATGCGGCCATCTCTTCCACTACCGGAAACAGATGATGGCTCGATTCCTTTTTCGTCCAATATTTTTTTGGCCGCTGGAGACGGGGTCCCAGAAGCATATGTATCTTTCTTGGGTTCCTCTGCTTTGGCAGCCTCCTTTTTTGGTTCTTCTTTCTTCGGCTCTTCTTTTTTGGCCGATGACCCTGCGCCTTCTGGTTTTTCCGCACTGGTATCGATAAGGCAAACGACCTCACCTACCGCTACGGCATCGCCTACCTCAGCTTTTAGGGTAATAATTCCGCTCTCCTCTGCAGGAAGCTCCAATGTTGCCTTGTCCGAATCTACCTCGGCTATGGCCTGGTCCTTCTCTACATAGTCTCCATCCTCTACCAACCACTCGGCGATTTCTACCTCTGTAATGGATTCCCCTGGTGAGGGAACTTTCATTTCTAAAACCATTCTATTATAGTTTATACTTGAATTATCTTATTAACATATTGTCCTTACTCTTATCGAACACATAGTCCAATACTTGGGCATGTCGTCTCTTGGAACGAACTGCACTACCTGCTGCCGGCGCACCGTAAAACCTACGTGATGCCACCCTAAATTGTTTGGCCTCGTCCAAATGCATTAACATATGGCTCCAGGCACCCATATTTCTTGGCTCTTCCTGTGCCCAAACAATATCGTCGGCGTTCTTGTACTTTTTGATTATGGCCCGCATTTGCTTTGCCGGCAACGGGAACAATTGTTCCACCCTTACCAAAGCTACATCATCTCGACCAAGTTCCTCTTTTTTCTCCAAAAGATCATAGTAAAATTTACCGGTACAAAATACCAAGCTTTTTACTTTGGCCGCTTTTGCTTCGGCATCATCAATGACCATTTGAAAACTGCCGTTGGCCATTTCTTCTTTGGTGGACATTACTTTTGGATGTCTTAGCAAGCTCTTTGGGGTAAATACCACCAAAGGTTTGCGGAAATTGGCTTTCATTTGTCTACGGAACAAGTGGAACAGGTTGGCAGGTGTGGTTACATCCGCCACGAACATGTTGTCCTTGGCACACAATTGCAGGTATCTTTCCATACGGGCAGACGAGTGCTCGGCGCCTTGCCCTTCGTAACCGTGCGGTAACAACAGGACCAATCCATTCTGCAACTTCCATTTATCTTCTGCGGATGACAAATATTGATCAATAATGATTTGGGCCCCGTTACTGAAGTCACCAAACTGGGCTTCCCAAATGGTCAACGTTTTTGGACTTGCCATAGCGTAACCATAATCAAACCCCATCACGGCGTATTCCGATAGCAGCGAATTATAGATATGGAACTTTCCGTTTTGGTTTTCGCCCATCTCGTTCAGCAAGACCACTTCCTCCTCGTGCATTTCTGTTTTGATGACAGCATGCCTATGGGAAAAGGTTCCCCTCTCGACATCTTGACCTGTCATCCTTACATCGTACCCTTCTTCCAGTAATGATCCATAGGCCAATAGTTCGCCCATGGCCCAATCGAGTTTGTTGTCCTCAAAATACATTTTATGACGACCTTCTACCAGTCGAACCAATTTCCTTAGGAACTTTTTATCTTCTGGAAGCTTTGTGATGCTCTGTGCAATCTGATCCATCTTTTTAAGATCATATGTGGTATCCATAGGTTTTAGCATTACCTCTTCGGTAACTTGCTCAAAGCCTTCCCACTCATCTTGCATAAAAGGTGTTATCCTGGTTTTTTCAATTTTACGGGAGTCCAAAAGATCTTCTTCGAGATCGTTTTTATATTTCTCCTCCAAATCCTTCACATAATTCTCATCGATGATACCCTCCGCAATCAATTTAGCAGCATAGATATCTCTAGGGTTATCGTGTTTGGAAATGGATTTGTACAATAAGGGCTGGGTAAATTTGGGTTCGTCGCCTTCGTTGTGCCCATATTTTCTGTACCCCAATAAATCCAAGAAAATATCGCGTTTGTAACGCATTCTATACTCTAGGGCAAATGTTGTGGCATGCACTACCGCTTCGGCATCATCGGCATTTACATGCAGTACGGGCGACAGGGTCACTTTCCCCACATCGGTACAGTAGGTAGAGGACCTTGCATCCAAATAATTGGTGGTAAACCCGATCTGGTTGTTCACTACAATGTGGATGGTACCTCCTGTGGTATAACCGTCCAACCGCGCCATTTGGATTACTTCGTACACGACGCCCTGTCCAGCGAATGCGGCATCTCCGTGAATTAAAATCGGTAATACTTCAGATATATTATCTCCGTGGTCACGGTCTTGTTTTGCCCTTGAGATTCCCTCCACGATGGAGTTAACGGTTTCCAAATGTGATGGGTTCGGGGCAATGTTCATGTTCACTATTTTCCCTGAATCGGTTTCTCGCGTAGAGGTCCAACCCAAGTGATACTTTACGTCGCCATCGAATATGGTTTCTTCGTAGTCCTTACCGTCGAACTCGCTGAAGATATCTTTGGGCGATTTTCCGAAAATGTTGGTCAAAACGTTCAAGCGCCCTCTATGGGCCATGCCTACGACAAACTGTTTTACGCCCTGGTCTGCAGCTTTTTCCACGATTACGTCCAAAGCGGGGATTAAAGATTCCCCACCTTCCAGCGAAAATCGTTTCTGGCCTACATATTTAGTATGCAAAAAGCTTTCGAAGGAAACCGCTTCGTTAAGCTTTCTGAGTATGTTTTTCTTTTCTTCGGGAGTAAAATTGGGGTGATTGTCGTTCTTGTTCAACCAATCTTGAATCCATTGAATACGTTCCGGGGTTCGGATGTACATATACTCCACACCGATCGCATCGCAATAAATGCTCTCCAAATGGGCAATTATGTTCTTTAGAGACGATGGCCCTATGCCCAAAATTTTTCCGGCATCGAAAACGGTACCCAAGTCTTCCTGTGAAAGTCCAAAATTGGACAATTCCAAAGTTGGCTCATATTTTCTTCTTTCCCTTACCGGGTTTGTTTTGGTAAAAAGATGTCCGCGAGAGCGATAACCATCGATCAAGCGAATAACCTGGAACTCCTTTTGCAAGGTTTCGGGCATCTCGACTTTCCTTCCATTGGCAAGCACGACCATTCCACCTTTTTCGGATTCCACCCCCAAATCTTCGGCGGCGTTTTCCAAACCAAAATCAAATCCTTGAAAAAAAGCCCTCCAACTGGGCTCTACACTATCGGGATTCGTTAGATATCTATCGTATTGCTCCGCAAAAAATGAAGTATGCGCAGCGTTTAAAAAAGAATATTTGTCCATTCCTTATGTTTCTCCAAATATTTATGGAAAATTTTAGTCAAAAATACGGGTTTTAGCATTTATATGCTTGCAATCCATTTAATTTCTTATTCAAATTTACAACTATATTACAGATTGGTCATGATAGCGATAAAAATGAAATTTTTAGAAAGAGTTACGTACCGAAACTGAAAATAATATATACTGAACCATTGGTTAGGTCGGAAAAAATTGCGTCAACTTAAAATTGCACTCTTGTTTCGATGGGATTTACGATTTTTGAAGATTAACTACTGTACTTGGTCTTGTACCAAACCTTTTGCCACTCCCTCTTCAACAATAAAAAAGATACCTCAGCAGAGATATCGACCGCATCGGTTGCATCTATATTCTTGACTTGGTTTTCTGGTATATCCACTACATACAACAAATTGAGATAGTCGGGAAATTTTTCGACGATCAGGTAATACACCTTTTCATGTATGGTACTCTTGAGCTCTTTTGGGGTTATATCCACGGGAATATTGATTGGCACATTGGCCAAATCAAAATCCTTTTTTAGCTGTTGCAACAATTTCGGGTACAGGTCTTCTTTACGAACACCTTCCAGCAACTCTAAACTGTTATTGTATTTAGGGAACATACATGATGTACGTGAAAAATGATGCTTTGGGATTTCCGTTTACCTACTTCTAACGTTTTTTTCCCATTCCCATGCCGATTCCATAGCTTCATCCAGAGTGGATATGGCTTTCCAACCCAAAACTTTATTTGCTTTTGTAGTATCCGCATATGCTTGGACAACATCGCCAGGACGTCTATCCACTATCTTATAATTTAATTTTTGTCCGGAAACTCGTTCAAAGCTCCGGATAACTTCCAAAACCGAACTTCCTTTGCCAGTACCTAAATTAAAAACTTCATAGTTAGCTTCGTTTTTATCCTTTAACAAACGTTGCAATGCAGCTACGTGGGCCTTTGCCAAGTCCACTACATGGATATAATCCCTTATACAGGTTCCGTCTTCCGTAGGATAGTCGTCTCCAAATACAGAAAGTTGTTCTCGCAGCCCCATACCGGTCTGTGTAATAAAAGGCACTAAATTTTGAGGTACTCCTATGGGCAGCTCCCCTATTTTACCGGACGCATGGGCTCCGATCGGGTTAAAGTACCGCAATGCAATAGCTTTTAATTGCGGATTGACCTTACAACTATCTTTAATGATTTCCTCCCCTACCTGTTTTGTATTGCCGTACGGTGATTCGGCTGGTTTTACCGGGGCCGCTTCGGTTATTGGCATTTGGTCTGCCTGACCGTAAACGGTGCACGAGCTGCTAAATATAAAATTGGCACGCTGCTTTTTCTTTAATTCTTGAAGTATGTAGACCAAGACCCCAAGATTGTTCTCGTAATACAACAAGGGTTTTTCCACGCTCTCTCCTACTGCTTTGGATGCTGCAAAATGTATTACACCTGCAACATCCTGATATTTTTGAAAGAAGGATTCCACTTTTGGTTTTTCGCGAAGATCGAATTCTTCAAAAATGGGACGTTTGTCGGTGATGGCCTCAATACCGTCCAAAACATCCAACGATGAATTGGAAAGATTGTCCACAACAACCACTTCAAACCCTTCATTTTGTAATTCCACTACGGTGTGGGAACCAATAAATCCCAAACCACCGGTCACAAGTATTTTCATTTTATGAATTTACGAAGTCAATGACCAATTTGGCAATAAAATCAATTTGCTCATCATCCAGTTCGGTATGCATAGGAAGGGAAATCACCTCGTTCACCAATTGATTGGTTACAGGGAAATCGTTTTCCCTATATCGCTCATCCAGATAGGCTTTTTGCCTATGTAGTGGAACTGGGTAATATACACCACATGGAACGCTGTTATCGTTTAAATGTTGTACCAGACCATCTCGTTTGCCATTGGTTATCCGCAACGTGTACTGATGGAACACATGGCAATCGCATACACTTTTTTGGATTTCACAGCCGCACGAAATTTTTGGAACCACTATATGTTCCTGTCCTGCGAATGCCTTGGAGTATTTTGCTGCTGCCTCCCAGCGTTTTTGGTTGTAATGATCCAATTTAGGTAGTTTGGCCCTTAAAACTGCCGCCTGTATGGAATCCAGTCTTGAATTTACCCCGACCACATCGTGGTAATACCGTTTGTACATTCCATGGTTCACAATACCTCGAATGGTATGTGCCAGTTCATCGTTGTTGGTAAAAATAGCCCCACCATCGCCATAACAGCCCAAGTTTTTTGATGGGAAGAAAGAAGTTGCCCCAACATGCCCAATGGTCCCTGCTTTTTGTTTGGAACCATCTTTCGAATAATATGAACCACCAATGGCTTGCGCATTATCTTCTATTACATACAAATTATGTTTTTGGGCCAACTCCATAATTTCGTCCATATTGGCACATTGACCGAACAAATGCACAGGCACTATAGCTTTGGTTTTTAGAGTTATGGCTTTTTCAATGGCCTCAATATTTATATTGAAGGTATCCAAATCAACATCTACCAAAACAGGAGTCAATTGCAACAACCCGATTACCTCCACTGTGGCCGCAAAAGTAAAATCCGCGGTAATCACCTCATCACCTGGCTCTAACCCAAGACCCATCATACATATTTGAAGCGCATCTGTTCCGTTGGCACATGGGATTACGTGCCTAACACCCAAATACGCTTCCAACTCGCTCTGGAAAGCCTGCACATGGGGTCCGTTTATAAATGCAGAGGATTCCAAGATTTCTGCTATGGCTTCGTTGACCTCGGTCTTTATACCTTCATATTGACCTTTTAGGTCAACCATTTGAATTTTTTTCATCCTACGTAAATTGATATGTCAAAATTAAGAAATTAAGATGCCATAATGCTACCTAAGCGAAAGAATGTATTTTAGCAAAAAATGGTGCCTTTGCGTTTCTTTTACAACATTCTGGTGTATACAACTTGGCTTGTTCTTCAACCGATCGCCCTTTTTAATAAAAAGATCAAATTATTTGTACAGGGCAGAAAAAAGACCTTTTCCATTTTGGAGAAGTGTCTTGACCTTAAAAAAAAATCTATCTGGATGCACGTTGCCTCCCTTGGCGAATTTGAACAAGGGTTGCCGATTTTGGAAAAATTGAGAACAAAATATCCCGAGCACCAAATTGTCCTCACTTTTTTTTCCCCTTCCGGATATGAAATAAAGAAAAATACAACAGTTGCCGATGTGGTTGTTTATTTACCAATGGACACCAATGCCAATGTAAAACGATTCCTGAACCTAATTCATCCAGAATTTGCCATTTTTGTAAAGTATGAAGTATGGCCCAATTACCTGTTCCATTTACACAACAAAAACATTCCTGTTTATTTGATTTCGGCGATCTTTTCCAAACGACAGATCTATTTTAGACCCTACGGTGGGTTTATGCGGAAAAGTTTGGGCAAGTTCGAACACTTTTTTGTGCAGGATGAGAATTCAAAAAAACTATTGACCGCCATTGGCTTTCCAAATTCAACCATTAGTGGTGACACGCGATTGGATCGGGTTTCGGAAATTTTGAAGCGGGACAATCGGTTGGGTTTTATGGATCGCTTTAAGGCAAACCATTTATGTGTAGTGGCAGGTAGCACATGGCCCGAAGATGAGGAAATCCTGATCGAATACATTAACGAGACACAGGGGCAAGTAAAATTTGTGGTTGCACCACACGAAATAAAAAAACCACATGTGGACAAAATCATCTCCGCCCTTACCAAAAAAACTGTGCTTTACTCGGAATTGGGGAATACAGATCTAACGGAGTTCGATGTGCTTATCGTGGACACAATCGGCTTATTGACCAAAATTTACAGCTACGCCAATATTGCCTATGTAGGGGGTGGCTTTGCCACAGGATTGCACAACACCATGGAGCCTGCTGTTTTTGGTGTGCCCATAATAATCGGACCACGATATAAGGGGTTCAAAGAAGCAGAAGATCTTGTTTTTGCAGGAGGCATTGTTCCGATTGCCGACAAAAACAGTTTTTTTAGTTTGATGGATGATCTGATCCACGACCCAAATACCATAAAAAGCATAGGTGCCATCAACTCCGATTACATAAAATCCAACAAGGGCGCCACCGATTTGATTATGGAGCAACTTCAGAATATTTAAATTTTGGTTAGCTTTAGCGAAAGTCATTATCCATGGACAAGCGTATTTTTAGAATTTCATTGACCGCGGCCCTCGCGGGGTTTTTGTTTGGTTTTGATACTGTTGTTATTTCCGGTGCCAACCAACCCATTAAAGAAATCTGGGACACCAATTGGTTCTTGGGAGATTCCATTTTTACCTTCCACGGTATATTTATCATGTCCATGGCGCTTTGGGGAACGGTATTGGGTGCACTTTTTGGAGGGTTGCCCACGGATCTTTTGGGCCGCAAGAAAACCTTGTTCTGGATCGGCGTGCTCTACTTTGTTTCGGCTATTGGCTCTGCATTTGCTCCAGAAGCTTACACTTTTTCGGTTTTTAGGTTTATTGGTGGCATTGGGGTTGGCGCCTCTTCCGTGGCCGCTCCAGTTTACATTTCGGAAATTTCTACTCCCCAGACCAGGGGCAGATTAACGGCGATGTACCAATTTAATATTGTTTTTGGCATTTTGGTCGCTTTTATCTCCAACTATCTGATCGGAATACTCTTTGACGAGAATATTGCCTGGCGCTGGATGTTGGGCATTGAAGGACTTCCTGCCCTTATCTATACCCTTATGGTGTTCAACATACCCAATAGTCCACGATGGCTGTTGCTTAAAAACCGTAGTGATGCCATTGTTAAAGAGTCCATTGTTCTTTTGGGAACAGCCCAGGAAAAGGCAACCGTATATTTGGAAGAGATAAAAATCGCCATATACGAGGCCAAGGAAAAAAACAGCGACAGTTTATTCTCGGGAAAATACAACCGTCCCCTGGTATTGGCTTTTTTGATTGCATTTTTTAATCAACTCTCGGGCATCAATTTTGTTTTGTATTACGCCCCCGAAATATTGGAGCGTGCCGGATTGGCTTCCGGCGAGTCACTCTTTAGTTCCATATCCATTGGGGTGATCAATTTGATTTTCACTTTTGTGGGTATTTCTTTGATCGATAAACTCGGCAGAAAGCAACTCATGTATATAGGTTCCATTGGCTATATTATAAGTTTGGCCATGGTTGGCTGGTGTTTTTATTCCGGAGCAAGTTCGGTATTGCTGCTTACTTTTATCTTGGTGTTTATTGCTTCTCATGCTGTTGGTCAGGGTGCGGTGGTATGGGTATTTATCTCGGAGATTTTTCCCAATAAGGTCCGTTCCTACGGACAGTCCTGGGGTACGAGTACCCATTGGGTTTTTGCGGCATTGATCACTTTGCTCACCCCTACTTTTTTGGATGCAGAAATAGGTATTTTTAAAGAAAACCCGTGGCCGATCTTTATCTTCTTCGCCTTTATGATGGTCCTGCAATTATTATGGGTAATTTTTATGATGCCGGAAACCAAAGGGATAACGCTGGAGGATTTGGCCAAACTGCTCAGTAAAAAACAAAAAGAGACGGATTGATCGGTTAACAGTATATACTAAAAAGCTGTCCGTTAGTCGAATAGTGCACCAACATCTATAGTAAATGCGCAAATATTTCCGTAAATTGAAGGAAATTACACTATTATGGCAAATGAAATTAGCATAGGGAACAAACTCATGGTGGGCTTTTTGCGAATCATGGTTTTTGTTTTGATCGTGATATTAATATCCATTCCCGTTTTGATTCTTTTGGATATGCTGGGCGTACTGGAAGCAATCGGTCTATCTTCCTAAAAAATTACATCGTGTTCTCCCATTGATTTTGTAACCACTTTTATGTAGGTATCTATGGCTTTGTTGACGTTGGCAGGCTCGGTTACATCCACTTCTCCCCTCCAAATCAACTCTATTTCCTTTCCTACGCAGATACAGTAGAGCGATGTCTCCGAATGATAAATGTTGAATGTCTCGTAATATTCGGGATCATAATATATTTCTTGGTGTTCCAGATAGTCATTGGTAAACCTCATGAACATTTTGTCCACATCGTTAATATGCTCTTTAAATGTTCTTCTATTTTCGGTACCCACCACTTTGCTCACCAAAATGGCATCGAATCCTTTGTCCAACAATTGTTGTTCCACCTCTTCCAATTCCTTTTCGGTTCTTTTGACAGATGTAAACTCTACATCAAAAAGATCAATACTGCGCACGGCGTCCACTCCTTTTTCTTTGAGCACCTCCACAAACTTGGTTTCGTACTCCATTCGGGCACTGTCGTCCTGTATCATCCCCACAACGAGCACCTGGTACGCATCAAATAATACTATATCGGGATTTTTCCAGGTCGAGACCAACCTGGTAGAGGAGCATCCCAAAAGGAGCAACATGCTTATGACTACGATTTTTAATTTCATCATATTGGATTTATGGATTAACGCACAGTATTGATCTCTCTGTTCAATTAATGTGTAGAAAACGTAGCTTGTCTTTTCTCAAGTTGCCTTCTTAAATCCTCGATTGTCTTGGACATGGACTTTTCAAAATCATCGGTATCCGATTTGGCAAAAATTCTAGGGCCTGGGGCACTCAGTTCAATTTCACAAATTTTACCCTCTCCGGATTTATCGTTCTCTGTTTTAAAAAGTACGTTGGCCTTGATCAACCAGTTATATTTATTTTCCAAACTCTCTAGTTTTTTCATTAACAATTCGGTCAATGATTCACTAGTCATCATTTTTTGATATTGAACATGTACTTCCATGATTATTGTTTTGATTATATTCAAATCTAGTATTACTATGCATAAAATTTAATGACAATTGTCAGTTTAAGAACCATCAATTTATCACATAGAGAAAGGTTGTCCGGTACTTTGTAGTACGGAAAACCAGAACTCACCTTCCAAGTCTATCTTTTTTCTTTTCTTGGTTACTTCGGATATGGGCACGTAAACATAATTGTTATTTACCCTACTGGCCACAAACTTGGTTTTACCGGCCATTGCGCCATGTACTGCATGGTAGGCCAATCGACTGCAAAAAACGCTATCGCTGGAGTTGGCCGGTGCACACCTAACTATATAACTTGGGTCTATGTATTTTATGGTAACCGGGATTTTATCTTTAAAATACTCTGTAATTTTTTCTTTTAGGAAAACACCGATATCCTCATGCTGTATGTTTCCGGAGGCATCCTTTACAATGGTCTTCTCCGTAAAGAGCTGTTGCCCGGCTCCTTCGGCGACAACAATTACAGCGTGCTTTTTTTTCTGCAAGCGTTTTTCCAAAACATTGAGGAAACCTCCTTCACCATCGAGTTTAAAATCCATTTCTGGCACCAGTACAAAGTTTACCACGGGCATGGCCAAGGCTGCCGAAGCAGCAATAAAACCACTATCCCTTCCCATTAATTTAATAATGGATATTCCGTTATAGGCCCCGGTTGCTTCGTTGTGGGCATCTCGTAAAATGGGACTGGCCACATCAAAAGCGGTTTCAAAACCAAAAGATTCGTCGATAAGGTCTATATCATTGTCTATGGTCTTGGGAATCCCGACCACGCTTATTTTAGCGTTTCTTTTGGAGATTTCCTCGCCCAGCGCGTTTACACCTTTCAGGGTACCGTCTCCCCCAATGGCAAAGAGCATATCTATTTGGTTGGCCTCCAAGGTGTCCACCATAACGGAAACGTCTTGCCCACCCCTAGATGAACCTAAAAATGTACCCCCAAATTGATGGATGTCCTTAACCTTATCTGGGGTCAATTCCGTGAGCTTATGTCCTTTTTCGGGATTTAGGCCTTCGTACCCATACGGCACGCCCAGAATTTTTTTCACCCCATAAAAATAATGTAGGGCCATAACCAATCCCCGGATCACGTTGTTTATGCCCGGGCACAACCCACCACAGGTTACAATGGCTGCTGTGGCGTTTTCGGCATCGAAAAAAATGTCTTGCCTAGGTCCGGCCTTTTCCAAACAAACCGGCTGCACGCCATCGGTCAAACATTGGTTGTAATGTTCCATGGACAGGTCAAAGATCAACCTATTCGATTCGCTTACAAAATTGAATATTTGGTCTCCTTCTACGGTACTAAGTTTTAGGGGCGACCTATATTGGGGCGCCCCTAAATTTTCTATGTTAAATCTATCAGTATTGTCCACTAGTTAAAATTTCATGGTCCTATAAATGCTCTCCCAAACTGTGGTGAGAGTCGATCAGTGGCCCTCCATTTAAAATTTCTTCGGATGCCTCACTGGCAAATTTATCGAAATTGATATGGAACGAATGTGCCAATTGTATCGCCTTGCTAACATATGCTCCTTTTTGCAACCAAGTGTTCATTGGATCCAAAATCTCGGTCGGAACTCCTGGACAATACTTGGGCATGTTCAATCCAAAAATTGGATGGGTATCAAACTCCACATCGTCCAATTTACCTTCAAGTATTGCAGAGATCATGGCTCTTGTGTACTTTAATTTTATCCTAGACCCTACCCCGTAAGGTCCACCGCTCCATCCTGTGTTTATCAACCAAACATTTACACCGGCTTCCTTCATTTTATTGCTCAGCATTTCTGCATAAACGGCAGGGTGAAGTGGCATAAACGGCTCTCCAAAACATGCGGAGAACGATGGTACCGGCTCTGTAATACCTGCTTCGGTCCCGGCTACTTTTGCGGTATATCCAGAAATAAAGTGGTATGCGGCCTGACCTGGGGTCAGTTTGGATACCGGAGGCAATACCCCGAACGCATCACAAGTTAAGAAAAAGATATTTGTAGGATTGGAAGCGTAAGATGGTGTTTGGATATTGTCTATATGATCAATAGGATAGCTTACCCTGGTGTTCTGCGTGATGCTGCTATCAAAAAAGTCAACTTCTTTGGTACCCTCTTTAAAGACCACATTTTCCAAAAGCGCCCCTGGGCGGATGGCCCTGTAAATATCCGGCTCTTTTTCTTCGGTAAGGTCGATTACTTTGGCATAGCAACCTCCTTCAAAATTGAAGATTGTATTTTCCTTTGTCCAACCATGCTCATCATCACCGATCAATTTCCGGTCTGGATCAGCGGACAAGGTGGTTTTTCCCGTTCCGGACAGTCCAAAGAAAATCGCGGTATCCCCACCTTCTCCCACATTAGCGGAACAGTGCATTGGAAGCACTTCTTTTTCGGTCGGAAGAATAAGGTTCAGTGCAGAGAATATCCCTTTTTTCATTTCGCCCGTATACGCGGAACCGGCCACCAAGGCAATTTTTCTGGTAAAGTTCAAAATGGAGAAGTTTCCACTGATGATCCCAAAGTCTTTAGGGTTTGAAGCTTCATAACCTGGGGCGCAAAGTACCAACCATTCTTCCTCAAAATTATCCAATTCACTTTCGTCCAGCCTTAAGAACATATTTTTGATGAAGTAGTTGGACCACGGATATTCCGTTACCGTTCTTACATTCATTTTATATTTTGGATCGGCACAAACGGCTGCATCCCGCACATAAACTTCTTTTCCTTCGAGATAAGTGGTCACCTCATCGTATAACTTGTCGAAATTTTCCGGAGAAATAGGCTTGTTGATCCGTCCCCACCAAATTTTGTCCTTGGTATAATCGTCCTTAACCAAAAAACGATCTTTGGGCGAACGACCGGTAAACTTGCCAGTATTTACACAGAGAGTTCCATTATCGGTCTCTACTCCCATGTTTTTTTCTACTGTGATCTTCTGTAAAGTTTCGGCGTCGAGGTTCCATTGTGCCCGGACGTTTTTTAATCCATACTTACTTAGGTCTTTTGTTGTGCTCATATCTGCTGTATTTAATTGTTAGAAGCTCCATATCCATGGAACCAATATTAGTGTTGCGATAAAGAAAAATAGTAGCAAAGGGCCTCCTACTTTTACGTAATCCATAAATTTATATCCGCCCGCCGCCATTACCATTGCATTGGTAGTGGTGCCCACGGGCGTCAAAAATGCGGTAGATGCGCTCACGGCCACTGCGATCATAAATGGTTTTGGGGAAACCCCTAATGTCATCGACGCCATTATGGCTATCGGAGCCATTAAAACTGCGGTCGCTGAGTTGTTTATGGTTTGGCTAAAAGCCGCAGTCAATAGAAAAATACCTGCCAATAAGGCCACTGGGTGTATGCTCCCCAATGTGTTCACCAAACTATTGGCGGCCAATTGCGCAACCCCAGTTTTTTGCAATGCCAATCCCATGGGAATCATTGCTGCTATCATCACTACGCTGGTCCAGCTGATCCCTTTGTACGCTTTGGAAATGGGCACACATCCGGTCAGCATCATAATTCCGGCACAAATCAGTGCTGCTATGGCTCCTGGCAATATTTTAAACACCAAAAGGAGAATCATCAGGACCAAGGTCCCCATAGCAATATAGCTCCTTGTAGTGAGCTGGTCCACATTTTTGGCCAGTGCTTCGGGGCTTCCGGATATTACCAGGTTCTCGTACATGGATTTCAGGGATATTATGTTTTCCCACTGTCCACGAATAACGAACGCATCCCCCGCTTTAATTTTAATTTTGCCGGTCAATGTGGCATTATCCCTAGAAACCGCCAGTAGTTGTACTCCTGCCTGGCGCAAATAATGCCCCAGATTAATGGTCTTCCCTACGAATACCGATTTAGGTGTAATGATCATTTCCGCCATACCCACTTCTTGGTTGATCAGTTCCTTTTTGAGCATATCGGTTTCGGGCTTGGTAGGTATTACCCCCAAGTGAAACTTTAGGACGAGTTTGTCCACATCCTCTGGCTCTCCTTTTACGGTGATTATATCGTGATACCGCATTTCCGTGTCCAGTCCGGGCATCTCCACAAATTGCGGTATTCTCTGCAATTTATTGGGATGTCTTCGTTTTAAACGCATTACGGAAACCTTGTGCTCCCCTTCAAAGTTCCAATCCCCTATTTTTGTGTTGATCAATTGCGACATTGACCGGATCCTAAGTCGATACAAGTTATCCCCAATGCTATAATTTTCGATCCATTTATGCATCTCTTGATCAATGGCCACGGGTTTATTTTTGGTTCTATGGGACGGAAGCAACCTGTACCCTATGTACCTAAAATATAGCACCGAAATAATAAGTAAGGGCACTCCTATCAAGCCAAATTCAAAGAACGAAAATCCGGTAAATCCATTTTCCACCAAGGCATTGCTCACTATAATGTTGGGAGGCGTACCCGTTAACGTCAGTAATCCACCCGTATTGGAGCCGAATGCGACAGGGATCAATAGTTTAGAGGGTAAGGTCCCGGCATTCCAAGCTGCGGTTACACTTACCGGGAGCAATGCGGCAACCGTTCCTGTATTACTTACAAAACCGGACAACAAACTGGAGCCTAGAGTTACTATTACCAGTAAGCGGGAGATGTTCCGCCTTGCCCACTTCACAAAAAACTGTCCGGCCATGGCGGTCCAACCGGTTCTGGACAGCCCTTCACCAATTATAAAAAGGGCCGCGATCATAATTACGGTCGGGTTGCTAAATCCGGTCAATGTCTCACCCAGGTCCAAAATTCCTGTAAGATAAAGTGCCAACATGGCCATTAGCGCAACAACATCGGGAGGAAATTTCCCCCATATAAACAGTAAAATGGTAATTCCTAAAATTAATAGCAGTGGCAGCATGCTCAAAGGTGTAGGGTTAATCCAAAGTCAGTACCGGTATCTCCGAATGAAGGGTCAACAGTTTTGTTAACCTACCTTCGGAAGGGGTACTTTTTTCGGTGTGATTTCGTGGCAATATGGTCAATAGGTCAATATTTTTCTCGTTGATGTAATCCAAGATTCCTTGTTCCACGTCTTGATTTTTACTAAATGAATGCTCTTCATAAAAATGTTCCAAGTAATATTCCAACAGGTTTTCGTTAGATTCTTTGACCGCCTCCTCGTCATACACGGAATCCTTGTAAATTGTCAATACATGTACCTTGGCATTAAAAGATCTTGCAATCTCGAGTAGGGTCTCCAAAACCGACTTATCATCAATTTTTTCTCCTCCCAAAACCAAGGCGATCGATTTTGGCTCTTTGATACTGGTTCCGTAGGGCACGGATATTACGGGGCAGTTCGCATCCAAAACAAGCTTGGATGTATTGGTTATGGCTTCATCCGTAATTTTATCGCCCATTGTGCCCATCATGATCAAATCTGCGCCACTTTCTTCTTGCGTGGCCAAAATGGTTTTTACTACACTTCCGGTTTTTGTAATAAATTCCGGGGCCACTTTAAGCCTCACATTGAACGAATCCAATAGTTTTACAAAATCGCTCCCCAACTTGTCGCTATCGGCCTCTGTAATGGGCATAGCACCCACATAAAGTCCCATGATCCCAATGGAACGATCAGGTCCTACAAAGTTGACCACGTATTCCAAAGCATTTACGGATGCCTCGGAAAAATCAAAAGGGATCAATATTTTATTTAAACTGCTCATACCTCTGTATTTTTATTGGTTTTAATTCTCTGTTCAAAAGTAGAATCGACCACTGAAGTAAAACATGACAGAAGTCAGGATTTCTATTTTTTCCTTGATATTAGCAAAAAATACACATAGAGTTAAACATAGTATGTTATTATATTGATACCATTATAATTATCTTTAAAACCAAACAAACTAATTGGATTTACACGATGGATTTAGTGATAGGAATTGATATAGGAGGCACCAAAACCAAAATCGGCTTGGTCGATAAATATGGTGAATGCTACGAAAAAACCTTTTTCAGAACCAAGGAATATCCAAATTTGGATTCTTATTTGGATAAGATAAAATCCACTTGTGATCAACTTGTGGAACAATTCGGGGAAGATGCCAATATCATCGGTTGTGGAATCGGGGCGCCCAACGCTTCCAGTAAAAACGGGACCATAGAAAGTGCAAGCAACTTGGCTTGGAAAGGCAGTGTGCCCATTGTAAAACTGTTAAAGCAAAGAATGGATATGCCCATACGTATTATGAACGATGCCAGTGCGGCCGCATTGGGAGAGATGTTGTTCGGTGGCGCAAAAGATATGACCGATTTTATTGTGATAACCCTTGGCACCGGTTTTGGTGCCGGCATTGTTGCCAATGGTCAACTTATAGATGGTTTTGATGGTTTTGCCGGTGAGCTGGGCCATGTAGATATGACCATTGGCGATGGCAGGTTAACCGGACTTGGGGTAAAAGGTGGTCTCGAAGCCTATGTATCCGCTACTGGGCTAAAGCGCACCGTTATGTACATGCAAAGTAAATATATGGTAGAGAGCAGGTTTAGGAACATTGCCTATAACGACCTGCATGGGGAGGATATTACCAAGGCTGCCGAGGAAGGTGACGAAATTGCATTAAAGGCTTTTGATTATACAGCTAGAATAATGGCACAGGCCTTAGCCAATTTTACTGCCTTTACCCAACCAGAAGCTTTTATCCTTATGGGAGGGTTGACCAATAGCGGCAAATGGATCATGACGCCTTTGGAAAAATATTTCAACGGTTTTCTTTTAGATGTTTACAAAGGAAAAGTAAAGCTTATGCACTCCGGTATGCAAGGAAAAACCGCCGCCATTTGTGGTGCAGCGGCCCTGATCTGGGAAAAATCCAATTAGAACACCAAATCCTATACATTTCTTTACGGGAAAGCACCATCTATGACAAGTGTCATACTTTTCCATTTATTTTAATGGAAAACTTTGTGTTCCAACAATCAAAACACCTTGATTATGGAATACGTAAGGTATTGTTTAAGATTGCTTTGTTCCATAGTATTCACAGTTTCACTAACCCAAGATCTTCAGGCCCAAAATTCCAGCGAAAACGATTACGGATCGTGGATATTGCTTTATGGCAATACCAAAATTCATGAAGAATGGAGCGTACCGGTAGTGGGAATTGTTCGGCACCACCATATGTTGGATAAATATGGATTCTTCTTTTTCCGGACCGGGGCTACCTATAAATTGAGCAAAGCTTCCACGATTACCGGTGGTTTTGCCCTACTCAATTCCAACTCTTACCTTGGACCGGACGATGTAAAAAATACCAATCAACTATGGTTATATGCGGAATACAATCTGAATACTTTATACCATACACAAAAAATATCCCATAGGTTCAGGCTGGAGAATAGACGATTGATCAATGTGGATGATCCAAAAGTGAACAATCGAGTGCGATATCGCCTTCAATATGTAAAGCCCATATATAAGGATATCTATTTTAAGGCCTTTAACGAGCTTTTCTTAAACATAAAGGGCGAAACTTTTAATCAGAATAGGGTATTTATAGGATTTGGGCAACAATTGACCCCTAAGATAAAAGTGGACATCGGCTACTTTAATAGAAAATTTAAAAAAAGTAACGAAGACATGATCCGGCTAAGTCTTTCATTCAATATTGACCTTACCAAAAACGATCTCACGCTTAAGACCAACTAAGAACACAACCCGTTCCGGTTCAAATAATTACAAGCGATTCGCAAAGCTGACTTTTATCATATTTTCTAATTTTGAAGAAGTCTACCTTTAACCTAGTTAAATAGTAGAAGTCATGAAACCAAAAAAGAACCCAAACGCCGAAATAGGACGCAATAGCAGTCTTTATTTCATGATAGGACTTACTTCGGTCTTGTTTTTAACATGGCAATCCTTCGAAGTAAAGTTCTATGAAGAGGAATCCAAAGTTTCAGAAGTTGTACAAGTTACAGACGAACTTAAGGAAGATGTACCCGTCACGGAAATACTAAGAACTGCCCCACCACCACCACCGCCATCTGCTCCCGATGTTATCGAGATCGTTGAGGATGTGGAAGAGGTAGAGGAAACTGTAATAACCAGTACCGAGAGCAGCCAAGAAACCTTTATTGAAGACGCTGTTGTTAGGATAGAAGATGTTGATGTTGAAGAGGTAGAGGAAGAAATCGTAGTTCCCTTTGCCGTAATTGAATATGTTCCAGTTTTTCCGGGTTGTGAAATTTACGAAACCCAAGAGGAACGCAAAGAATGCTTTAACCAAAAGGTACAGGAGCACATAAAGGAGAATTTTACCTATCCGCCTTCTGCTTTGGAAATGGGTATTACCGGTAGGGTTTATGTACAGTTTGTAATAGACAATAAAGGAAGGGTCAGCCAAATCCAACAAAGGGGACCGGACAAATTATTGGAAAAAGAGGCTACCCGGATCATAGCTTCCTTGCCACGGGTTAAACCAGGGGAACAAAGAGGAAAAACCGTAAGTGTTAAATACAGTATTCCGATAAACTTTATAATGCAGAACGATTAATGAACATTATCCAATTTCTCCAAAAAGGTCCAAGTCAATTCTTGGGCCTTTTATTTTTTGTACCATGCCGTTCCTTTATATGCTTTAAATTTTGAAGCACTCTCCCTATTCTTTGCCATCAATCGGGATTCATCGAACTTTCTGGCCCTATATCCCAGTAAATGGAGGAACGATTTGGCAAAAAACCGGGCTACCCTTTGGTCGACCACCAAGGTATCCTTACTACCATCTTTCCACTCCACCCCCGGAAGCTTGACCAAAATATGGTCCACTTTAAACCTTCTCAATTTCTTGGACAGCCATAACAAGAAAACCGGTATCGGTCTTATAAAATAAAAACCTTCGTTACCTTGTTTTTGATACAACGGCATAAAAATCTGTCGCTTTTTTGTTGTTTTAAGTTCTATACCATCCACAAGGGCAAGATCTGCACCTTTAGGGATCGTTTGAAAATTAACGTAACCAGGAGCCATTACAAAATTGCTATTGGGCGCGATATCGTACTGATGATATATTTCGTAAAATCTATGGGGTGCATCGCTGGAGTTTGAAATATTCCGGTATAGTTGTTCTTTCCGCTCTTCCGAAACATGGACGGATTGTGTTACAGCCAAACTATAACGGATAAATTCCATACAATTCTTTACGGCCATATCGTCATCGTGCTGCCCGCTCTCAAAACCTAAGGATACGTAGCCCAGCTCATTAATATAGCTCAACAAAGCCCCTTTTAAATACTCCTCTATCCCCAATATAATCGGCAAAGGATAATTGGAGGCATACTTGCGGTTCAACAGGCTATCGTTCAGAACCATAAATGGACTGGTATTGCTCGATGTGGTATGAAGGTCCATAAAATAAAAGGGCGGGGTGCCGGAGTCCAAAATACTATGTATCAAACGGTACAACTGCCCCAACTCGTTCTCTTCGTTGTGCCTTATTTCTTGGTGGTCTATAATACGTTCGATCCTATCTTGAAACCATATCCGGTTAAGGTCTTCGGTTTGATAACGCTGTTTGCTTTCCAGTGCGCCCAAATTGCCCGAAATGGCGTACAATTCTCCATGAACAGTTGTTTTTTTGGAATGCAACTCCCTAAACACCTCCTTTAAGGCGAATACGCCCGCCGTCTCGTTTCCGTGCACACCTCCAAAAAATACCACTGTAGGACCGCCTTTTTTACCGCGGATATGATCTATTACACGGTCCACCTTTACAGTTTCGTCCAATGCTATACTGTGAACTATTGTCATATTTATTACATATCAACTTTGCTGATGATTCCCACGATATGGGCATCCACACATACAGGCAAGCAACCAATATTGTGCTTTTCCATTATTTTCTTTGCTTCGGATATTTCAGTTTTTGGGCTTACCGTGATCACATTTTTGACCATTACATCCGAGACCCTAGCTTCTTTTTTATCGATCTTTTTAAATTTTTCTATATGGCTCCATGTGAGAAGCCCCACAAGCTCTCCCTTCCCATTTTCCACGGGAAGATGATGAATATTGTTCCACTGCATGATCGCTATGGCCAAATTTGCGTAATCGTCCTCGTACAACTTCATTAGTTTTGTGGACATTATTTGGCTTACCCAACGGAAAGCCTCCTTGGTCTCCACCATGCCCTCGATAGGTTTCCAAAGATGTACCGGTTCATCATCTTGTTGATTCCGATAGATCGCCTTGGTCAGTTGCACTATGGCACTGTCCAGTTTTATTTGTTTTCTGAGCTCCCTAAAATTTTTGATCTGCCAATCTGCACCTGTTCTACCACTTGCGCGCTTTTCGATAATGCCCAAAAGTTTTTCAATATCCTTTTCATCAACATTAAACTTTCTTAGCCCGTTGTAAGCTATGGGCAATAATTCTTCCCGAACTATTTTCTTCATGGTCATGGCTTTGCCCATCCACGAAAACATGGCATGCCTGCCACTTGATGCCGCCCTAAGAAAATTAAGTTTGGCCGTTCTAAAATCCATTAGGTCGGGCATGTCGTCATACTTATGAGGTCTTCCGGCCATTAGCCCGACCCAAAATGCAAAATTTGCCATTTCATCTATCACCGTAGGACCTGCGGGAATGTACCTGTTCTCAATTCTTAGGTGTGGTTTTCCATTCCCGACACCGTAACAAGGACGGTTCCATCTATAAACGGTACTATTGAACAAGCTCAATGCCTCGAGTTTAGGAATTTTGCCCTCTTTTAATAATTGCAGGGAATTTTCCTCGATAGGTTTGGTAAGCAATATCCGATGGGTGGAAATATCTTGTTTAAATGTTTCCGCTACGGATTTTTTTTGCCATCGCTCCCCAAAACCGACCCTGGCAACTTCTTCGCGCAATGCCTTGGTCCATACCCGCGTATCCAGACTTTGCTGAAACAAGGCTATCCTAGTCTCTCGCCAAAGTTCCTTTCCCAATAAAAGAGGGGAATTGCAGCATACCCCTAAAACAGGGCCCGAAATAGCTTGGGCCCAGCTGTAGCTTTTAACAAAATCCTCTGGGGGTATTTGTAGGTGGAGCTGGAAACTGGTATTGCACGCTTCGAACAAAACTGAGTCGTGATGCAGTGATAGTTCATCGGCTCCATGTATCCTAACCGTAAAATCGTCGCCCCGCCAAGCCGTAAGCACTTCGTTTATACGGTAATACCTTGGAATGGGCGTCATAAAGTCCATCCCCAGCTCATCCTTACTGATTGTTGGCAGAATCCCGGTAAGAATAACCTTGGTATTGTGTTTGGCCGCCGATTCTTTTACCTTGTGCAACAACCTCCTGAGCTGATGCTCCATTGTGGCAAAGCAATCTTTCTCTAGTTTGTAGGGGTCAAGATTGGCTTCAATATTATATGTTGCAAATTCCGTGGTAAAGTGGGAATCATCTACTTCCTTTAGTATTTCCAGTGAATTTGGTGATGGCCTATAATCGTCCTTAATAATACACATTTCCTGTTCTGCACCGATGCGTACAATATCATCTTCGATCAAACCATCGGCAATCATATTCTCAAGGGCCTGGATATCATTGATCAGATGTTGAACAAATACCTTACGTTCGTCCTCGCTAAAAGAACTTTTTCTGATATGTTCTCCCATAGTAAAATATTTAAGAGCATGTCTAAATCATTTAAAGGTACAATGTTTGGAGGGGCAAAAACATGATACACATCAGCCTAAAAATTTGTATTTGGCATCATTTGGGGCGCAATCCTGACAATTATCATGTTTTTTAAAATGGATCAAAAGTACTTTTGAACTATAACATAATGGTATGCAACTTATGTGCGAATTGGTTCAAAAATACAACGTTCCGGGTCCTCGATACACGAGCTACCCCACGGTACCTTATTGGAACACAGACAGTTTTTCCGGAAAAAAGTGGAACTCCAGTGTGCTAAAAGCTTTTGGCGAAAGTTCCGAGGAAGGCATCAGTGTATACATTCATTTGCCCTTTTGTGAAAGCATGTGCACCTTTTGCGGATGCCACAAGCGTATAACCAAACGCCACGAGGTGGAGACTCCCTATATTGGATCCGTGCTAAAGGAATGGGAATTATATGTAGATCTGTTGGGAACCAGACCCAAGATCAAGGAACTCCATCTTGGGGGTGGCACGCCAACTTTCTTTTCGCCCGATAATTTAAAAATGTTGATGACCGGAATTGCCCGATTGAGCAAAAAAACCGAAGATATCGATTTTAGCTTTGAGGGTCATCCCAACAATACCACAAAAGAACATTTACAGGCACTTTACGATGTTGGTTTTAGACGGGTCTGCTTTGGGGTCCAGGATTATAACTTAACCGTACAACGTGCAATAAACAGAATACAACCGTTCGAAAATGTAAAAAATGTAACCGAATGGGCCAGGGAAATTGGATACACATCCGTTGGTCACGATATTATTTACGGACTACCTTTCCAATATTGTTCCGATGTGGAAAACACCATAGCCAGGACCAATGCACTAAAACCGGATAGGATCGCGTTTTACAGCTATGCCCACGTTCCATGGCTCAAAGGGAACGGACAAAGAGGGTACAAAGAATCAGATTTGCCCACGTCCATAGAAAAAAAGGCTCAATACGAACTTGGCAAGAGAATGCTTGCCGACTTTGGGTACAAAGATGTTGGCATGGATCATTTTGCCTTGCCGACCGATAGTTTGTACAAGGCGTTGGAGAATGGTACATTGCATAGAAATTTTATGGGCTATACACCATCAAAAACCAAATTAATGATCGGTTTGGGCGTATCCAGCATCAGCGATAGCTGGTATGGCTTTGCACAAAACGTTAAAAATGTAGAGGAGTATGAAAATTTGGTTTCGCATGGGGTAATCCCTATTTTTAGAGGGCATATTCTTAACACAGAAGATGAAATTTTGAGAAGACATATTCTCAATATCATGTGTCAATTTGAAACCACGTGGGAACCACTTGAAGAACAAATAGTGGATTTTGAAGAGATAGTGGCCAACCTGTCCGAATTAAAAAATGACGGATTGGTGGAAACAAGTGACAAAAAAATAAAAGTAACCGCCAAAGGAAGACCTTTTGTAAGAAATATAAGTATGGCGTTTGATCTTCAAATGCAACGAAACAAACCAGATACCCGAATATTTTCCATGACCGTTTAACCTAAAAATCCAATAAAAATGAAAAGTATAATCGTACCAGTTGATTTTTCGAAACAATCCGAAAATGCGCTAAAAGTTGCTGCTTCGTTGGCGAAACAACATGAAGCAGAACTCTTAGTGCTCCACATGTTGGAACTTTCACCTGCCATTATGGGCGAATCAGGATACATTTCCCAAGAACAAGTGGTGCATTTGATAAAGCTAGGTGAAAAACGCTTTGCAGACTTTTTGGAACAACCTTTTTTAAAGGGTATTAAAGTAGTTCCGATCATAAAACACTACAAAGTTTTCAGCGAAGTAAACGAAGTGGCCGAAAAGCATAAGGCCGACCTTATTGTAATGGGGTCCCATGGTGCAGATGGCCTTCAGGAAATCTTTATAGGCTCCAATACGGAGCGTGTGGTCAGAACAGCCGACGTACCCGTGTTGGTGATCAAAGGTGATATGTCGGAGTTTAAACCAAAGAGTTTTGTATTTGCTTCCGATTTTGAGGAAGAAAGTGTCGATGCCCTTAAAAAAGCAAAAGATATGGCCGATTTGTTCGGTGCAAAACTTCAACCCTTGTATATCAACACACCTGGTGACGAGTTTTTGAGCCATAAAGACGCCAATGAAAAAATCTCTAAATTTTTACACGCCGCCAACCTTGGCCTAGAAGTAGAAATTTACAACGATTACACCGTTGAGAAAGGCGTTCTAAACTATAGTGATGGCGTATCCGCCGATCTAATTGGAATCCCAACACACGGCAGAAGAGGTCTTGCCCACTTTTTTATGGGAAGCATTGGTGAAGATATCGCCAACCATTCCAACGCACCTGTAATCACCTTTAAAATTTGATGGATTGCATTTTTGATTGGTTTCATGCAGTTCAAAAAAAGGGGGGCAATTTTAAAATTGCCCCCTTTTTTATTGTTTTTCTTTAAAAACGACTAACCGTTAAACCGCTCAAAGGCCGCTTTCTCCAACGTTTCCCTGTGATCGGGATGGGCAATGGAAATCAACGCTTCGGCACGTTGGTGCAAGTTCTTGCCAAATAGATTCACCACCCCGTACTCCGTGGCCACATAATGCATGTGCGCACGGGTAGTGGTCACACCTGCCCCTTGCTTTAGGAACGGTGTTATTTTGGATACTCCTTTTTTAGTGGTAGAGGACATGGCTATTATCGGTTTTCCTCCTTTTGACAACGAAGCTCCTCTCATAAAATCCATCTGCCCGCCTACCCCGGAAAACTGATATCCTCCGATTGTATCCGCACATACCTGTCCCGTAAGGTCGATCTCTATGGCACTATTGATCGCTGTTGCCTTCGGATTTCTTCGAATCCTGGCTGTATCATTGGTATATCCCGAATCCCTAAAATCACAAATAGGGTTATCATCGATAAAGTCGTATAGTTTTCTTGACCCAACAGCGAAACAACTCACAATTTTACCTCGCTTTACCGCCTTTTCCAATCCATTGATCACTCCGCTTTCCAACAACGGCAAGACCCCGTCAGAGAACATTTCGGTATGGATACCTAAATTTTTATGATTACCAAGGTTGGAAAGTACTGCATTGGGTATGTTGCCGATACCCATTTGCAGGGTAGCTCCATCATCTATCAACGATGCCACATGTTTTCCAATCAGGCCTTCTATTTCAGATATTTCGGTAGGATTATGTTCATGGATTGGCCTATCCACTTCAATGGCATAGGCAATATCGTCTACATGCACAATTCCGGTTCCATGGGTCCTAGGCACTTGTGGGTTGATTTGTGCGACTATTTTTTTTGCCGTTCTAACAGCTGGCAATGCCACATCAACCGACACCCCCAAAGAGCAATAACCATGTTTGTCCGGTGGTGACACTTGCACAAAGGCCACATCCAATGGAAGATATTCATCGGCAAACAACCATGGTATTTCACTTAAAAAAACCGGGATATAATCGCCCAATCTGGTATTTACGTAACTCCTCACGTTTCCACCAACAAAACATGCATTTAGGGTAAAAGCATTACAATATGGTTCCCTAGTGTATTTTGCTTCGCCTTCGGTATGTATGGAAATGATCTCGACATTGTTAATTTCCTGGTGCCGATCGCAAAGGGCATCTATCAATTCGTTCGGTGTCATGGCCGCACCTTGAAAGAAGACACGGTCGCCAGATTTAACAATTCCTACCGCTTCACTTGCTGTTGTTATTTTCATTTTTGATTAGATTTTTAGGGTTGATGGCATTCTATGGTCGATGATACAGCATCTGCCGGAGCCTGCTTGGGTGAAACATACGGTATTCCCAGACCAAGTCCACGAACTATAAAAAGGACTCCTATAATGACCACGAATACAGGTATCAATTTTTGAATTTTGGATTTAATGGAGGTATTGAACATACCACGGGAGTACACCACCAAGGACATTAACGGCACCGTTCCTAAACCAAAAATCATCATATAAAGTCCGCCCTCCACGGGACTGCCCATGGCAATGGCACCCAAAAGGGCCATATACACCAGGCCACAGGGCAAAAAGCCATTTAAAAAGCCTATGGTCAAAAAAGTATCCGGGGTCTTTTTTTTGAGCTCTGCCCCAAGTTTGGATTTCACCTTACCAATTATCGAATAAATGGGTGTTAATAACTTATGCCCGTTCAGATATTTTGCAGGAACCAATACCAGGACAATCATGAGCGCACCGATGCCTATCGAAAGCTTTTGCTGAATACCGAACAAGGACAGTCCCTTGCCCAAAAGTCCAAAAAGCACACCAATTACGCCATAGGCCAATAGTCGGCCAAAATGATATATGGATAATTGCGCGGTCTTTTTAACCTGGTTGGTTTGGTCCAAGGGGAGCATAAAGGCGATTGGCCCACACATGCCCAAGCAGTGCAGGCTTCCCAATAATCCCAATACCAATGCAGAGGTCAACATTACTAGTACACCAATTTTTGTTTATGCAAAAAGGAGTTACCTTCGTATTTCCAGTTTACGGAAATGTCCCAGCGACCGTCTACCAAGCGATTGTCAGGTATGAGCAAATGTGTTTTGGACAAACTTATAGGAAAGTTGGTATCCAAGTGCTTGTTAGACGGTCTGTATAGGGACACTGTTCCACTTATCTTTTTTGGGTCGAAACGCTCTGGAAAATATATCATCAAACCTTCGTTGGTTTTTTCAACCTTCAGGTTGGCATTCATTTCCGATGCGGTGTTTGATGCATCTATATCCTGCTGATAGGATAATTCCTTTTTGTAATATTCCTCCGTAACCAAATCGTGGTTGGCACTATCGTCGGTGCTCATCCTTACCACAAAGTATAGGATAAAGGCGATGAAGCCAATAAATGCCAGCACGATTCCCGTTCCCCAATTAATTTTCATCTCTCGTTTGTTTAGTTATAACTTCTAGGTGCCAAAAACTGGGTCACCGTGGTTTCAATGAGTTTATCCCCGCTGTACACCCCTATCTTCAGTTTATCCTTGTCTCCATTGAGTGCCGAGGCATTTATTTCGATGAAAAGTGTTCCTTCGGCCATCTCTTCCGCGGGAACCGTGAAAGTTTCCTGGGAGACCATTTTGATGGTTCCTTTGTGCGACATCAATTCGAATGAAACATTATCAATATCTTTAGTGGTCTTGTTCACCAATTTATAGGTGTACACATTGCTTATAATGTTGTTATCCTTGCGCTCGTACAACTGCCCCGGTAAACGAAGTACGTTTGCCTCGACCTCGTTTCGCATAAACAACATTCCCACAAGGATCCCAATAAGCACGACTAACACTGCTGTGTAACCTTTCATACGTGCCGTAAATTTGAATTTTTTGTCTTGGGTGATCTCATCTTCACTGGCATATCTAATCAAGCCTTTGGGCTTATTGATACTATCCATTATGTGATCACACTCATCTATACAAGCGGTACAGTTTACACATTCCAACTGTGTCCCGTTGCGAATATCTATCCCTGTAGGACACACATTTACACATTGAAAACAATCTATACAGTCGCCGTGCCCCAGAGCTTCCCTATCTTCGTTCTTTCTGAACTTTTTACGCCCGTTTTCACCCTCGCCCCGTTTATGGTCATAGGCCACTACAATGGATTTATTGTCCAGCAGCACCCCTTGCAATCTACCGTATGGGCATGCGATAATACATACCTGTTCCCTGAACCATGCGAAAATGAAATAAAAGACCGCTGTAAAAATCAACAGTGGGACCATAGTGCCCAAGTGCGCCATAGGACCATCTGTAATATAAGCGATCAATTGATCGCTACCGATCAAATAGGCCAAGAACACGTTGGCGATAAAGAAGGAAATAAGAAAGAAAATACTCCACTTTAAAAGTCTTTTCCTTATTTTTTTCCCTGTCCACGGAGCCTTGTCCAGTCGTATTTGAGCTCCTCTATCTCCGTCTATCCAGTATTCGATACGACGGAACACCATTTCCAAAAATATGGTCTGCGGACACATCCATCCACAAAAGATACGGCCATATGCCACCGTAAACAGTGCAATAAAAATAACTCCGATGATCATGGACACTACTACCAGATGAAAATCCTGTGGCCAGAATGGAAGCCCAAATATATTGAACCTCCTGTCCAACACGTTGAACAATAGAAATTGGTGCCCATTGATCTTAACGAAAGGGGCCGCTATCAAAAAAACGAGTAGAAAGTAACTTACGTACTTTCGGTAATCGTAGTACCGTCCACTTGGTTTTTTTGGAAAAATCCAATTCCTTTTACCTTCTTCTGTGATTGTGCCTATGGAATCCCTAAAGTTTTCTTCCATCGCATTTGTGGTTTATGGATAAATATTTGTTGCCGAACGCCCCAAGGACTAGTTCATGGCAACGTTTGTTGAATCGACGGCCTGCTCCATTTCCTCGGGAGCGGTTTCTTCCGTTTCAGATTCGGCACCATTGGTTTCTTCCGGAGCATTTGGGTCTACCCAGATTTCTCCTTCAGCTTCCTTTGGATTGGCGGGCGTGGTTCCTCCCAAGGTCATCACATAACTGGCTACTTGGGCCATTTCGACAGGCTTTAAGGTTTGTTTCCATGCAATCATTCCCTTACCGTCTCGACCACCTTCCGATATAGTTGTGAAGATATTTTTGATGCCTCCGCCCAATATCCAATATTTATCGGTCAGGTTTGGTCCAATTCCACCTCCACCATCGGCCATGTGACAGGCCACACAATTGGCTTGGAATATTTTCTCTCCTGCAGCCAAATCGGAATCATCCGATAAAAACTCCACGGTACTGGCATCCACCAGATCTTTGGCCGTTCTTTTGTACTCTTCAATGGCCAATTGGGCTGCTGCCACTTCTTGTTCGTATTCGAGTTTTTGGTCGTATTCTCCGATAATATGGAATCTAACCAGGTAGACCACGGCAAAAACAATCGTCGCATAGAAAAGGTATACCCACCACGGTGGAAGCACGTTGTCCAATTCTCGGATTCCATCGTAATTGTGGTCCAATACAATCTCACCTTCTCTTTCGATTGAACGGCTCTTGGTCAGTTTTTCCATTAAATTTTTGGCCCAGGTCCATTCAAATTTCTTGCTTTTGGCTTCTAGGTAACGTTCCTTTCCTTCTTCGGTCAGTGTCTGGAACATAATATTTTCTATAGAGGCCAATATTAGTTCTATGGCAATAAGAATCATTAATACCAACAGCAAAAAAAACTGTGTGATAGGGTATTCTATTATTGCCAGTTTGTCTCCCGAGTCGATAAAGTATTCCATTAATCCAAAGATCAGGAAGAATAAAACCGGGACTCTTATCCACCAAGGTGTTTTTGTGCTCATAATATTATAGTTTGTTTTGTTGATCATCGTTATCCAAAGGCAGTTCGGACATCTCCCTTATGTGTTCCTTGGTAGCGGTGAAAACCCACCAAAACAACAACACAAAAAACACAAAGAAGATAAGTAGGGAAACCATGGGATAGTTGGCTATCCCATCTATGGTTTCCATATGTTCTTTTACAAATTTCAACATGGTTATTTGTTTTGAGATATTGTTTCTTCAGTTCCTTCAATCTTTATATCGGTACCCAATCTTTGTAGGTAGGCAATCAAGGCCACGATTTCCCGATCTCTCATTTCCACGAATTCGAGCCCATTTTCTTCGGCATATTTTTTATCCGCCTCGTAGGTTTTTGCGAACTCAGGATCCGTGTAGAGGTTCTTTTCAATTTGCTCTGCTTGCTCGGCCATGGATTGCGGAGCATTGGCAATATCTTCTTCGGTATAGGGAACCCCCAATTTTACCATGGTTTCCATTTTTGCCTGTATATCGCTGCGATCATGCTCGTCGGTAACCAACCATTCGTACGATGGCATTATGGAACCTGCAGAAGTACTTTGTGGATCGTACATGTGGTTCAAGTGCCAATTGTCCGAGTATTTACCTCCGACCCTTAACAAATCGGGACCGGTACGCTTACTTCCCCAAAGGAATGGGTGGTCGTACACAAATTCCCCTGCCTTGGCATACTCTCCGTAACGTTCCACCTCGCTTCGGAAGGGACGAATCATTTGCGAGTGACAACCTACGCAACCTTCCCTAATATATAGGTCACGACCTTCCAATTCCAAAGGAGTATAAGGTTTAACACTTGTTATGGTAGGAATGTTGGATTTGACCAAGATTGTTGGAATGATCTGTACAATACCTCCAATCAAAATAGCTACGGTTGCAAGGATGGTCAACTGCACCGGTTTTCTTTCCAACCAGTTGTGGAAAGTTTCGCCTGCCACTCTTCTTTTGGCAACACGTTCCAATGCTGGAGCTTCTGCCGCTTCATCTTCAACTTTGCTACCGGATTTTATGGTCATCACTACATTGTACAGCAGTACGAACATACCTAAGATGTAAAGCGAACCTCCAATGGCCCTCATCCAGTACATAGGGATAATCTGGGTAACGGTTTCCAAGAAGTTACCGTAAACCAAGGTACCATCTGGGTTAAATTCTTTCCACATTAATGCTTGGGTAAATCCTGCAACGTACATCGGCAAGGCATAAAGTACAATACCCAAGGTTCCGATCCAGAAGTGGAAATTGGCCAATCCTTTGGAGTGTAATTCTGTTTTGAACATACGGGGCACCAACCAATAGATCATACCAAAGGTCAAGAACCCGTTCCAGGCCAAGGCTCCAACGTGCACGTGGGCAATGATCCAGTCACTAAAGTGGGCAATGGCGTTTACGTTTTTCAAAGATAGCATCGGGCCTTCAAACGTTGCCATACCATAACCTGTAATGGCCACTACCATAAATTTCAGTGTGGCATCGGTACGCACCTTGTCCCAAACCCCACGCAGTGTCAACAATCCGTTTATCATACCACCCCAAGATGGTGCGATCAACATTATGGAGAATACTACACCAAGGTTCTGTGCCCAATCGGGCAAAGCAGAATATAACAAGTGGTGAGGGCCAGCCCAGATATAAATGAATATCAACGACCAAAAGTGGACGATGGACAATCTATAGGAATAAATTGGCCTGTTCGCTGCTTTAGGAACAAAGTAGTACATCAACCCCAAGAAAGGAGTGGTCAAGAAGAATGCCACGGCATTGTGACCGTACCACCATTGCACCAATGCATCCTGTACACCAGCATACACTGAGTAACTTTTTAACGCCGTAACAGGTAGTTCCAAACTATTAAAGATATGCAACACTGCTACCGTAACAAATGTGGCAAGGTAGAACCAAATGGCCACATATAGGTGCCGTTGTCTTCTTTTTAAGATAGTGCCTATCATGTTCCATCCAAAGACCACCCAAACTACAGCAATGGCCAAATCTATGGGCCACTCCAATTCTGCGTACTCTTTTGAGGTTGTGTAACCCAAAGGCAAGGTAATGGCCGCTGCCACAATGATCAACTGCCACCCCCAGAAATTGATGTTGCTCAGAACATCGCTGAACATTCTAGCTTTGAGCAATCGCTGCAATGAGTAATATACCCCTGCAAAAATGGCATTACCCACAAATGCGAAAATCACGGCGTTGGTATGCAATGGACGCAAACGTCCAAAACTCAACCATGAAATACCTTCGGTAACATTGGGGAACAAAAACATAAAGGCCAACAAAAGACCTACTGCCATACCTACCACACCCCATAAAATGGTAGCGTATAAGAACTTTTGCACGATTTTGTTATCGTAGCGGAACTGTTGTATTTCCATATTTATTGGTTTGTACTTTTAGTTTGTTTGATTTCCTTTTTACTATATAGGTTTGATTTATCCTGGCTCTTTACCACCTCATCCTCGAACAACATTCTTACCGACGGGGTATAGGTGTCGTCGTATTGTCCGCTCTTTACCGAAAAAACAAAGGCTATAAAAAAGACCACGGCCACCGTTACACTAATGGCCAACAACACATAAATAACACTCATACCTGCCTTAATTTAGGGGTAAAACTACTGTGATGGTATGCTTCAAAAAATGACATATATCAGCTTTCTTTATTTTTTAACTCTCTAGCCACAAAATTGGTGGCCAAGGTGGTAAACACCACGATACTAATTGAACTCAAAGGCATTAAAATAGCGGCTATTACCGGTTGTAACTGCCCTGTAACGGCAAAATACAATCCCACGACATTATAACACAACGAAAGCAAAAAACTCATTTTGATTATCCGAACGGATTGCTTGGATAATTTAATAAATTTTGGCAGCGTTCGCAGTTGGGCAGCATCTAAAATTCCGTCGCAGGCAGGGGAGAACACGTTTATGTTTTCCGAAACGGCCAACCCTACGTTGCTCTGTGCCAAGGCTCCAGCATCGTTCAGGCCGTCGCCCACCATTAAGACCTTATGTTTCTGCTGTAACTTTTTGATATATTCCAGTTTATCTTCCGGTTTTTGATCGAACATCATTTTGGTCTTTGCCGGGAGCAAGCCCTCCAGCTTCTTTTTTTCACCATCATTATCGCCCGAAAGAATACCTAGGTTAAGATCATTGGACAATTCATCAAATATTTGGCTCATGCCGTCCCGGTATGTGTTTTTGAACACGAACCTACCTTTCACATCTTCATCCGCACTTACATAAACTGTAGTATTGGTTATGGAGTTGGAGTGGTTTTCGCCCACATAGGCCGCTGAGCCTACTTTTATGGTATGTTGATTGTACTTTCCTTCTATTCCTTTACCGGTATGCTCTTGGAATTCCTCAAGGGTCATTATGGCGTTGGATTTTAAAATATTGTACAACGATCGGCTCAATGGGTGATTGGATGCTCTCAGGGTTGTTTTTAACAGTGCCGTCTCTTCCTCGGTAAGCTCCATTCCTTCATAATGGATGGTATCCTTTACATTGGTGGTCAGCGTACCGGTTTTGTCAAAAATAGCTGTATCGATTATGGATAGCCTCTCGATTACGCTAGCATTTTTTAAATAGAATTTATGTTTTCCAAAAATGCGAAGCATATTCCCCAATGTGAACGGTGCGGCCAAAGCTATGGCGCAGGGGCAGGCAATGATCAATACCGAAGTGAACACATTTAGGGCAAGGCTAGGATCGAACACCAACCAAAACAAAGTGGCCAATGTGGCTATACTCAACACAGCAATGGTAAATCGTTTTCCTATGCTATCGGTAAGGGTCTGGAATTGACTGGATTTGTCCTTGGAAAATACGGAATTGCCCCAAAGTTGGGTAAGATAGCTTTGCGAAACGGATTTTAAAACCTCTACTTCCAAGACACCTGAAAGTTGCTTGCCACCGGCGAACAGCTTCTCTCCCGATTCCTTAAACACAGGTTCGGATTCCCCGGTAACAAAACTATAGTCGATCTCGGCGGTTCCTTTTATCAGAATTGAGTCCACTGGAATGATCTCGTGGCTCCGGATCAGGATCCTATCCCCTACCTCGATATTATAAATTTGTATGTTCTCCTCTTCGCCATTTTTACCCAATCGGGTCACCGCAATCGGAAAATAGGATTTGTAGTCGCGCTCGAACGACAGATAGGCATAGGTTTTTTGTTGAAAAAACTTGCCCAACAACAAAAAGAAGACCAGACCGGTGAGACTATCAAAGAAACCGGAACCCAGGTCAAAAATAATATCCGCGGTGCTTCTTAGAAAAAGGGTCAGTATTCCAAGGGCTATCGGCACATCAATGTTCAACAATTTGGAGCGGATGCCCTTATAAGCGGAAACAAAGTAATCTTGGGAAGCATAAAATACCACGGGCAGCGAAAAGGCGAACATCAGCCAACGGAAAACGCTCTTATATTGATCCAACCAAAACTCTTCGACCTCGAAATACTCCGGGAAGGAGAACAGCATTACATTACCGAACGCAAATCCGGCCACTCCGAGTTTATAAATTAGGGAACGATCCACCTTTTTCCCCTTTTTATTGTACTCCTCCAACGAAATATATGGTTCGTAACCAATACTCCCCAACAGCAGCACCAAGGCTTTCAACGAAAAATCTTCTGTTTTGAAGGTAACCCTAATGGTTTTCTTAGGAAAATCAACTTGGGAAACCGTAATGGCCGAATGCAACTTGTTCAAATTTTCCAACACCCATATGCAGGAACTACAATGAATATTGGGAATACTCAAACTTATCACTTGTATGCCATCTTCGTCGAACTCCACAAGTTGTTTCACAATTTCCTGGTTGTCCAAAAAATCGTATTTCTGACGGATTTCGTTTGGAGTGGTACCTGCTTTGCCCTCTATTTCGTAAAAAGTGGACAGACCATTGGAGGTAAAGATTTCGTAAACGGTCTTGCAACCATTGCAACAAAAATCCTTATCATCAAATTGTACACGGTTTTTACCGCAATCATCTCCACAATGATAACAGGTCGGGTCTGTCATTTCACATTTGCTTTACCTATGACAAAATTGTACTACTATTCTTCTTAAAAATATGATATTTATCAGTATTTTGTGATTGTTTATCAACTATTTTTGTCGAATCAGGTAAATTAATCATTATGGAAAGCAGGTGTGAAAATTGTATCATTAGGCAGTTCAATTCTTTACGCGCCATGAGCAAGGAGGAACTGAAAAAAGTATCGGACTCCAAAACCACAAAGACCATTAAAAAGGGAGATGCACTTTTTGAAGAAGGTGAAAAACTGAACGGGGTCTACTGTGTACGCAATGGCGTTTCGAAGCTTTCCAAACTTAGCGCCAACGGAAAGGACCAAATCGTAAAATTGGCCACAAAGGGCGAAGTTTTGGGGCAGCGCTCGGTAATATCGCAAGAAAGCACCAATCTTTCCGCTATAGCTGTCGACGATATGGAGGTTTGTTTTATCCCAAAGGAAAGCATAAACAATACGCTCCAAAAAAATCCAAATTTCACTTTGGAAGTACTTCGCCATATGGCACACGACCTTAAGGAAGCGGACGATGTTATCGTAAACATTTCGCAAAAAACCGTAAAACAGCGCATGGCCGAAGCTTTTCTTTATCTAAAAAATAATTTTGGTGAAGATGAAGATGGATATTTGGCACTTACACTCTCCCGAGAGGACATTTCCAATGTAGTGGGCACCGCTACCGAATCGGCCATTAGAATTATCTCAGAATTTAAAAAGAAAGGTCTTATCCATGCCTCCGGAAAAAAAATCGGTATTAAGGACGAACGCAAGCTAATGGAAATGGTTGAAGGCTTTTAGGTCTTTTTTTAAAAGCTGACAATTGTCATAGAATCCCCTGCACCATACGTTTAATTTTATGCATCATAATCCATTGACAGATGCAGAAGATTTTAATACCTACGGATTTTTCGGAAAATGCATGGAACGCCATAGATTACGCCATGCAATTGTTCCGCAACAGGCGTTGTACATTTTATTTGCTCAACACCTACACCCCTGTGATACCAAGCAGCAGGTTTATGGCCAAAATGATCGATGGTGTTCGCATTGTTGATGCAGTACGCGAGAACTCCGAACATGGCCTGAACAAAACTGTTAAACGGATACAAAGCAAATACGGTAATCCAAACCATAGTTTTGAGACCATATCCTCTTTTAATTTATTGGTAGAAGAGGTCAAGGACATTGTTGATACTTTTGGGATCCATTTAGTGATAACGGGAACCAAAGGTGCATCTGGCGCTGAAGAGGTTTTTATGGGAAGTAACTCAGTACGTATTATAAAGGCCGTCAAAAAGTGCCCTGTTTTGGCCATTCCCTATCACTTTGAGTACGTTACACCATCCGAAATTGCATTTGCCACCGATTTTAATAGGTTCTATACCTCTTCCGAGCTATCCCCACTTTTGGAAATGGCCAAAATGTTCAATGCCACTATTCGGATTGTCCATGTACAATACGGTATAAAAGCCCTTACAGAGCTTCAGCAATTTAACCTGAACATGCTGCGCCGCTATCTTGGCAATGCCGAACATTTTGTGCACACGGTTTCCGAACTGAATTCGGTTTCGCATACCTTAGAGACATTCTCCAAGGAATTGGGCATACATCTTTTGGCAATGTTGAATTACCAACATAGTTATATGGAAAAAATGACCCGCGAGCCCATTATTAAAAGGACCGCATTCCATACCCAAATTCCATTGTTGGTAATCCCCGAATTGGGAATGGAGGGAACCTCCAAAGGTTCCGTGGAAGAAAAACAGGAAGTGGAATCCCATAATTAAACCCTATATTATCTTTATACTTAATTTTAGTTCCCCAATTAGGTATAGGGATTTATGGACAAACAACAACTTAAAGATTGCCACCAAAGAATAAAGCCTTTTATTCACGATACGCCCGTTCTTACCTCTCGGCTGATCGATAAAATGGGCAATGCCAATTTTTATTTTAAATGCGAAAACTTTCAGCGTATGGGCGCATTTAAAATGCGCGGGGCTGCCAATGCCATTCTTCAGCTTACCCCGATCAGAAAAAAAATGGTGTTGTAACACATTCTTCCGGAAATTTTGCACAGGCTTTATCCTTAGCCGCCCAAAGCCTGGGAGTAAAAGCTTATATTGTTATGCCCAGTTCCGCTCCAGAGGTAAAAAAAGAGGCCGTAAGGGGCTACGGTGGTATTCTTTCCGAATGCGAACCTACTTTGACTGCCCGAGAACAAGCGACCCAAGAAATTATCAATAAACAAGGCGCAACTTTTATCCATCCCTCCAATAATGAGCAAGTGATTCTGGGGCAAGGCACCGCTTGTATGGAGTTATTGCAGTTATACCCCGACTTGGATTATGTTTTTACCCCTGTAGGAGGTGGTGGCTTACTAGCGGGCACTGCCTTAGCAGTACATTGTTTTGGCAAAAATTGCAAAACGATCGGCGGTGAACCTTTTGAGGCGGATGATGCCTTCCGATCCCTAAAGAGCGGAAAAATTGAGACAAACACTACCACAAACACCATTGCAGATGGCCTAAAGACCCAATTAGGCGATAGAAACTTCCCTATAATTCAGAAATATGTTGAAGAAATTGTTCGGGTAAAAGAACAAGAGATAGTCCACGCCATGCGGTTGATCTGGGAACGGCTCAAAATTGTTTGTGAACCATCCAGTGCAGTTGCACTAGCGGCCTGTTTCAAGAAAAAAGAACTACTGACCCATAAAAAAGTTGGTATAATAATCTCTGGTGGAAACGTGGATTTGAGCAAATTGCCCTTTAGACCCGCCTAAAGGCTCTTGAGCAGGGTAACAATAAATGTAGAGCCTTCGCCTTTGGTACTCTCAACTTCTATTTTACCATCCATGGCCTCAACTTGTGTTTTCACCAAATAAAGCCCAAAACCTTTACCTATGGTTGCACCGCTCAACCTGCCGTACATATCAAATATTTTTCGCTCCTTTTCCGGGGTAAGCTCCATACCAATACCGTTGTCCACAAACTTAAGCACCACATTATTTTCCGTTTCTTCAGAAACAATCTTAATATTTGCGGGCACTTCATCCTTTGCATAATTAATTGCATTAAGGATAAGATTGTAAAAGATATTTACCACATAACTTTTAGCACCAAAAACGGTCTCACCTCCCGAAAAATCGGTTTTTACCGTGGCTTTGCTCTTAATTATCTCTTCGGACAACAGTCCATCAACATCTTTCATCACGGCACGTAAAGAGACCTCTCTAAACTTTTCCTTATCGGCCGATTTTAAGGACAGTGAAAGATGAAGGTCCTTGATAGTCTGGTCCAGTGCTTCGGTGGTGTGCTCTATTTTTCGAACAATATCGTCGTTCATCTCATCCTTTCCCCATTCATATATTTTGGACAACATCAACAGATTTGATATCGGGCCTCTTAGGTTATGGGAAATTATCCGAACAAAATTCTGTAGCTCGTGATTTTGTTCCAATATTTGATGATTGGACAGGACTTCCTTAGTTACGTCTTGAGCCGTACCGCTCATTCTATAGGGTTTACCCTCTTCGTTATAGTAAGCCTTTCCTTTTTGATGCACATACCTAACCTCTCCGTCCAACACCACTATGCGGTGAATAATATCGTGGGGAACGTTCTCCTTGATACTTCGATTTACATCCTCGTCAAAAACCTGCCTATCTTCCGGGTGAATAATAGCCTTTAGAGATTCATAATCTGCATTAAAAGTACCTGGTTCTTGCCCAAAAATTCGGTATAGTTGATCGGACCAAGTAATTTCGTTCTTGATCATATCCCAATTCCAATGACCTACGTCGGCAACTTGCTGAGCTTCCCGGTACTTTCTTTCGCTATCCAGCAAACGGTGGTTATTGTTTACCTCTTGGGTAATGTTCTTTTGCCAGACACAACATCCCACTATATCTCCGGAACTGTTCATAAATGGCTGAAAGGAAAATTCGTGGACAACAATTTCACCATCTTCCTCGAAAGTATGTTTGGAAGTTGTGGCGTACCTGTTTAAAGCTCTTTCGCAACCTTGTTCGCAAGGGTCAAAAAAACTGCTTGTCTTGAATACCTTTCTTAAATCTATACCCCGCTCGGCAGTAATGGAACCGTTGCGCTTTAAAAGTGCACTAAAGGAGGTGTTGAAATCGGTGAGCTTATAATTCTCGTCCATTGCCCAAACAATGTCATTTCTATCTTCAACGATTTCAACTTTATTCTGAATAAAGGCATTTTTCTGTTTCACAGGCTAAAGTTTATTCAAATTAAAGGTAAGGGACAAAAATAGGTTGAGCAATAAAAAGATATTATTGAGAACGATATTATTTGTTCGCGCTTTGGAGATATTCCTCCAAATGCTCAATTTTTAGTGGCTTGGTTATAAACTCCTTTACGTATTTTTCATATTTTTTGGCCTCGTCCTTATCTGAATCGGACTCAGAAGAAGTTACCAAAAGTACCTCATTGGATTCTGGAAAATCTTCCAACATCATAAACTCCAAAAACTCAAACCCGCTCATTTCGGGCATATTGATATCCAACAAGATTAGGGTCCTTGTATTTTGATCATCTCTGAATCTAAGGTCATCCAGTGCCAATTCCGGGTTGGTAAAGCTTTTCACCTTATCCTCCATACCCATTCTTCTAAAGTGAATCGCATTCACCGTATTTACGAGATCTTCATCGTCGACTAAATAAATTTCTTTGTACATAGCGCAATTGGTCAATTAATCTAGTTAAGGTTTCGATATAAAAATTGACAAATATCAATAATTTACAGTAATTAAAACTGTTATGGTATTATTTTATTGCAAAAATTCAATCAAAAACACCACCTCCACTGCTTTTTCGTATAATTTGTCAGTTTTCAGTTGGGGACCTTTAAACAAAAGGTCGTTTAAGATAAATTTATGATTATTCTTTTATTTTAACAAAAATTCAATAATTAAAATCTTCTATAACAGTCCTGACTTATTTTTGATCGGTTTATTGAACTTTATTCAATTAGGTCACGCAATTGCCTTTTGGATCAATATTATTAACTTTAAAATAATAAACAATAACCTCTACCATGTGCTACGATGTTAAGGCACAACTACAATCGCAACTCAAAAGGGCCCTTCGGGATGCTGACGAATCTGCCATTAAGGAAATAAAACAGAAACTGGCACCGGACACAGACCTACCTTTGTTCCATGCAAACGGTTTTCAGCACCCAAAAATGCTCATTTACACTAACGAAAGTCCCTATTACCCCTTAGTTTCTCAATGGGGACTTGTTCCAAATTGGGCTGCACACAAGGAAAATATCTGGAACAAAACACTTAATGCCAGGGGAGAAACCATTTTTGAAAAGAATTCATATAAAGCGTCGGCAAAGGACAAGCGATGTATTATCTGTATAGATGGTTTCTTTGAACACCATCACCAAGGTAAAGAGACAGTACCCTATTACATTTCAAGAAAGGACAACAAACCTATCTCCGTGGCAGGATTGTGGAATAAATGGACTGATAAAGAAACGGGGGAAGTTTTAAATACCTTCTCCATAGTTACAACAGAAGGTAATCTAATGATGGCCAAAATACATAACAATCCAAAACTAAAAGGACCAAGAATGCCTGTTATTTTACCTGATGAATTAGAAGATGAATGGTTGGTAGAATGCAAGGACGAATTGGACCAAAAGAAACTACACGAACTTGTAAAGCCATATCCCGAAGCAGAAATGACTGCTCACACGGTAGGAAAACTACGAGGTAACAATGCCGTTGGCAACCAGCCAGAAGCAACGGATTACTTTGAATATGAAAATGTAAAGGACGAATACTAAAATAAGTCCGAACAAAAAAAGCTCCTCGAAAATCGAAGAGCTTTCAGTGCGGGTGAAGGGAGTATAAACCCCATAATTGCACAACCTCAACAAATCCAACAATATTAACAACCAAACACATAAAACCAATTATTATAGTAGTTAACAGGGTTTTTTAAAACTCTATAATAATCTAAAATGATATTATATGAAATGAAATTGGTTGACAAAACGTTGACAAAATCAAATAATAGGCTTAACTTGGTAGTGTTCAAACGCAATTATTATGGCAACTATCAAATACTCCCTATCAGGAAAGCCCGATAACGCATCTATAAGGGTTTCACTATCCGCAGGAAGGGGAACGACCTTAAAAGCCCCAACAGGATTCTACACTCAAAAGAAATACTGGTCGTATTCAAAAAAGAACGGCAAGGAAATCAACAACGGACAGTTTAAGAACTCCATACTTGCCCCAGAAAGGAAAATAAAGAACGACTTGGTAAAACTTGAAAAGTTTATCCTAGATTCTTTTAATGAAGCACAATCGAATGGCGCAAAAATCAATAGCCAATGGCTAAGACTTCAAATTGACCGTTGTTTTGAAAGGGTTTCCGATTCTGGACATAGTGAACTGGTCTTTGATTCCATTGAAAACATCATCAAGGATGCTGAGGTAAGAAAGAACCAAAAGGGAGGTATTGGGCTATCCAAATCAAGAATAAACGACTATAACGCTTTAAAGCGTATTTGGGCAGAGTTTGAAGGCAATAACCCCATAAAGGTTAAAGAAGTCAATGTACCCCTTTCTAAAAAGTTCCTTTCGTTCATGTTGAAAGACAAAAAATACGGCAAGGGATATGCTCAAAGGATGATGGGAAACCTAAAAACGGTTTGTTATGATGCCCAACTTGCAGACATCAAGACCTCTCCCCAATTAAAAAAGATTGATGCAAGCCAATTAAAGAACGACCATATAATTTTTCTGACCCCTGGGGAACTGGACAAAATCAAAAAAGCGAACCTTTTGCACGATGGACAAAAGAACGCCCGTAAATGGCTTTTATTGGGTTGTTGGATTGGGCAAAGGGGCAACGACCTTTTGAACCTTACAGAAAACAACATTAAAGAAAAAGAGGGGTTTAGATACATTGAACTAGTACAACAAAAGACAGGCAAAAAAGTTACCGTTCCCATACTTCCAGAGGTCGAAGAAATCATAGAATCGGGATGGCCTAGAAAAATATCGTTGGCAAAATTTAACGAGCACATAAAAACCATTGCAGAAAAGGCAAAACTTACCCAACCCACCGAAGGGATTTTGAACGATCCAGAAACCAAACGTAAAAAACTTGGTTCTTATCCAAAATGGCAATTATTGGCAAGTCATGTTTGCAGACGTTCCTATTGTTCCAATATGTACGGAAAAATGCCGACCCCAATTATCATGCAAGTAACTGGCCATGCCACCGAAAAATCTTTCCTTAACTACATAGGCAAAAAGGGAACGGACTATAAAGATGAATGGATGAGGTTCATTGAACTGGAAAAACAAAAGGCAAAAAAGGAAACCCAATTAGAAATAGTGCCAAACGCATCTAATGAATAAGATAAAACAGGCTGCAATTAAGTAGTCTTTCCTATTTTTAGAATGGCAACGTTAATTTTTGTTCAAATGGATTGGGATTTATTACACAACACAAAACTCATATACGATGAGTATATGGAAGAATTGAAAAAACTAGACCTTAAATTCGAACCATTTCCCTTAGATGATGAATTACCAATTTACGAAATTGAAAGAGACTTGATATTCTCAAAATACAAACAAGAAATAATTAATGCATTTGAACACGACCATCAAGCAATATTAGATTCAGAGATTTTAACCGTTTTATGGAGTGACTTTGAATCATTTAAAGATTATTACTTTACTTTTCAAGGCATATTCTATAACCGTTATCCAGATGCAGAGGAAATAGATTACCTCAAAAACAAATACCATCCATTATGCGAAAAAAATCCTCTAGAAAAATTTATATCCGATACTGAACGTTTTCATAAACTGCATTTCTCCAACAAAAAGAAACGAGCATTTTTAGAAGAAAGAGCCAATCAATTAGGTTACCAACTTGTTTACGTTAGTAAGACTGAAAAATTAATAGTGACCAAATTTGAAAACAAATTGCAGAAGGATGAAAATGCACATCAAAATATTGCTGAAATAGATTTCGAAATAAACTCTAAACTTTCCGACAAAATCATATTATTACACGAATTGGGATTAATAAAACACCTGCGAAGTCAAACACCATTTTTAGAATCTACTAACGCATTGGCCAAATGTTTAGCAAAATTAACTGGCGAGAAACAAACATCTATTCAAAGTTGCTTAAACCCAATAATCAATCCCGACAGTTCACAAAAGAACAACCCACTTAAAAACATTCGAAATACAGACAAAGTGCGAAACTTTTTAATTGAATTGGGGTACAAACCATCTGAAAAAGACTAAATAAACTATTTAGGGATTCCCTAAAATATCCCTAACACAACTTTGAGCATTATTAATTCTAAAAATAGTGTTCAATGCAACAATTACAATTTATTGGCACAACGCCAGAACAACTACAAAAGGCAATCGCGGAAAATGTAAGAGGCCAATTAGAGGAACTAAAAAAGAGTTTTCAACCCAAAACCCCAGAGGAATTTTTAAGCAGGAAATCAACCGCCAAATTACTCAACATTAATTTGAGTACTCTACACCTATGGACAAAAAAGGGCATACTCAAATCCTACGGTATTTCCGGCAAGGTTTATTATAAGCGAAGCGAAGTAGAATCTGCATTAATCGAACTTTAATATCATGGCAACGATAACAATACCCAAGCCCGTTGTCATGGAGTTTGATCAGGACACGGATAAGATATTCAAAGAAGTACGACATTATAACCTCATCAAGGGCAAAAGCATATTTTCCCAAAAGTTGAACATTGGGATAAATAGAGGTTTCTCTAAAGCCACTTATGATTATTCCCTAAAGATTAGACAGGGTAATAAATGGTCAAAACAAGTTACTGGACTTTTCCCGACCCATGATCCAAACTTGTTTTATGGAGACACAAGGAACAAGAAGAATCTTTTATTGGCAAGGTTTACGCAGAACGGCAAAAGGTTGAGGTTATATTACTTCCAGAACTTCTATACAAGGCAAATAACCGCCTTTCTTAAAATATTCAACAAACATTACTAAAACAAAAGAGGGGTGCGCATAACACCCCTCAATTTTGTTCAAAATGCTATCGGCAACGATAACAATACAAAAATAGCAGTTTTTGCAACTAGTATAGTATAGTCAAAAAAAAGACTAAAAATTAATCCCTATTTGTTCAACGGACAACATATCGGCAACCTTATCAACAGACTATCTAAGAGACTGGAAAAACCAGAACTTTTATGATGGTAAAAGTGAACGATTGCATTTGAAGTTAAAGCATCCTTTGAGGCCAACAGGATTGCATTGGCTATCCATTAAGGAAAGTGAAATCCAGTTTAGTATTAACTCGCGAATTTTGAAAGACAATTATCCTAAGGGCATTTGTTTGGACACACTTGACCAATTGCACCAAATTTTAAAAGAAACTGGCATTGAACTTGACCCCTATTTTCCAGAGGCCACTGTACTAAACAAAGTCCACGTTAAAAACGACAACGATATAGAATTTAACGAACTAATGCAGGAACTTTCCATTATAGGAAACGCAAATAAGTATAATAAAGTGATTCGGGAAAACTCCATTACCTACGAATGCACCAACAAAACAGAAAAGACCAGTTTACGCATTTATGGGAAAGAACAAGAAATTAAGAATAATAGGAGCAAATACAATAAAATAGGTGTTGCACCAGTCCAATTTAAGGGCATAACGCGAACGGAGAGCCATTTTAATAATCCCTATTCTATACGCAAGCACCTAAATACAAAAAACCTCTTAGAAGTTCTTACAATGAAAAATATCAATCATAAATTATTGCAAAGCATCTTAAAGGACCAGCCCATGATAATAGAACAACCAGAATTGCAGCACATGAATTTGACTGAATTGAAAAACTACGCTCTTACTTTACTCTTAAACGGGATGCACAACGGTAATTTAAATGCCATTAGAAACGAAATAAAAAGCAGACTAGGGAAAGATACAAAACCAACCTACCAGATGAACAAAATAAAAGAATACTTGCCTATGGTAAAGAACCCCAGGGGCAAAGAATTAAAATCAGTTATAAAATTAATGGAAGACCTTAAAGAAAAATAAAGTACTAATACAAACAGCAGAATCAAAGGGTTTCCGCCCGGAATATGGAGTTTTTCGGAAACCATAAAAAAGAAGTCAAATAAACTTATTCTCTAGAGATTTAGGTTATTCCAAAAAGTAAAATTATGGGCAGATACTCAACTTGGCCAACATTAATTGATGATTTAAAGTGTTTGGACATTAAAGAACTTCGGGAATGGGGCTACTTGCAGGAAGGAATAAGAAAATCAGGCAACCTTACCTGGAGCAGGAACGGAATGAAAACCGCAGCAATTTCAATCATGGCAATTATAGACCACAATCCAAGGTTGCTACTCAGTTATTCCGTTAATGGTGAACCAATGAAATACAATGTTCTTTTGGCCGAAGTGCAATCTAATTTGGGCAAGGGAAGTTATTTTCAATTTGTATGCCCTAAGACATTTAAACGTTGCAGAAAACTTCACTTGATCAATGGATATTTTATGCACCGTTCAGTACTGAGCAATGCCATGTATGAAACCCAAACTCAATCCAAGTCCTATCGCAGGATAAAAGGGATATTTGAGCCTTACGTTTTACAGGATGAATATTATCGGGAACTTCATAAACCATACTTTAAAACCCATTACAACGGCAGACCAACTAAACGGTATTTATGGTTAATGGAAAAATTGAGAATGGCTGATAAAATGACCTTGCAACAGTATGAAAGTTTATTGATGTTTGGAGCTTGATTTATTATGCCCAATTGTCAACTACACTAAGCGCCCCCTTAAAATAACCCTTTATAGTTTTTCCTTCAAAAACCATTGTATATTCAATTTCGTATTGATCGTCAATTTTAGCAACAGTAACAATTAAATCATCATAAATTGAGCCAAGATTTTTTTTATAATCAACAAAATAATTATCCTCAATACTACTCCCGATAATCACCCTATTAAAATGAGCAATGTCATATACCCCATATGGGCCTTCATAATTCTTATTTAAAGTATATGTTCCTTCAGGAATTTCGTCCAACCTAGCACTCTCTGTTGGTATAGTCAACCAGATGTCAACAAAATTAATATTGGTGTCAACATCCTCTTCGAAATAAAACCCATTTCCATTTTCATTATTAACAAACTGCAATTTACAGGATGTTGTTGGAGGTTCATATTCAGGGCCTGGCTTGTTAATGCTTAATTGACCAAGTGCTATGGAATATCTATTGCAATTGTATGTAAACTCATTACCAATTGGTTCTAAAACATCTGTACAATCCTCATCTGATGAGCATGAATAAAAGTTAAAGAATAAAAATGCAAGTAAACAAAATACTAAGGGTTTGTTAAACATATTCAAGTTTTGAAACACAAAATAGGAAATAAAAACTTATTGTAGGACTTGCATTATTCCATAATCAGCATACCTGTAAGAAACTTGTCAAAATTTGATATTTATAACTTAGCAAAACCCAACCTTTAATGTAAACTTTTCTTAACCCGTCAACGTCATAAAACCTCATATTCCAAATGATAGTTATTGTTGGCATTGCACTTTAAAAAAGCGAGGATAAAACAATTATAGCACAATGTATTCCCAAATGAAAAACGGTTGAAAAACGGTTGAAAAACGGCTATGGCATCAATAAACTTTAATTTATCAAACATTAAATTAAATTGATTAATCAATCCTAAAACCAAACTTGAATATTCAAGTGTTTTTCAAAAAGTATTTCTAATCACAATCTTCTTGAATCCGTCTGAACCTATTCATACCCTTAAGCATTTCCCTAATTGCCAAATTATTTTCGGTAATATAAATAGCAGTATCAGGATCAACATAATATTCTTCAACTTTATCACCATTGATAGCCCTAATTTTAAAGGGATATTTTTCACCTTCTGTATTGAAGTACTGTACAATTGTACCGACCTCAATTATATTTGGCCCTGTATTAGTTTGAAAAATATTTGTTGACGCACTTAACTTTTCAATAAAAACTGGTGTATTCGAATCAAATTCAGAGTCACAATCTAAACCTTTATAGTATTCGATTAACTCATCAATGACCTTTTCCTTTTCCTTATGAACTTTTTCATTATCTGCTAGCCAATCACCAATAACCCTTTTGATGGAGTTAGAAGACCCGGATAATGAAAACTCCATCCTATTGATTCCACAATCATTCGAATGCCTGACATACATTTTTGATTTTTCCATCAATAATTTTATAAAGGAATACATATCAATACCCCTAATTTGATTTATAAAAAGGGCATCTCTATCAGTATTATCGTTTACATCATAAGCCGTATAAACTTCTCCATCCCCAAATGAAAATTCCAATGTGTTTGGATCACAACCAGTATATCCAAAATTGGTAATAAAAACATTGAAATTTCGTCGTCCACTAAATTTATTAATTACGAACATGGGTTCATTATATGGGGATCTACCATCGCCAACTACATAGGCGGTTTTATAATCACCATCAAATGGATCATTATCACTTTTGTATTTCCATTGAGCATTAACAATTGATGACACGCATAAAAAAAGAATCCAAACAGTTTTCATATAGTTTTAGGTTAGGTTGGCTTAAAAGGTAGTATTTTTTATTTTTTTTCGCCTACTGGGATTCCGTATTTGGGACAGAACAAAAATCGAAACATTACGCGCGCGAGGGAAATTAATAATCTTGCAAATCTTAGAGGCTTTACTTACTTTTAAAATCCCTCCCCCAATTTGCATACATTATTTAATCTTTCATAATGAAGACATTTATTTATTTTCTAGTATTCCTTTTTTGTTGTACGAGTTACTCACAAATGAGAATTTACAATTTAAAAGGAGAAGTTATAGAACCCGGAGAAGGGAATTCAATTAAATCTACGGTCAAAAAATATTTTCCTGATGAAGTTGGCAGCAAAACAGATATGATAGACTATAGAGAAGCAAAACTAACAACAATTGTTGCTAAAATGTTCTCATACGAACCAATGTTTTTGGTTGCTGAATTTCCCCGAGGAAAACAAAAAGAATACACTAAAGCAATTCTTGAAATTTTCAATAAAGAACATAAAGGCCACTATTTTGTTGACAAAGAACTTCTTTACAAATATGACCTAAGGCATGCAATCGAAAATGGATTTACAGATTTGTACTTTCTTGAAAGACTTGGAAAACCATATAATTCATACGGGGACAATGATGACAATAAAATATACTCATATCACGGCGATAAAAGAACAATCGATTTAATTTTTAGAAATGGACGTTTAGTTGATTTTAAAATATATGGAGCATATTAGAACTTAAATTCTAATAGTTGACAACTAGTTGACAAAAGAAGAAATAAAAAAGACCTAAACAATTGAATAACAATCGAATAGGCCTTACTTTCAGTGCGGGTGAAGGGAGTCGAACCCCCACGCCTTGCGGCACTAGATCCTAAGTCTAGCGTATATTGCACCAAAGAAACACAAAAACACTCATTATCAATTACTTATGTGTTTTGTCATTTTCTTTAAAGTCAATTAATATCAGTTAACATCAACATTTGTTGTACCTATGTTGTACCTAAAAAGACCAATAAATATGTATCTTTATAGAAAGACTACAACAGAAATTGTGCAAAAAACAAAATGTTGTACCTATGTTGTACCTGATTTGACTTTCGTACTCAAAAAAGGTCAATTATGTCATCAAATGCAAAAATAGTTCTTCGTAAAAAACCGAACGTTAAAGGTCAATATCCATTAGCTATTCGAATCACAAAAAACCGTCGCTCTACCTATCAGTATGTTGGTCATTATATCGATTTAGAGGAATGGGACGAAAAAAATCTTCGAGTAAAAAAAACAAATCCAAATGCTGATAACCTAAACAAGTTGCTATCACAACAACTTTCTGATGCCAATAAGGCTCTTATCGATTTACAGTCTGAGTATAAAGATGCCTCAGCAAACCAAATTAAAAAAGAAATATATGCGTCAGGGAATTCCTCAACTTTCTTTGAGCTGGCACAAGAACATCTGGACGAACTGAAAGTTGCAGAAAAGTTAAACCGTCTATCTACGGACAGCGCATTGATTAGTTATATTGTAAAATATCACAAATCTAAACAACTTTCATTTCAAGAAATTGATGAACGATTTCTTAAAAAATTGATGATATACCTCAAAGTTAAGCACCACCTTGCTGAGACTTCAATAATGAATATACTTGTCCTAATCCGCTTATTATTCAACAGAGCTATAAAGCTAAAAATAGTCAGTAGGGAACTATATCCTTTCGGTGGTGACAAAATTAAAATCAAGTTTCCTGAGACGACAAAAATAGGGTTGAATATTATTGAGGTAAGAGCTATTGAAGCTTTAGATAATCTAACCTACAATGAAATTCATACAAGAAACGTTTGGCTATTTAGCTTCAATTTTGCAGGAATGCGCGTTACAGATGTGCTTTGGACAAAATGGTCGGACATATATGATGACCGGTTACATTATAGAATGAATAAAAATTCAAAATTATTGTCCTTAAAAATTCCAGATAAGGTCCAAAGTATTTTGAATTACTATAGAAATGATAAGAGATTTGACACTGATTTTGTTTTTCCCGAATTAAAAAAGGCTAATCTCAATGACGCTAAGGATATCTATAATAAAAGAAAAACGGCGACAAAAAAATTCAATGATAACTTAAAATCAATTGGCAAAAAAGCAAAAATAGATAAGAAGATAACAATGCACATTGCTAGACATACTTTTGGCAATATTGCAGGTGATACCATTCATCCATTAATGCTGCAAAAACTTTATAGACATAGTGATTTAAAAACAACTTTGAATTATCAAGCAAATTTTATCCATAAGGAAGCTGATGATGCTCTAGACAGTGTAGTTAATTTTTAATTAATCTAAAGCAATAACAGCTACTTTTAACGTGGGATATATTTGATTTAATTAAGATAATTTTTGATTGAAACACTCCACCAACATTTTGTAGAGTTCTGGGTGCTTTCTCTTAAGTAAATCTGGACGTTCAAAAAAGTATTCAGAAGCTACTGCAAAGAATTCGGCTTGGTTAGTTCCTCCATATTTACGGATGTCGGATTGGTTACCATTTATGGCTTCCATTTCTCTATGAATCAAATTCAACCACGGGATGGTATATTGATGCTGTAATAGCCGTTCTGGAATCCCGTCCGTATGGTCATCGAGCTTATCAATAAGATGTACAAATTCGTGAATGCCCGTGTTGTTTTTATCGCTTTTGTTTTTGAAACCGTGGTAAAGGGCTTTTTTAGAAAGAATCATTTGTCTTTCAAAACGTCCGTTACCAACAATTCCACCTATATAACGGGATTTTTCCTTAGACCCAAATTGCATATCCTCATTGAAATTGTCTGGATACAGTAGGATTCCGCTTAAATTGGTGTAATGCCATTCTTTGAACCCAAATACGGGTATTACCGCACTTGCAGCGATTAGAATTTTGTCAAGTTCTTGCAATTCCAACTGTACACCATCAATATAAACTTCACTCAAAAATTGCATCATTCGCTGCTGAAATACCTCTTGCCTTTCTTTTGAAAGATTTCGATAGTAAAGTACGTTATCCAGCAACAAACTATGCCAATACTCTGGAAAAGGCTGTACCTTTTGCCGTTGTGCTTTTCTGTAAAAGTGAACAACCAAAAGAAGAATGACACCTAAGAGGATAGCGTAACCCATATCAAATTGAGTATGTTATGCTACAGACTCTGCCTTAAACCCTACTTTTTGCAAAGTAGTCTTAATAGCTTCTTCTGAAGCACCATCACTTTCTATTGTCAATATTTTGTCAGGATTGGCGGTATCTACTTCCCAACTTTCTACACCTTCCTGCTTGTTTAAAAAAGGGGTTACTTTTGATACGCACCCACCACAATTGATATTTGTTTTAAATTTTAAAGTTTTCATAGTTTCTGAATTTATGATTGTTAAAGTTTTACTTGTTTTAAGCGCAGACTATTGGCTACGACCGATACACTACTGAATGCCATTGCAGCTCCTGCTATCATTGGGTCCAACAAAAAGCCATTGATGGGATATAGCACACCTGCAGCTATCGGGATGCCAATGATGTTGTATATAAATGCCCAAAACAGATTTTGGCGAATACCCATAACGGTTTTCTTTGATAGTTTCAATGCTTTGGAAATTGACTGTAAATCTGAAGTTATCAAGGTCATTTTTGCAACGTCCATCGCGATGTCGGAACCTTTTCCCATTGCAATGCTGACATCGGCCTGTGCCAAGGCGTGTGAATCGTTGATACCATCGCCCACCATAGCCACCACTTTTCCATCGGCTTGTAATTTTTCCACAAAAGCGGCTTTATCCGAGGGCAATACCTCTCCTTGGTAGTTGGTTATCCCAACTTGTTGGGCCACCGCTGACGCAGTGTTGTTGTTATCGCCGGTAAGCATATAGACCTCAATTCCTTTTTCCTGCAATGTAGTTATGGCTTTTTTGGATGTTTCCTTTATTTTGTCCGCAATGGCGAGTATTGCCAACACTCGTTTATCATTGCTAAAGAATATGACGGTTTTTGCCTGGTCTTCAAGATTTTCAGATACTTCTATTAAAGCAGTATCGATTTGAATAGCATTTTCGACCATTAGCTTGTGGTTGCCTACAAAGTACGGTCTGCTATTTTCCAATTCTGCCTTGACACCCATTCCGGTGATACTTTCGAAAGAGGCAATTTCAGCGGGCTGAACACCTTGTTCCTTAAAATGGTTGACTACGGCTTCGGCTAGTGGATGTTCCGACTGAGCTTCAATCGCTAATAGAATTTGTTCGCATTTTTCCACTCCTTTAGTGTCCTCAGCCCAATGAATATCTGTTACCAAAGGTTTTCCTTGGGTAATAGTGCCCGTTTTATCGAGAATTACAGCATTGACCTTATGACCGAGCTCTAAACTTTCAGCATCCTTTATTAGGATATTGTTTTCTGCGCCTTTTCCTATGCCCACCATAATCGCTGTTGGTGTCGCCAATCCCAAAGCGCAAGGGCAAGCAATGACCAATACCGCTACCGAGGTTAGTAAGGCTTGGGAAAATGCGTTGTCGCCACCGACAAACATCCAAACAATAAATGTGATGATGGATATACCCAATACGATGGGAACAAATATTCCCGCTATTTTATCGACCAATTTTTGTACAGGTGCCTTACTTCCCTGAGCTTCCTGTACCATTTTGATGATTTGAGACAACAAAGTTTCACCACCCACTTTTTCGGCAGTGAATTGAAAACTCCCCTTTTGGTTGACGGTTCCTGCAAAAACTTTCTCTTCTGTAGATTTTTGCACTGGGACAGGTTCCCCTGTAATCATACTTTCATCTACATATGAACTTCCTTTTGACACTTGACCATCTACGGGAATTTTCTCGCCTGGGCGTACCAAAATGGTTTGCCCTACTTGAACTTGGGATATTGGAATTTCCTTTTCTTCACCATTCTCAATAATCTTTAGCGTTTTAGGCTGTAATCCCATTAATTTTTTAATAGCGGAAGAGGTATTCGATTTTGCTCTTTCTTCCAATAATTTTCCAAGGGAAATGAACGTAATGATGACCGTGGCAGCTTCGTAATACACGTGGGGGTCAATACCACGGCTCAACCAAAATTCAGGAAAGAGCGTATTAAAAACACTGAACAGAAAGGCGATACCTGTACTCAGGGCCACCAAGGTATCCATATTGGCCTTTCCGTACTTTGCCTGTTTAAAGGCATTGCCAAAAAAACTACGTCCAAACCAGAACAGTACCGGAATCGTAAGTACCAACGAAATCCATTTTCCCGGCTCCCATTCCATAAAGAACATCCCAAGGATAAAAATGGGCAGCGTCAAAATTGCGGACCAAATGGTACGGTTTTTTATATCTTGGTAATGTTGTTGCTGAAGTTCTTGTTGTACTTGCGAGGGGTCTTCGGTATCAATAATGATATCATAACCCACTTGACGCAAAGCGTTTTGTAATTTTTCTTCTGAAATGCTCTCATCATAATCAACCAATACGGAATTGCTAGCAAAATTTACGGTGGCCTTGTTGACACCGTCCGTATGGGAAAGAATTGACTCCACACTGCTTGCACAAGCAGCACAGGTCATACCCGTTACCGGAAAGGATTTTGTTATTCCTTGTTTACTGTTCTTTTCTTTGGTTTCGAATATGTTAATTGATTCCATAACTACTCCTTATTTTATAACACAAATTTCGGAATAGAATATGGCAATATTGTTACGTTATTCACTGAAAAAGTTGTAGAATGTTCAGCAAAACCAGCATACTATTCCATTTCAAGAAATTTTCTAAACTGATGATTTACTATTAAATTTCTAGCCATTCTTAAAAAAAGCTTTCCAAAGAAATCACCTAGTGATAGCAAGTGATTTTATTGGAAAACTTTTCTCCAAATAATTGATGCTGCCTTTATTTTCTCTTAGTCGTTTAGATTTTTTGTTTCCTCGGTAAGCGAACCTTCAAATTTGGGAATTGGGCGATTCTTTCTCTCCTCTTCTGTTTCCACTATTCCATTTTCCTTAATGTCATTGATTAACCATTGCATTTCCATTATTTCCCTACGTTGCGCCTTGATGATTTCATCGGCAATTTTCCTTACCCTGACATCTTTTATTTTAGAACGTTCGCTAGTTAAAATAGCTATAGAGTGATGGGGTATCATTCCTTCCATATAGTCAACACCGGAAACCGTGACCTGACTTCTGACCAGCCATATACCACCTACAATCAACAGAATACCCAAGGCAAATATTGAAATGTTCTTATTTCGGTCTTTGTACATTTGCAACATATACAGTAGCATAATAATGACCATCGACCCACCCATAATCAGGGTCATAAAAAAACGGGTCTCACTGTACCAGAAATGGTCAATAATCTGATACGAGTGTGTGTACATCAAAAAGAACATCGCAACCATTGAGGTGCCAATCATTGCGAAAAATTTTAAATAATTATTTGGCTTTTTTTCGTTGTTTTCCATAGTTTATATTTTTGGTTATTTTAATTAATTTAATTCATTAAAATTAAGATTTATACAAAACAAGTATTTGCTACAATAGGTAATACTTTAACTCATTTAAAACACTAATCGATTTTACCACATAAAAGTGGCATTGAACTCTCAATATCCTAAAATTTATCAAGCGATTTTCTGTTCTTATCTCTATTATTTTTAAACTGTGTAGGTGTCATTCCCGTAACTTTTTTAAACTGATTACTTAAGTAAGCAACGCTACTATAGTTTAACTTAAAAGCTATTTCGCTTAAGGTTAACTCGTCATAAACGATGAGTTCTTTAACACGCTCAATTTTTTGGTTAATGATATATTGTTCAAAAGTGATACTCTCTACTGATGAAAAAAGTGAGCTTAAATATTTATAGTCCAGGCGCAATTTTTCACTAATAAAGTCTGTCCATTTAATGTTCAAATCTTCTGATGAGTAATAAATTTTGTCTACCACCAAGGTTTTCATCTGTTCTATAAGCTGACTTCTACGGTCGTTGATTAAACTGAATCCAATATCTTGAAGTGCTTTGGAAAACTTGTTTTTATTTTCCACGCTTAAAGATTTTGTTAATTCAACTTCTCCCAATTTTATTGAGCTATATGGTATCTTCAGTTCTTGCAAAATATTAGATACCGCAGAGATACATCGCGGACATACCATATTTTTTATGTGAACTTTATAACTCATTTTTTTTAAAACAACTTTATCCCAGCTTTTGAAAGTGAATAGAAATACGCTGCAATAGCGGCTATAATAAATATGATGATTAGGGCCAATATTCCAATAATTCTATCTTTTTTAGTGATATTGTTCTTAGTTCGGCGCTTATTTCTTTCAGCTTTTCTCCTATTTCTTCTACTCTCACTCATCATCGCTCTTCTTACCATTGCATATATTTCTTTATGGAACTCTTATTTAAGGCTGACCTATTCTAAAGTCTCCCTTACTTCACCACATTTTAGCATTGCTTCTCCGTAATACGGATTACGAATTTCTTCTTCGAGACTTAACCAAAAGGCACCTTTATTGTTATCTGCCATAGGGCAAAAATCACGGTATACTTTTTGGTTAACTCCAAAAAGCTTTATACCACTTGTTATATGAGCAGAAAGATGCTTAAAATGGTCTCTCTGTACTGCTATATCTGAATTGTTTTCAATGGCATTTGCAGAGTTTTTCAGTTCTTTTTGAATCGTCATCCAATGGTTATGTGCTTCCTCATTAGTCAATAATTTCATATCTACCTTTGCTAGATTCTGACCTATTTTTTTTGCTGCAGTCTGTGCTTCTGTGGCATTGTCATTAACAAGGGCATCCTTCAGAAGAATATAGCCTTCTAAAACGCTTTTTAATTGATTTTGAAATTTGCCGGCAACTTTTATTCTTTTATTCATCTCTGAATGATTTGTGTTGTTCATTTTATCTCCCGAACCATCATTTTGCATCCCCAAGTGCCCTTCGTGTCCTGTCATTGTTTTGCCCCCTTCAGTATTCATCATAGATTTCTTTCCTTGCAATTGAGCAGCAGCGTCAACCGTAAACGTTCCGTTTGTTACGATTTCATCACCATTTTGCAATCCTTCGATAATGGTATAGGTGTCTCCACTAGCATTACCAAGTAATACCTCACGCATTTCAAAAACTGGCTCATTAGGGTTAGTCTTAACGTAAACCACAGAACGTTCTCCTGTCCACATTACTGCACTTGCTGGTACATTGATGGCTTCGTTCATCTGCATTTCAGCTCCTTCAACCTTTCCTTCTACAAACATCCCTGGTTTAAATTTGTCTTTTCTATTATTTAATACAGCACGAACAACTATGGTTCTTGTAGCTGAATTAAGAATTGGGTCTATAAATGAAATTTTAGCATCAAACTCTTGATTTGGATATGCGTTAGTGACAATTTTTATACTTTGACCTTCTTTTAGTGAAGCTATTTGGTTTTCATACGCATCGAACTCTGCCCAAACAGTATTTAAATTTGCTATTTTGTAAAGCGGTTGACCCAGTTTTACATAATCACCTTCTTCCACCATTTTATGGGTAACAGTTCCTGAAACAGTGGCATATACAGGAAAGTATTCCTGCACTTTTCCTGCCTGCTCAATAGCATTAATTTGCTTTTCTGAAAGTTTCCATAATTTGAGTTTGTTTCGGACAGCCGAATATAGTTCAGGTTGAGATTCCTTTAGGGAAGCAGCTGTTAAGAGTTCTTGCTGGGCGGACACTAATTCTGGCGAATAAATAGTGGCCAAACGCTGCCCTTTACCAACTCTTTCTCCTGTAGAGTTCACATAAAGCTTTTCAATCCTACCTGCAAAATAAGTTACTTGAACAGCATTGGACTCTTCATTTTCCCTTATTTTTCCCGATAGTTTAAGTGTACCTGCTTCAATGGCTCCTGACCCTACTACTGTTGTTTGAATATTAGCTAATGCCATTGCGTTTTCAGTCATTTTAAACTGGTCTGCCAATAATCCATCGGCACCTGTTTCCGCAGGTATTAAATCCATACCACATATAGGGCAATCACCCGGTTCGGGTTGCATTATCTGTGGGTGCATTGAGCAGGTCCACATTTGACCTGATGCAATTTCCTCTGAATGATTGTGGTCGTCTTTAACCTTGTTTGTTGCAGTATCAGCAGAACCTCCACCAAATATTAGATAGCCACCTAGTAGGCCAACAATTAATGCAACACCTATGTATATGATGTTTTTATTCATAATATTATTTATTTTTCTTTTTTATTATCTTTCTGATTGTAGGTGATGATGTATACCATAGTAAAAACCCACTCAATACTGTTATTAATCCCAATAATGAGAATGCCCTTAAAACGGTGGTGTTAAAATTATCTCGACCTTCATAATCCATTGTATGTGTCATCCATAGAAAATCGAACCAACGCCAACGGCGATGCCTAACAGTTTGGAATTTCCCATCATTTACTGACACATAGACTTTTAAAGCTTCATTATCTGCATAGGATATCACATAAGCCGGCAATAGCCTTTCTCGATACTCGTGCTGTTTGCCTACTTCTGTGATACGCTCCACATTAATAATTTCTAATTCTTTCTTCATATACTGTTTTGCTACATAAACTGCCTCGTCTTTGCTTATTTCTGATTTTAGTTCTCCATTTAAGGCATTGAAAAGCTGTTGTTCATTTATCCAGTAATAGGGTATTTTATTTATATCTCTTAGTTCTATTGTGCGTATGCCTTTTGGCACGTCTAATTGAGCAGGACTTAAAAGGTTTTGAAATGCCTTTGGCTGATACTGTAAATTCTTAAACTGGTCACCGTGTATATCATCTATATCGGTCCAACTAAAATATAAACCACTGATAGTCCACATTAGGAATTGGATGCCAATGAAAAGACCTAAGTATCTATGAGTCTTTCTAATTTTTAGTGCCGTTTTTCTACCTATCATTAGCCGCTATTTTTTATTTCTTGATGATGAATGTGTTTTAATAATTTTCCATTTTCCTTCCACCTTCTTTAAAATTGATGTTGCAACTCCTTTTTTCTTTATGGTACGGGAATTACCCTTATCGTCTGGGATTAAAACAATGGTATAGATGTAGGTTTCTGTAGTAAAGGCATATGGCGCATCTACTTGCACATCAATTTCGTAATCTGAGAATACAAAACTTTTAAAGTGCCCTAATTCTGGTCCCAAATGATGTTCTATATAGTGAGTATAGCTCCCTTCTACACCTCCAGATTCATATACCTCAGAATCTTTAGCAAACAACTCGAATGTGCCTTCAGTTGTAAGATTCTGTAATGCATCTTTGTATGATTTCATTACTTCGATAACATCTTGCTTATCTATTGTATCCTCACTATTCTGTGCATTTGTAAAATTGACTGTTGTAATGAGAACAGTCATTAGTGTAATTAATTTAAGTACTTTCATAATTATAGTTATTAAACGGGTTATTTGTCAACGTGTATTCTATTAATATTGGCAATACCAAAAACCAAAACAAAAAAGCTCAAGAAAACTTCCATAATTACCAAGAGTTTACCAGAAATAGTTAAAGGCACTATATCACCAAAGCCAACGGATGAAAAAGTGATTAGACTGAAATATGTAAATTCAAAAAATTCTAGAAGGAATGAACCATTAATTGATGTTGCTGACTTAAAATTTTCTGAATTCAATACGTACAATGCTAAATAATCTGCTGAAAATGATAGGATTATCAAAACAATTAACACTGCAAATAATGTTAGAACGTGTGTAAGCTGATGGCTTTCTCCTATTATTTTACTTAACTGTAGAAAAGTGAGCCTAACAATAAAAATCGTTTTGACAAAGGCCAACCCAACTACCAACACTGGTAGAAACAAGCTGTCGGGGTTTTCATTAACCCATAATACATAGCTTAATGACAAAACAACAACTACGCTTGTGGTGAACAATACTTTTTTAAAGAGCTGCTCATAAAAACTAGTACTTTCAGGTGTTTTTGCCATATCTTCCTTATTCACTTTTATTAATCCTTTAATCAAATAATTGAAGTACTAATGCACCACCAATTATTATTAACAGTATTACATAGATTAAATAGTTGAACCATTTTTTAATAATAGATTTTTCTGCTTTTTGATGGCATCCGTCTTTGCAACAATCTTTCATAGTTTTAAAACCTTATGTTGTACTTAAATCCACACGGTTAACACGTGATTATGAGAGTCAAACTCTATCCATCAATCAAAAAAACAGGCATTACTTCCATAATCCAGTACTTTTCTATGAGTTCTCTTTTTCACTTTTTATTTTGCCTGACATAGGAAGAGAGATACTAGTAATCTAGGGGGATTTATTCCCTCTCCCTTATGCAGGCTGCTATTAACCAAATCAACCTTTCTTTTTCAAAAATCTTGTGCCTGACACGGGAAGGAACTAACACTAACCATCAACATTTTCCTTCCCACGACAGGACTTTTGCTATTCCGAAGTCTAATAATACCTTCCTATCTACTGTTAACTAACAAACCAGTATGATAGAATGGTCCCTATAGAGTTTCTATTGAATAGTCTTTTGTACTTTACCACATTTTAGCATTCGGCTTCCATAGTATGGGTTTCTAACTTCTTCATTTGCACTCAACCAAGCACTGCCTTTATCATACATTGGGCAAAACTGCTGGTAAAGCATATTCTTTGAACCTGTGATAGCCACCATATCCGTTATATCCTTACTTAATGTTTTAAAATGCTCTCTTTGATGACCAATATCGCTTTTTGCAATATGCTCTGCGTGCTCCATAGCATCGTCAATAATATCAGTCAATTCTTTTTGCTCCTCTTCGGTATAATTTGACGTATCAAATGCTTTTAGTGAAGCCGCCAATTTAGTACCTGTCGCAGCTGCTTTCTTTGAATCATCCGCTACCAATGCGTCTTTTAGATTGAAATAATCACTTAAAATCGCTTCGGACTTTAAATCACTCTTCATATTCATCATTTTATCGTGATGATGTTTGTGACCCATTTTTTCTTTTTCCTGTGCGTTGGTAAAAGAAACTGCTAACAATAGCATCACTGCTATATTCATTTTTAAATTTTTCATCTTATCTGTTTTTTTTATTTATAAACTATCTTTTAAATTTTCCATATACTTAACAACCTGCTTAGTTTCTTCTTCTGAAAAAATGGCATCCTTGTGAATTAAGGTGTAAGAAGCTAAAGGCATCTCACCACTTTCAATTTGTTTAATGATGGACCTTAGCTTACTGGCTTTTCTACGGTTTGATAGAGCATCCCACTCGTTAAAATTTAGCTCTGATTTTCCTTCTTTTATATGTCCTTCAAGAAACCAAGCCACAGGTTGCACCTTGTTGTACCAAGGGTATTGTGTATTGTTACTATGGCAATCATAACAAGAGACCCGCAACTTGTCCTTGATATCACTTGGGACATCATTCACCAACATAAAGTCGGTTTTTGGGACACTGTCGCTTTGATTGCGGTCTACAGGAATAAACTGTATGACCACAAAGGCAACCAACAATACTATTGCTATGATTTTTACAGCCTTCATTTAATTGATTTCTTTTTGAACTTTTCCGCAGGTTAACATTTTGCTTCCGTAGTATGGATTTTTGATATCCTCACTCATACTCAACCAAGCGCTACCCCCATCGTACATTGGACAGAATTGTTGATATAGTGTGTTCTCAGTTCCTGTGATTGCCACCATATCGGTCATATCCTTACTCAATATTTTGAAATGCTCTCGCTGGTGTGCGATATCACTTTCTGATATATGCTCTGCGTGTTCTACCGCATCCTCAACAATGTCCCTTAAATCTGATTGCTGGGCACCCGTATATTTTGAAATATCAAGCTTGCCTAAGGATGTTGCAAGGATTGCTCCCAGCTCTTTGGCTTTGGCATTATCATCTCCTACCAAGGCATCTTTTAAGTTGAAGTAGTCATTTAAGACTGCTTGTGGATTGCCATCTCCACTCATTGCCATTTCCTTTTTCTCTCCATCGTGGTGACCATCACTATTGTCGTGATTCATTTTTGAATGGTCACCATTAGCATTCATTTCTGAATGATGGTCAGTAGAATTATTTTTCTCTGTTTTGGCATCTTTACAAGACGCTGCTGTTAGGGTTACAAATGCTATTGCAACTACTCCTATTACTAATTTTAATTTGCTCATTTTGTTTTTGATTTATGTTTGTATTTATTTTTAGTGTTCTATAGCTTTTCAATGACGTTTTCCAACATTGCCGAAATCTCGTCCGCAATTTTCTCTAAATCTTCATTCTCTACAGCCTGCATAGATGCCATAGGATTTACTGCAGCAACTTCAAAAACTCCTGCTTCAATTTCCTGAACTATAACATTACAGGGTAGCATCGTTCCAATCTTATCCTCAGCTTGTAACGCTTTATGGGCATAGGGTGGATTGCACGCTCCCAAAATCTTATACTTCTTAAAGTTCACGTCTAATTTATTCTTCAGGGTTTCTGATACGTCAATTTCTGTGAGTATTCCAAAACCTTCTTCTTTTAATTTTTGTGTAACTTTATCAATAATCCCTTCAAAGGTTCCATTGATTGTCTTATTAAAGTAGTAGCTCATATTTCTATTTATTTTTGAATTAATTATTACTTCATTTTTTTTGCTATCATTAGGTAGTATTAGTTTTTAAAAACAATTTCTCGCCGAAATAGATTAACACCATCAATATTGCTGCAACAACCACAACTAAAATGTCACTACTCGCTTTTATCCATAAAAAAGCTCCGAGAACGACTACATCGAGAAAAATTGCAGTTATCAATATTGCCGGTTTAGCATCTACATCTTGCCTTAAGTTTCTTAGTACGCCCCAATGAATTCCGATATCCATTATTAAGTAAAATATTGCTCCCAATGAGGCAATTCTTGTTAGGTCAAATAAAATGGTAAGTGCTAATGCTAAGACAACCGTATACACCAGCATATGCTTTTGTAACCGACCTGGCATCCCGAAATGCTTATGAGGTATCAGTTCTTTTTCGGTCAACATTGCCGTCATTCTCGAAACAGCAAAAATACTGGCAATAACCCCTGAAATTGTTGACACGATAGCGATACCGACTGTAAACCAGAGTCCATACTTTCCAAAAGCAGGTCTAGATGCTTCCGCCAAGGAATAGTCTTTAGCTTTTATTATTTCATCAATAGAAAGGTTAGATGAGACTGCAAAGGCCACCAACATATATACGACCGTACAAATAAGCAATGAAATAATGATAGCTCGACCTACATTTTTATTAGGATTGATAATTTCACCACCACTATTGGTAATTGTGGTAAAACCTTTATAAGCTAAAATTGATAATGCCAGAGCACCTAAGTAGTTGGTTAACGGATATTCAGTTAGGTTTTCTGAAGGAACAATTTCTGAAAACGAGAATCCTGCTGCCCAAAGTCCACCAATGGCAAATATGGCTATACCACCAATTTTAAGGATTGCCATTACCAAAGAAGACTTTCCTATGATATTATTACCAGAGATATTAATTAGAAAAGCAATTACCAATAGTATTACCCCTAAAATGGGCACCCATACACTATTTTCCCCTACATCAAATAACTGCAATGTGTACGAACCAAAGGTTCGGGCTACCAAACTTTCATTGATTATCATTGAAAGAGCCATTAATAAAGCTCCTGAGGCAGTCAATGCACTTTTACCATATATCTTTTTTAAATACATAGCAATTCCTCCCGCTGAAGGGTAGGCATTGGACATCTTAACATACGTGTAGGCACTGAATCCTGAAATAATGGCTCCTATCAAAAATGCATATGGGAACCATTGCCCAGATAATTCGGCTACCTGACCCAATAATGCAAATATTCCGGCACCTATCATCACACCTGTACCTAACGATACCGCACCTGTTAAACTGAGACTATTTTTTTTATACTCTGCCATTTTTAAAATCGTGCTAATAGACCGCCACCCCAGCCGTATCGATTGTTATAGTTTCCTTGTATTGAAAAATTTCTAGAGAGGATGTACGAAAGACCTACCAACCATTGTGTTTCGCTCTCATAAGAGCTATCTCCTAAATCATTGACCCATCCAAAGTCTGCTCTGTATTCGTATTCGCCTTCCAGAAAAATCCTAGGAAAAATCAATAGCTCCCTATCCAGGCGTACCCTTGGGCGTAGTTGATGGTCCATACTCACATCTACATTGAACCTGTAGGGCGTAAAGTATTTTACCCCAATAAGACCAACAGTATTTAACTCATCAAAGGAATCAGGTATTTCCGTTTCGGTGTTTACACCTACATAGAGACGTACCCAGTCATTTAGGTACCTATTGTAATTTACTTCCGCCTCAAGGTTTTTGTCATAATCGAATTCTGCTCTCAATCCAAATTCATTGCGGATGTTGCTGGATGTTAAAAAGAGTTCGTTAAAGTTTGAGCCTGCACGAACCAATCCCCAAGAATAATAATGGTCTGTTTCATCGATGAGTTTTTGAACGGGAAAATCTTCCATTCTTTTATCCCTTGGGGTATCATAACTAAACACCCTTGCCATACCACCCATCATATGATATAGGACGTGACAATGAAAGAACCAATCACCGTACTCTTCATTGTAGAACTCTATAACCACTTTCTGCATTGGCGGTACATTGACGGTATGCTTTAATGGTGAACGTTCCCCATTTTCATTGATGACCCTAAAATAATGACCGTGCAAATGCATTGGGTGGTGCATCATCGTTAAGTTGTTGAGTGTTATTCGGGTTACTTCTCCACTTTTGATTTTTATTTTATCGGTCTCTGAAAGTGGTACACCGTTCATACTCCATACGTAACGTTGCATATTTCCGGTAAGGTTCAACAGAATATCGTTTACAGGCAAATCAGCTTTGAATGTGGTATTTTTCTTTGCCTTTAAAAAGTCGTAGTTGAAGTAGGTTTTCCGTGCGCTATAATCAAAAGAGGCCGTATCCTTCTGCATCATTTGCATATCGTGACCCATATGGTCATTTGCTTTCATATCTTTTTGATTACCCATTTTACCATCGTTCATTGACATTTTATCGTGCATTCCAGTTTTCATCTGGCCATCTTTCATATCCATCTTCATTCCATACTTCTGCATTAAAACTTCAGGTGTATTCTTCTTTTTGTTACCTACCATTGCAGGGGCTCCCATTTTCATATCCATTTTTCCCATTTGTTTCATCATCTCTACTTTATCAGGTCTGTCTATTCTTTTGGCTGGATAAAGGGTGCCACTACCTAATTGTACAGAGGTATGACCAGAGCCATCTTGGGCTGTTGCGGTAATTTCTAATGTGCCTTTGGGAATTGTTACAATAACATCATATGTTTCAGCTATACCAAATAGAAACCGGCTTTTAGATACGGGCTGTACATCAATGCCGTCACTAGATACCACCATTGGGTTTCCTTCCCCAAAATCCAGCCAATAATAAGTTGAGGCCGATGCGTTAATAAAGCGAAGACGCACTTTTTCGCCTGCTTTAAATTCTGGATACTCCGCCAATTTTTTACCGTTGGACAAGAATGCGGGGTAATAAATATCGGCAATATCAGCGCCCTCCATACGGTCTCTCCAAAATTTAAGCTGGGCACCAAGAGCACCTTCTGAAATAACCCTGCTCAATGGTACCGCAGTTCCTTTTTTAACTTGATACCACTCGTTACCTCTTTTAAGGTTTCGCAGAACGTTCATTGGCTTTTCATTCGTCCAATCTGATAATACCACGACCAAATCTTTATCATATTCCAAGTTTTTCTCTTTTGGGTGAATGATGATAGACCCGTAAACACCTTTCTGCTCTTGTAGCATTGTATGGGAATGATACCAATATGTACCCGATTGGTTGATTGGGATTCTATATTGGAAAGTTGTTCCTGGTTCAATAGGCGGTGTGGTTAAATAGGGTACGCCATCGTAAAAATTGGGAAGTATCAATCCGTGCCAATGCACAGAGGTTTCTTCGTCCATTTTGTTGGTGACGTTAATAATGGCAAGGTCTCCCTCATTAAATTCTAAAACAGGACCAGGAATACCACCGTTTAAGGTCATTGCATTGGCAGTAACACCACCAAGTGTCATTTTATTTTCTTCAATGGTAAGGTTATATTCCTTTATAATTCGTCCTTCTTCTTTTCTATCTTGCCCGTTTGTTCCTACCTGAGCGAAAACTGAAGTGGTAATTAATAATAATGTGAATGTTTTTAATATCTTCATAATTAATTGCTTAAATAATTGATTATTGTGGATTGGATATAATAGTTTTTGATAGATTCAATCTGATTGATTTGAAACTTCAATTGCAACTCTTGTATATCCAGCACATCGTTAAAATCGATAGTTCCGGTTTCATAACTTTTGATTAAAATTTCTTCACCATCATTAGCTTTCTTTATATTCTTTGTTTGTGTATTGAAACTAATCCTAGATGAAACACGGTTATTTACTGCCTGTTCAAGTAAGGTTTCCAACCTATTTCTGCGCTCATCTTTCTGTGCAGTGATTTCCTGTTGCTTTAATTTATTCTGCCGGGTTCTTGATTTATATTTATTATTAAAGATGGGTATGGATAAGGATACCATTGGCATTACTATATCCTTACCATTATCACTGAAATCCATATTGGGCCTTTCGGCAACGGTTACATAGTCCAATCCAAAACCGAGGTTCGGTGCTGATTCTTTTTGATTTAAAATCTCGGATTTATCGACGGATTCATATAGCTTATCATATTTGATGAGCTCCGGATGTAATTCCAATTTACCTCTTTCCAAAATTGGGTCTTGCTCTGGTAATGAAAGGGTATCAAAGACCTCCACAGCAATAGTCTCATCTCTGTTCAACAGATTATTGAAGAGTGATTGTTCCGCCAGATAATCCTGTTCCAGTACTTCTTTGCGTTGTTCCAACTCGTTTTGCCTTATTTGCAAACGAAGCACATCTACCGCAGATGCATTACCTACTTCTACAGATGTTAAAGCCAACCGTTCATAGGTTTCCAAAAGCTCAATATTCTCATCTAAAACGCGTTGTTTTGCCCTTATTGCGTATAACTTGTAATAGGATTGGGAAACTGATAATGCCAGCCTTCGTTTAGCTATAACTAAATCTTCATATTGTGCATCGGCAAGAGAGCCTGCGTAGTTTTCTCTTGCTGTTATGGTACCAAACCAGGGTAACATTTGTTTTACCGATAATCGTACCTCTTGTGCTCCAGTTCTGGTTTCAGGTTCGCTTACAAAGTAGCCGGCACTCACTTCGGTGTTTGGAAGAAAGTTTACCTCATTCACCTTTTCAGAAGCAATGTTGTACTTGAGCTCAAAAGCCTGAATTTCTGGATTGTTCTTTTCGGCTTCTAGAATATAAGTCTCTAATTGCTGTGCTTTGGTAACACCTACAACTAACAATCCTAATATTAAAAAGATTACTTTTTTCATCTACTTATTCTTTAATTCTTTTTACTAGAAATTCTTCCTTCCAACTGTACAGTACAGGTACTACAAACAGTGTAATTAATGCTATTAACATTCCGCCAAAACTTGGTATAGCCATCGGTATCATAATATCACTACC